>JADZAF010000347.1 GCA_020852755.1 Bryobacterales bacterium
ACGGCTCCGTCAGTTACTGGCCCTGAAGAACCGGGCGAGGCGGCTGTGGGGGCGCAGGAGCAGGTGGCCGCGCTGGTTGAGGAGGCGGAAGAGCCGCCGGCCGCCGAAGAGCCCACAACCGTCAGCACCCAGCCGGCGGGAGAGCCGGAGGCGGCGGCCGTGCCGGAGGAACCGGGCTTGGCAGAGGCCGGGGCGCAGGAGCAGGTCACGGCGCGGATTGAGGAGGCGGAGGAGCCGCCGTCCGGGGAGGAGCCGCCGGCCGTCAGCACCCAGCCGCCGGACGAGGCTGGCCGGGAGGCGGAGGCGGAAGGTCCGCAGGAGCGGGAGAAGGAATGAGATACCGGCTTACTTGCCTGACGCCCTTGCTGGTGGGCGACGGCCGGCGCCTCTCGCCGATCGATTACATGGTCTGGAAGGACCACGTGAACGTTCTGGACCAGCGCCGGATCTTCCGGCTGCTGGCCAAGGGCCCGCGACTGGACGGATATCTGACCCAGCTCAAGCGGGCCGACAAACTGGACTTCGCTTCCTGGGGCGGGTTCGCCCAGAATTTCGCCGACCGGCGCATTCCTTTCGAGGACCCGGCTTCGACCGGCTACTGGCAGCGGGCCACGGGGGACAGCATCCAGATCCCAACCTTCAGCAGCGGCATTGCGGGCCCATACTTACCCGGGTCGGCGATCAAGGGCGTGCTGCGAACCGGGATGATGTTCATGGGCCTGCGGGAGAACCTGCTCAGCGAGGTAGCGGCGCGCCTCGAGGCCGGGCGCGCACCGCGCAATCCGGCCGAGGGTCCCGAGGAGCACGTGCTGGGTTCCGCGGGAGCGAGCCGGATGCGAGCCCTGGCCGTGGCCGATTCAGCCCCGGTCGACAACTCTCAGTTCAAGATCTACATGCTGCGGGTGGCCACGCTGGAATCGCGTGGCGGCGGCCTGACCCTGGCCTGGAAGCTCAGCCCCCGGGGAACCGTGGATGGCCGCCGGCCGGAGGAATCCACACCCTGGTTTGCCGAGATGGCGACGCCGGGAACGGTCTTCGAAGGGGAGTGGCAGGAGCGGGAGTTCTTCTCCCGGCCGGAGGTATGGCGCTCGCTGCGATGGAACGGTCCGGTGGACCGGACGCGGGTGTTCCGTGCCGCCAACGCCTACGCGGCCGAACTGATCGCCTCCCAGAAGCAGTACGCCGGCTGGACCGGGCTGCAGGGGGTCGCGGAGAGCCTGGCGTCGGTCGAAAACCGGCTGAACGAAGCCGGCCAGGCCCCGGGCGCCGCCTGCCTGCTCTCCATCGGGTGGGGGACGGGCATGCTGGCCAAGACGCCCTGGGTGAAGACCGACACGGAGCAATACCAGCAGGTCCTGCGCCAGACCCCGCTGTATGAGCGGCCGTTGAAGAGCGGGCTTCCCTTCCCCAAGACCCGCCGGGTGGTCTTCCTGGGCAACAAGCCCGCGACCCTGCCCGGGTGGGCCCTTTTGGAAATCGCCTGAACGCCCCCTGGCAATCAGTTACACTGAAATAGATGCGCCATTTGCAGGCCTCGCCCGGGGAGTGTCCCGGCCGGGCGCTTCCTTCTCGATGGCGCTTTTGTTTCCGCCGGCGCGATGAGTGGCTGGATCGCCCTGCGCGGTGAGAGACCAGGCAAACAATGGCCATACCCTCCGAAGCCGTGCGGGTGCGTTACGCCCCCAGCCCGACCGGTGATTTTCACGTGGGCGGCGCCCGGACCGCGCTGTTCAATTACCTTTTCGCGCGCCATCACGGCGGCCGCTTCGTCCTGCGCATTGAAGACACCGACCAGAAGCGATACAACCCGGAGGCCCTGAACTGGCTGCTGCGGGGCCTGCGCTACCTCGGCCTGGACTGGGACGAAGGTCCGGAAACGGGCGGCGAATACGGCCCCTACGTGCAGACGCAGCGCCTGGAGATCTACCGGGAACACACGCGGCGGCTGCTGGAAAGCGGCCGCGCCTACCGCTGCTTCTGCACCCCGGAACGCCTGGAAGCGGTCTCCCGCGAATTGCAGGAGAAGGGGCAGAATCCCGGCTACGACCGTTTCTGCCGGAAGCTGGACCCGGAAGAGGCGGCTGTTCGGGCGGCGCGGGGCGAGGCCCATACGGTCCGCTTCCGGATGGCCGAGAGCGGCGAGATCACGGTACACGACCTGATCCGGGGCGATATCACGTTTCAGAACGCCAACTTGCAGGACACCGTCCTGATGAAATCGGACGGCATCCCAACCTACCACCTGGCCAACGTGGTTGACGACCGGCTGATGAAGATCAGCCACATCCTGCGGGGCGACGAGTGGGTGAACAGCCTGCCCCTGCACGTGCATCTCTACCGCGCCTTGGGATGGGAACCGCCTGTGATGGCGCACCTGCCGCTGATTTTGAATCCAACGGGCAAGGGCAAGATGAGCAAGCGCGAGTCGCGGGCTCCGGACGGGCGGGTGATGCCGGTGTTCGTGCGCCGCTTCGAAGAGATGGGCTACCTGCCGGAGGCCATGATCAACTACCTGGCGCTGCTGGGCTGGAGTTTTGACGACAGGACCGAGATCATGAGCCGCCAGGAGCTGATCGAGCGCTTCAGCCTGGAGAGGGTGAACGCCTCGCCGGCGGTCTGGAACTACGAGAAGCTGGATCATCTGAACGGCTACTACATCCGCCAGCTGCCGGTGACCGAACTGGCGGAGCGCCTGCTGCCTTTTCTGCGGGCGGCGGGTTTCGAAGCGGACCGCGAGAAGGTGCTGAAGGTGGCGCCGCTGATCCAGGAGCGGATCACGACCCTGAGCGACGCCCCCGCCGTGGCGAATTTCTTCTTTCTGGAGGAACTGCCGCCCTACGATGCGGCGGAGCTGGTTCCAGCCAAAGGGGATGCCGGCATGGCCCGCATCGCGCTGGAGAAGGCGCGCGAGGCTCTGGCCGCTGCCGGATTCACCCAGGCGGAGCTGGAAGCCGCGCTGCGGTCCGCGGCCGGAGATTTGAAGATCAAGCCCGGCCAGATGTTCCAGCCGATACGGGTGGCGGTGTGCGGGCGCAAGGCGGCGCCGCCGCTATTCGAGACGCTGGAGGTGCTGGGCCGTGAGACCTGCCTGAAGCGGATCGACGAGGCCATCCGCAAGTTGCAGTCATAGGCACGCGAAATGACACCCTCAAATTCCGAAAAGCAAGCCGGCGGCGCGGGAAACACGGCTGAATCGTCCGGGCCGGCGGGCGTGTCCCACTTTATCCGGGAACTCGTCCTGGAGGATTTCAAGACCAACCGTTTCGGCGGGCGGGTGCACACCCGCTTTCCTCCCGAGCCGAACGGCTACCTCCACATCGGGCATGCCAAATCCATCTGCCTCAACTTCGGGCTGGCCGCCGAGTTCGGGGGGAAGTGCAACCTGCGCTTCGACGACACCAACCCGACCAAGGAGGAGATGGAGTACGTCGAGTCCATCATGACCGACGTGCGGTGGCTGGGGTTCGACTGGGAAGACCGCCTCTTCTATGCCTCGGATTACTTCGACCGGCTTTACGAGTGGGCCGAGCAGCTGATCCGCAAGGGTAAGGCCTACGTCTGCGACCTGAGCGCGGATGAAGTTCGCGAGTACCGGGGCACTTTGACCGAGCCGGGAAGGGAAAGCCCCTATCGCAACCGGTCCGTGGAGGAGAACCTGGACCTGTTCCGGCGCATGCGTGACGGCGAGTTTCCGGACGGGGCGCGCACCCTGCGGGCCAGGATCGACATGGCCTCTCCGAATCTGAACCTGCGCGACCCGGTGATGTACCGGATTCTGCACGCGGCGCATCACCGGACCGGAGACAAGTGGTGCATCTACCCGATGTACGACTGGGCGCACGGGCAGTCCGATTCGATCGAAGGAATCACGCACTCCATCTGCACCCTGGAATTCGAGGATCACCGGCCTCTGTACGACTGGTACATCGAGCAGCTGGGCATCTATCACCCGCAGCAGATCGAGTTCGACCGGCTGAATCTCACCCACACGGTGCTCAGCAAGCGCAAGCTGCTGAGCCTGGTGCAGAACGGGGTAGTGAGCGGATGGGACGACCCGCGCATGCCGACACTGTCCGGCATCCGCAGGAGAGGCTTCACGCCGGAAGCGATCCGCAATTTCTGCGCCCGGATCGGAGTGTCGAAAACCAACGGCATGGTGCAGCTCTCGCTGCTGGAGTATTTCGTGCGCGAGGATCTGAACCGGCGCGCGCCGCGGGTGATGGGGGTGCTGCGGCCGCTTCGGCTGGTGATCGACAACTACCCAGAGGGCCAGGTGGAAGAGATGGAGGCGGTGAACAACCCCGAGGACCCCGCGATGGGGACCCGCAAGGTGCCATTCTCGCGGGTGCTTTACATCGAGCAGGAGGACTTCCGGGAGGATCCGCCCAAGCACTACTACCGGCTCTCGCCGGGGCGCGAAGTGCGGCTCCGCTACGGCTATCTGGTGACCTGCACGGGGGTGGTCAAGGACGAGAAGACGGGCCAGGTGATCGAGGTCCACGCCACCTACGATCCGGCCACGCGCGGCGGCGACGCTCCGGACGGGCGGCGGGTGAAGTCCACGCTGCACTGGGTCTCGGCGGCGCACTCCATCGAGGCGGAGGTGCGGCTCTACGACCACCTGTTCACCTGCGAGAACCCGGCCGCGGAGAGCGAGGGGCAGGACTTCATGAGCCTGATCAACCCGAACTCGCTGGAAGTGCTGGCGGGCTGCAGGCTGGAACCCGGCCTGGCAGGTGCGGCGCCGGGCAGCCGCTACCAGTTCGAGCGGCTGGGCTACTTCTGTGTGGACCCGGACACGGGCCCCGGCCGCCTGGTGCTGAACCGGACGCTCACCTTGCGGGACACCCTGGCCAAGATCGAGAAAGGGCAGCGCGGGCAGGGCGCGAAGCAGACATGATCATTCTGGGAGTCGGCGGCATGCTCGGCGATGCCGCCAGCGCGATCGTCAGGGACGGCCAGCTGGCCGGCGCCGTCGAGGAATTGAAGCTGATCGGGCGGGCGGCCCGCTGGGGCCGGCGCGAGGAACTACCGGAACACGCCATCGCGGCCTGCCTGTCGATGGCGGGCGTGCGGGCCGGGGAGGTGGATTCCATCGCCATCGTGCGGCCCATCCCGTCGGGACCCGGGACCCCGTTCTATCCGCAGCTCCGGGCACGCTTCCCGAACAGCCGGGTGGTGCTGGTGGAACATCACATGGCGCATGCGGCGGCGGCGTTTTACGCCTCTCCGTTCGACGACGCGACGGTGCTGACGCTGGACCGTACGGGCGATTTTCGCTGCGGCGCGCGGTGGAACGCCTCGGGCCACACCCTGGCGCTGGAGAAGGAGAGCTTCTACCCGGATTCCCTGGGCGACCTGTACGGGCGCGTGACGCGGCTGCTGGGCTTCCGGTCGAACGCCGAGGAGCACAAGGTGCAGTGGCTTTCGGCCGCCGGAGACAACCGTTTCCAGGACGTGTTCGAGGAGATCATGGGCCGCGCCGGGGACGGTTGGCCGCGGATGGACCGCGCCTTCTTCGACGCCGAGAGGATGGCAGCCGGAGGGTTCGGCGCGAAGTTCTTCCAGCGCCTGGGAGTGCCCGACGGCGGTCCGGTACCCGAGCCGCTGCGGCCGCAGGTGGCGGCGGGAATCCAGCGGGCGCTGGAATCGAAAGTGATCGAGATGGCCGGCAGCGGGCACAACCTCTGCCTGGGCGGGGGCCTGGGGCTGAACGCCCTGCTGGTGGCCGCGCTGGAGCGGTCGGGCCGGTTCGGAGAAGTGTTCGTGCAGCCCGCGGCAGGCAATGCCGGCAACGCCCTGGGCGCGGCGCTTTACGCATGGCACCAGGTGTACGGGCGGCGGGAGCGGATCGGGATGGGGAACCTTTGCCTGGGTCCGGGTTTCAGCGCGGAGCAGATCAAGCAGGTGCTGGAGAACTGCAAGCTGCGCTTCCGCTATCTGCTGACCACCGACGAGCTGATCGAGACCGCCGTGGCCCAGTTGAACGACAGCAAGATCGTGGGCTGGATGCAGGGCCGCATGGAGTTCGGTCCCCGGGCGTTGGGCAACCGCAGCATCCTGGCTTCTCCCCTGGATGCGTACTCGACCGAGAACCTGAATGCTTACATCAAGCACCGCGAATCTTTTCGCAAATTCGCGGCGTCGGTGCCGGCCGAAGTGGCTTCGGAATACTTTGAGGTGGGGCCGAACGCCCGCTTTCTGGCGACCGTGGGGCGGGTGCGGCCGAAGCACCGCAAGACTTTCGAGGGGGCCATCCTTTCTCAGGACATGGTGAGGGTCCACACCGTGGTCGAGCAGGACAACCCGCTGTACTGGCGCCTCCTCCAGGCGGCGGGCAAGGCCACCGGGCTCCCGGTGCTGTATAACACCTCGTTCAACCTGTTCGGGGATCCGCTGATCTGCACGCCGCGGGATGCCGTGCGGAGCTTCTACTCTTCGGGCATCGACGCGCTGTTCGCCGGCAATTTCTTCCTGGAAAAGTAGCGCGGGGTCAACCGGCCCAGCTCAGAGCCTCCTGAGACCGGGGTTCCGCGGCGGCCAGGGGCAGAGTTTCGGGCACGCCTCCGGTATCCGGGCAGCATTCCCGCCATCCTTCCAGGAGAGAAGACAGCAGGCGTGCCGCCTCGGCCAGGGGCTCCTCGCGCTGGAGGATGTGGGCTTCCACGAGCTTGGCGTCCAGGTATTCATACAGGGTCAGCAGGTTCCGGCTGAGCGGACCGCCTCTCTGGTGGTCGAGCGAACTCTGGAGTTCAAGCAGGGCGGCCTGGGCCCGAGTGATGTGACCGGACCTTCCGGCGATGTCGCCGCTCCGCAGGCAGGCGCGGGCGCGGCCGATGCTGTCCAGGGCGTGCTCGTAGAGCATGCAGACCAGCTCGAGCCGGTCCGCCGCCAGGACGCGGCCCTCCAGGTAGGCGTTGGAAGCGTGGATTGACATGCGGTTTCCTCACCAGACATATCGGCCCAAGAAGGGGAAAAAGCAAAAAGGAGACAGCGGGATTCGGTCAGACGGTAGAATTAAATCCCTCTGTCCCCTTTTTTTACTCCTCCAGGCCTTTGAGGTGGCGGGCCATGCGGAGGACGGCTTCCGGAGGGATCTGGGAGACCAGCTCGTTGGTTTCCTTATCCAGGATGCGCATGACCGGCCGGCGCGTTTCGCGGTCCAGGGCGAAGGTCAGGACGTTGCGATCGCCCAGCGTCTCACTGCCGTTGATGGCTCTGACTGCCTGGATCAGTTCCCGGTTCTGCGCCAGGACTTCCGGCCCGGGCGGCACGTAGACAGCCGCCAGCGCTACGCCGGAAAACGAAGCATCGATGTTCATATACACCTTCCCGGGCGTGAGCTTGCCCTGTCTTCTCTTATCGGAGACGGAAGGCGGAGTGTGAGAGGAAACCTCGGTTTTCAGCCCAGGAAATCGAACAGGGAGTGGCGCGGCAGGCTGGCCCGGGTCTGCAGGGCAGCCTGCCGGGCGGTACCGGCTTCGTTCAGGGCCATGAGGGCGGCGGCCAGATCGGCATCGCGCAATTCGCCCAGGGAGATCTTCAGGCGCAGTTCGAGCTGGGCGGCGAAGCCGGAGGCGTCCGCTATCTGGCGCTGCACGCCGCCGTAGAAGCCCTGTTCCCCGCTCAGGTGCTCCTGTGCGGAGCGGATCAGGCCGCCGGCTGCCGCCACCGCTTGCGGGTCGTCCGCGGCCAGGGCCTGCCGGAGAGCATTCACCGCCGCGAAAACGCCTGCGGCGGGGGAGTCGAAGATGTCGCGGGCCGATCGAGCGATCTCGAAAAGCGTGCCCGAGGGATGCTCGGCCTGCCGGGTGGCATCCGCTCCGGCGTAGTCCGTCACCCCGTTGGGCCGGCTGAGGTCCATCTGGTAAGGGGGGACGCCGTCCGCGCCGCCGGAGAAGATGTAGCGGCCCTCGTAGGTGAGGTTGGCGCCGGCCACGAGGCGTTCCAAAAGCGTCTCGACTTCGGAGGCCAGCACCGCGCGCTGGGCTGCGGCGGTCGTGCTGGAGGCGCCCTCGGCCGCGATGGCGCGGGCGCGGTCCAGGGTTTTCATCCCGGCCTCGATGGCCTGTTCGGCGATATTCACTTCGCCGCCGAAACGGGCCAGGTTGGTGCGGATCTGGCCCACGCGGTCCAGTTCAAGACGGTAGCGGAGGATGGATCCGAGCTCGTCCGGGCTGTCCGACGGGGCGCTCACCTGCCTGCCTGAAGAGACCTGCTGCTCGGCCCTGTTCAGGCGCTGTTGAATCCGTTCCAGGTCGGCCAGAAACCGCTCCGCCGACGCGCTGATTCCGCTGATCATGACGGTAGACTCCCAGGCAGGGCTCGCCTGCCTTCAGCGCAACAGGCCGATGACCGTTTCGGTCATCTCGTCCAGCACGGCGACCAGGCGCGCGGCCGCCTGGTAGGAGCGCTGGAACTGAATCAGTTTCGCCGCTTCCTCGTCCAGCGAAACTCCCGTGGTTTCTTCGCGCAGGGTGCGCGCCTGGGCCAGCAGGAGCCGCTGGGCATCGCGGTTCTCGCGGGCGCCGCTCAGCTCCCGTCCCAGGCGGGCCGCGATGCCGGCGTAGAAGACCGTGTAACTTGTGTCGTCCACGCGGCCGGTGGTAGCCAGGGCGGCCAGCCGCAAAGCGTTGGCATTCACCCCGTCCGTCCCTGCCGCGGCAATTTGGGCTGGGGTGATATCCGAGGCGGCCAGGCTTGAGGCGGGATGGTCAGGGTCATAGGCGAACAGGGCCG
>JADZAF010000348.1 GCA_020852755.1 Bryobacterales bacterium
ATTCGTTCTTCCACCGCGTTCCTCTCCTGCCAGGGCATATGCCCCAGTTTTGAGGTTCGCCACGCCGAATGAAAGTGTTACCGATGTCGCCGGTCTGTTTTGTTACCGATGTCGCCGGTCCGTACCAATACCGAGCCGCGACCAAAGGGAGCGGCTGCTTGGGAGTTACAGACCGGCGACATCGGTGACACTTTCGTTCGGCGTGGCGAATCTCAAGGCCTGGGGGGACCTGCAATGGGGGCTCAACGCGGCGCCGAGCCTGACATAATAGGGGTAAGCATGCTTTGGCGCCTCTTCCTGTGCTCGGGAATGATGGCGGCCTGTTGGGCCGCCCGGGCGCAGGTGATTGAGTTCGAATCCGGCGGCCTCAAGTACCAGACCCTGACGCGGCAGGGGGTCACGGTCATGTTCGCGCACATGCCCGAACCGGTGCGGGGGTACGCCATCGTACAGGTCGCGGTCTCCAACGGTTCGCAGGCGCCCTGCGTCGTGCAGCCGGAGAGTTTCATTTACCACCGCGGCGACGGCACCTCCATCCAGGCCGCGCCGGCGCGCAGCGTGATCGGGAGCCTGATCGAAAAAGGCAGCCGCAACGACGTCATCCGGCTGGTGACCGCCTACGAAGCGGGCCTGTACGGACTGTCCCGCCTGCGCTCCACCAACGGCTACGAACAGCGCCGCCAGGCGGCTCTGGCGGAGGTGTCCTCCACGCGGCTGAAGGCGGCGGCGGCGGCCTCGGCCATCGCATTCGTGGCCACCAAGCTGGCGCCCGGCCAGTCCACCGACGGTGCGGTATTCTTTAACAGCTATGGCCGGCCGCTGATCGGAGGACGCCTCGTAACCCGCATCGCCGGGTCGGTTTTCGAGTTTAATCTGGAGACACCGCAGGAAATTACACCTGATAAACCCGAACCCCGATAAGAAAAAGCTGGATTCCCGGTCACACTTCCCTCCCATATACTTTCGGTCCCCGCCTTGGGCTCTGTTACAATCGGCTCAGGGGCAGGGATGCAAAATCATGAAAAAAGCGGCCTGGGATCTACCTCCAACGCTGGGCGCGTTGCGGCGCAGTGCGTACTCCGAAGAACAAATCGCCGTTCGCGGCGTCAAAGATGAACTGAGGAGCAACCTCATTTGCCGGCTCCAGAAAGGCGAGGAGCTTTTCCCCGGAATCCTGGGATTTGAAGACAGCGTCATTCCCCAGGTCGTGAATGCCGTGCTGTCCCGGCATAACTTCATCCTGCTGGGTCTGCGCGGGCAGGCCAAGACACGGCTCATCCGCATGCTCACCACGCTGTTGGACCCGCACACCCCCTACATCGACGGCTGCGAGATTCACGACAACCCGTACCGGCCCATCTGCCGGCGCTGCCGGATGCTGATCCAGGAGCAGGGGGACGAAACGCCCGTCGCCTGGCTGACTCCCGAGCAACGCTACGTGGAGAAGCTGGCCACTCCGGATGTGACCATCGCCGACATGATCGGAGACATCGACCCCATCAAGGCGGCCCGCCAGGGGCATCACATCTCGGATGAGCTGACGGTGCACTATGGCCTGCTGCCGCGCGCCAACCGGGGCATTTTCGCCATCAACGAACTGCCGGACCTGGCCGGAAAAATCCAGGTCGGCCTGTTCAACATCATGCAGGAAGGCGATGTGCAGATCAAAGGCTACCCGGTCCGGCTGCCGTTGGACCTGATGCTGGTCTTCACCGCCAACCCGGAGGATTACACCGCGCGGGGCAAGATCATCACCCCGCTCAAGGACCGCATCGGCAGCGAGATCCGCACCCACTACCCGGCCACGCTGGAGCAGGGCATGGCCATCACCCGCCAGGAGGCCTGGCTGGCGCGCGACTCCGGAATGAACCCGCTGGTGCCGGCTTACATCCGCGAGATCATTGAGCAGCTGGCCTTCCAGGCGCGGGACGACAAGCGCGTGGATAAGCGCTCCGGCGTTTCGCAGCGGCTGCCCATCTCGGTTCTGGAGAACGTGGTCTCGAACGCCGAACGGCGCGCCCTGCTGACCCGGGAGAAGACCGCGGTGCCGCGCGTCCTGGACGTCTACGCGGCCCTGCCTTCCATTACCGGCAAGCTGGAGCTGGAGTACGAGGGCGAGTTGAAGGGCGGCGACACCATCGCGCAGGAATTGATCCGCGTCTCGGTCGGCAAGATCTTCGATCGCTACTTCAGCGGGGTGAATATGTCCCAGATCGTGCAGTGGTTCGACCTGGGCGGCTCGCTGAAGCTGGAAGAGTCGCTCGACTCGGCCGCCATGCTGGGGCGGCTCACCTCCATCCAGGGTCTGGTTGAGAAGGTCGGGGCCCTGGGTGTCCGGCCGGGCGATCCCGACGCCGTGCGGGCCTCGGCGGCGGAGTTCATCCTGGAGGGCTTGCACGCCCACCGGCGCATCAGCCGCAGCGAGGAGCGCGGCTATGCCGCCGAGGAGCGGAAGCGCGAGGCGCCCGGAGCCGGCCGCGAGCGCGAAGGCGCGGAACCCCTGCGCCCGCAACGCCGTCAGTTCAACTGAAGCTACTCTGGCCTTGGGAGGGGCTATCTGGATGCGGTCCGTCAGATATTCCCGCTACACGGGAGAGGACCTTGGCATCGAGGCCGAGGACTTGTTGCAGGCGCTCTCCGACTTCCTGCTGGAAAGCGGATTCAACGCTCAGTACAGCCGCTTCACGGAGTTGAACGAGCACACCCTCGAGGATCTCAAGAACGCCATCCAGCAGGCCCTGGAGCGGGGACAGCTGTTCGACGACCAGCGCATGGAGCAGATGATGGACCAGGTCCGCTCCCTGTCCCCGGAGCAGATGGACAAGCTGCTGGACCGGCTGGTGCAGAAACTGGCCGACGAAGGCTACATCAGCCCCGAGGACCGGCCCGACGCCCAGAACCCCGGTCACGGCGCCGGCGGCCCGGACAGCCAGAAGGCGCGCTTCGAGGTAACCGACAAGTCCCTCGACTTCCTGGGCTTCAAGACGCTCAAGGACCTGCTGGGCTCGCTGGGCAAGTCGAGCTTCGGCCGGCACGACACGCGCGACCTGGCCACGGGAATCGAAGCGGCGGGATCGTCAAAACGCTACGAGTTCGGCGACACCCTGAACCTGGACCTGAGCGAGACGCTGTTTTCGGCCATCCGCCGCGAGGGCGTCAAGGTCCCCATCGACCTGGACTACTCCGACCTGCACGTGCATCAGGCCGAGTACCAGAGTTCCTGCGCCACCGTTCTCATGCTGGACTGCAGCCACAGCATGATCCTCTACGGCGAGGACCGCTTCACGCCCGCCAAGAAGGTGGCCCTGGCGCTGGCCCACCTGATCCGCACCCAATACCCCGGCGACAGCCTGCGCTGCGTGCTGTTCCATGACACCGCGGAGGAGCTGAAGTTGAGCCAGCTCGCCCGGGTGCAGGTGGGGCCCTACTATACCAACACCCGCGACGGGCTGATTCTGGCGCAGCGTATCCTCATGCAGGAAAAGAAGGACATGCGCCAGATCGTGATGATCACCGACGGCAAGCCTTCGGCCCTGACCCTGGAGGACGGCCGCATGTACCGCAATGCGTTCGGGCTGGATCCGCTGGTGATCTCGCGAACGCTGGAGGAAGTGAACCGCTGCAAGAAGCAGGGGATCATGATCAACACCTTCATGCTGGCCACCGATTACGGGCTGGTCAGCTTCGTCCAGAAGGTGACGGAGATGTGCCGGGGGAAAGCCTATTTCACCACGCCGTATACTCTGGGGCAGTACCTGCTGATGGATTACATGAACCGGAAAACGCGGACCATTCATTAGTTGCCGTTATAGGGGCCCCAACGCGAATTCTGTTCACGTTGTGGCTAAATGCGTGCGGCGAGCCTGAGTCCGGCGGCCTTCCGCACCGGCCTGGAGGCCTACGCCTTCACCGCGGGGTTTCCCACACAGCGGACGTAAGGCGTGGCGCTGCGGATGCGTCGCGCGGCTGTGTCCATCCCAGCGAGTATTGCGGAAGGATTCCGCCGGTGGAGCAAGCCGGACAAGGCTCGCTCTGCAAATATCGCCGAAGGGTCCGTCGAGGAATGCCGCTGCTTTCTGATCCCCGCCAGAGACCTCGTTTTCAACCTGCGGCGGCACTCCTGCCGCCCCCCTTCGGGAACCGGCCCTACTTCTCCGGCCCGTTTACCTTCACGTTCGTCTGCAGCACCGTCAGAGGCGGCTCTACCCCCGCCGACTTGAGCTTCTCGAAGATCTTCGGCCGGATCCCCGTCGACCGGAAAGTTCCCGCGATCAGCCCTTCCGGCGTGATCCCGGTCTTGTCGAACAGGAACACGTCCTGCAGCGTGATGATCTCCCCCTCCATCCCCACGCACTCCGTGATGTGCGTAATCCTCCGGCTGCCGTCGGAGAACCGCACCACCTGCACAATCACGTCCAGCGCCGAGGCGATCTGCGCCCGGATGGCCTTCACCCCGAGGTTCGAGTTCGCCATCGTCACCATCGTCTCCAGCCGCCCCAGCGAGTCCCGCGGGCTGTTGGCGTGAATGGTCGTCAGCGACCCGTCATGCCCCGTGTTCATCGCCTGCAGCATGTCCAGCGCTTCCTCGGACCGCACCTCCCCCACCACGATCCGGTCCGGACGCATGCGCAGCGCGTTGATCACCAGCTGCCGGATCGAGACTGCCGCCTGGCCGTCGATGCTGGTCGGCCGGGTCTCCATCCGCACCACGTGCGGCTGCTGCAGCCTCAGCTCGGCCGCGTCCTCGATGCTCACGATCCGCTCGGAGTGCGGGATGTACCCCGACAGCAGGTTCAGCAGCGTCGTCTTCCCCGTGCCCGTCCCCCCCGAGATCAGGATGTTCAGTCGCGCCTTGACGCAGCTCTCCAGAAACTGCAGCATGCTGGCCGTGAGCGTCATCTTCGCCACCAGCTGCTCGGCCCCCAGCACGTGCCGCCCGAAGCGCCGGATGCAGAGCGCCGGCCCGTCTATGGCCACCGGCGGCACGGCCGCGTTCACTCGCGATCCGTCCGGCAGCCGCGCGTCCACCAGCGGCGATGCCTCGTCGATGCGCCGCCCCACGCGCGATACGATCTTCTCGATGACCCGCAGCAGGTGCGCGTTGTCCGTGAAGGTGACCGGAGTGAGTTCCAGGCGCCCGGCCTTCTCCACATACACCGCCCCGGCCGAGTTCACCAGGATGTCCGAGACCGCCGGGTCGGCCAGCAGCGGCTCCAGCGGACCCAGGCCGAACACCTCGTCGCGGATTTCCTTGATCGCCCGGCCGCGCTCCTCCGGCTCCAGGCGCACGCCCTCTTCGTCGAACAGGGCCCCGATCAGCGCATCCAGGTCGCTCTTCACCCGGTCGTCCGGCAGCAGCGCGAACTCCTCCAGGTTGATGCGGTCCAGCAGGCGGCTCTGGAAACGCAGTTTCAATGCCTGATAGTCGAATTCCGAGGCCGCCGCGCGCAGCGCGTCCCTCTCGCGTGGACCCGCCCGCCGGGCGCCGCGTGGATTCAGCTTCCTCGCGCCTGGCGACGGGACGGCGGGCGCCACGCTGGTATCAAGGGCTGTCGTATCCATAGGCTATGACTGAGAGCGCTTTCCAGGCCACTGCCCCGCCCCGCCTGGCTCCCGGCGGGCACCACGAACACACCCGGCGCCCGGCCCCGGTACTGGCTCCTCCCGCACCCGTCTCCTCCGCAGCGGAGGAGGGGTCAATCGGTCCGCCGCGGGCCTGCGCATCCCATCGCGGAGCGCGGCCCGCACGCTTCATCGGTGACTCGAACAGTGGCGCTTTATCGGCGCCGCCCGGCGGCGGAAAGCTCTGTTGTCACTCCCCGCTCGGCCGCACAGCGTCCCCGATCATTCTACAGCAGCCCGGTTAGGACTCGAGTCGCAACCGGTACCAAAACCAAAGTACTTCTCTGCATTACTCGAGAAACTCTTTCTAAGTGCCGCGGGCCCCGCGCGCGCCCATATTATCCTTCGGACTATTGAACTCCACTAACAGCAAGCCTATAATCCGACGTGGGACGCCCCGCGCTGGGAACGACGGCGCCGGGCGCGCGTACCCTTCCGCCGGAAGGACGGCACTGCCGTCGCCCACAGATGCAATGGTGGGGAGCGGGCCCGCCAGAAAAGGAGATAACTAACGGCGATGAGCATCCCCCTCCGGGTCTTGATGGTGGAGGACTCGCCCGACGACGCGCTGATATTACTGCGTGAACTCGGCCGCGCCGGCTACGACGCCCTCTACGAACGCGTGGAAACCGGCGATGCTTTCCAGGCCGCCCTCAACCGCCAGAAGTGGGACCTGGTGGTCGCCGACTGGCACCTGCCCGGCTTCAGCGGCCCCGCCGCCTTGTTGATGTGGAAGCAGGCCGGTCTCGACATTCCATTCCTCATCCTCTCCGGAGTGGTCAGCGAGGCCGAGGCCGTGGCTGCCATGAAGGCCGGCGCCCACGATTACATCCGCAAGGGGAATCCGGCCCGGCTCATCCCCGCCATCGAGCGCGAGTTGCGCGAGGCCGAGATGCGCCGCCGCAACCGGCAGCTGGAAGAGTCCGCCCGGCAGTCGGAGACCATCGACATGATCGGCCGCTTCGCCGCCCACGTGGCCGCCGAGTTCAAGGAAACCCTGGTGCGGATCTCCGGCTCCGCCGCCGCGTTGATGGCCATTCTGGCCGACCACGGCCCCGGCCGCAAGGAGGTCGAGAACATCCAGGAGGCCGCCCACCATGCCAGTCTCCTGACCCTGCAGCTGGCCGCTCTCAGCCAGAGCCGCGGTTCCCGCTGCACCGCCGTGGACGTCAATGCCGTCATCAGCGCCAGTTCCGACACCCTGCGCCGCATCCTGGGAAAAGCCGTGCGCCTGTCCACTTCCCTGGAGCCGTCCCTGGGCAAGGTCATGGCCGACCGCTCTCAGATCGAGCAGCTCGTCCTCAACCTGGTGGCCAACGCCCGGGAGACCGCCGGACAGAACGGAAAGATCCTGATCGAGACCGCCAACACCGAGCTGGACGAGAACTACATTCCCCAGTCCATGGAGATCAAGCCCGGAAAGTATGTCGCCCTGTGGGTCAGGGACAGCGGGCGGGGCATCGAGCGCCGCGCCCGCGCCCGCATCTTCGAGCCGTTCTACACCGGCTTGCCCCGCGGCCGCGATACCGGCTTGAGCATGACCCTGGTCTACAACATCGTCCGTCAGAACGGCGGCGATATCCGGGTGGAGAGCGAGCCGGGCAAGGGCACCGCCTTCACCGTCTACCTGCCCCGCGTGGAGGAGGTCGAGGCCCGCGCCGAGGCCGTGGAGGCCCCGGCCGCGGCGCCGGTCGCCGCCGCCGGCGCCGGCACCGTTCTGCTGGTCGAGGACGACGAAGCGTCGCGCGGCGCCGTGCGCGATGCCCTGGCGGGCGCCGGGCACGCCGTGCTCGAAGCCCGCGATGGCCGCACCGCCCGGCTGATTGACCGCAATTTCGCCGCGCCCATCCATCTTCTCCTCACCACCGTGATGCTCTCGGACATGAGCGGAAGCGACCTGGCCGGCGAGATGGCCCAGACCCGCCCCGGCCTCAAGGTCCTGTTCTCCTGCGCCTGCACCGATCCCAGCGAGGCCCTCATCCGCAGCGGCCGCCTGGTGGTCGACAAGCACGGGCCGGTCCAGGAACTGGTGGAGAAAGTGCGCCTCATTTTGAGCGAGCAGAACCCGGCTGTGACTGCCGAAACAGGTGATCGACGATGAACGACCAGCTACAGACGGTGGAGAATACCGCGGTCCTGTACTCCGGAGCGGGCGAAGAGGGCGAGCCGCTCGACGGCGCCCCGGCCCCCCGGCCCGGCTCCGCCTTCTTTCCTTCCCCTCCCATGAGCCTCGAGGAGACCGCCCTGCCGGCCTCCCTGATCGAGCAACTGATCCTGAAAACCCTCTATTTCGCGGGCGAGCTGATCGGGCGCGACATCGCCGACCTGCTCGGTCTGCACTTCTCGGTCATCGCCCCTTTGATCGAGCTGTTCCGGCGCCGGCGCCTCTTCGAAGTGAAAGGCTCGCTGGGATTCGGCGACGTCTCCGCGGTCTTCGCCCTCTCGGAGGCGGGCAGAATCCGGGCGCGCGAATACCTGGAGGAGAACCAGTACGTCGGGCCCGCTCCGGTCCCGCTTTCCGAGTACGGCCTGTCGGTCCGCCAGCAGCGTTTCCAGACCGGCTGGCTCACCCGCCAGGCCCTCTGCAGCACCTACTCCAGCATGGTGCTGCCGCCGGAAGTGCTCACCCAGTTGGGCCCCGCCCTCAACTCCGGCAAGTCCCTCCTGATTTACGGACAGCCCGGCAACGGAAAGACCTACCTGGCTCATTCCATCACCAGCCTGGACAGCCCGCCGGTCTTCCTGCCGCACGCCGTGGAATGCAGCGGCCAGATCATCCGGCTGTTCGACCCCATCTACCATCTGCGGGTCGACGCCGCCGACTCCTGGCGCTCCGAAGGCTACGACGGCCGCTGGGCCCATTGCCGCCGGCCCTTCATCGTCACCGGCGGCGAACTGACCCTTGCCATGCTTGACCTGGGCTACAACGCCGCTTCCAAAGTGTACGACGCCCCCCTGCAGATGAAGGCCAACAACGGCGTCTACCTGATCGACGACTTCGGAAGGCAAAGGGCCACCCCGGCGGAGATTTTCAACCGCTGGATCGTGCCCATGGAGCGCGGCGTCGACTACCTCTCGTTCCAGAACGGCCTGAAGGTGGAAGTGCCCTTCGACGCGCTGCTCATCTTTTCGACCAATCTCAACCCGGCCAGCCTGGGCGACGAGGCCTTCCTGCGCCGGATCGAATATAAAATGCTCATGCGCAATCCGAGCCCGGAGGAGTTCGAGAAAATCTTCCGGCAGGTTTGCGACCAGCGCCGCCTGAAATGTGCGGATTCGCTGATTTCGCGCTTTCTGGAAACCCATTATCTGAAAATCCGCAAGCCCATGCGCCGCTGCCATCCGCGCGATATTATCTCCCATGCGCTGGACATCCTTCTGTTCGAACAACTGCCCATGGAGCTGACGGCCGAACTGCTCGACCAGGCGTTTCACGGCTGTTTCGTGGAAAACTCGGAGGACGCCGCCTCATAACATCTATACAGGTCTGAATATGCGATAATTGGTGGCCCGGGCCGGGCGTCGGAAACCGGGCAAAAAGGAGTGAAAGTTGGGCGCCAAGACCATCTTGCTGGTCGAAGACAACCTCGATGACGAGGCCCTGGCCCTCCGTGCCTTCCGCAAAGGCAACATCGTGAACAGCGTCATCGTCGCAAGGGATGGTTTCGAAGCACTCGAACAACTGTTTGGCAGTCGTTCGGCCGACAACCTTCCCGGCAGCGGTCCGGGGCTGGTCCTGCTCGACCTCAAGCTGCCCGGCCTGGATGGGCTGGAAGTGTTGCGCCGGGTGCGGCTGGATCCTCGCACCCAGATGCTGCCGGTGGTGATCTTCACTTCCTCCACCGAGCCTCGGGATGTCACCGCCGGTTATACCCTGGGGTGCAACAGCTACGTGCGTAAGCCGGTGGATTTCAGCGAGTTTGTGGAAACGGTGCGGCTGTTCGCGCGGTATTGGCTCAGCCTGAATGTCTCGCCGGATCACCCCATGGGCTCCTGAGACCGCGGCGCACGTTCGTAACGTGCGCTGGCTGCATTCCGGCTGCCGGCTTCTTGCAGGCTGGGCAGCCGGTCGGGCCGTCTGCCTGCGGGCCGCCTGGCAACCGGCCGGGAGCGAGCCTCGATGACTTTCTCCATCCGGCAGAGGATCGCGATCGTCTTCGCCTTCGCGCTGTCGATCATTCTCGTTCTCGGCATTCTTTCCTATCGGAACCTGGCGGAACTCCACGCCATCGTCGAGGGGGGCCGCCGCGCCCAGGCAGCCCCTGCCCTGTTGCGCGGTATCGGATCGCGTCTCGAACGGATGGCCGGCGAGGCGCGCAGCTATCTTGCCGGCGGGGAGAAGTCCCGCCGCCAGTCCGTCCTGGGCGCCCTGGCGGAACTGGAACACGAGATGGACACGCTCGGGGACGTCCTGCCCGATGACGCCTCCACGCAAGCCAGGGCTTACGCCCTCAATGCAGCCGTCAACCGCTGGCTCGCCCTGGTGCGTAACGCCGTCGCCGAGCGCGAGTCCCAGAAGGGCCCGGGAGCCGCCGCTGCCGCCTTCCGTCAGGAGGCGCCGAAACTCCTCGACCAGATCTCGGGCCAGTTGACTGCCCTGGCCGCATCCGCCCCGCCCTCCTGGGAGCGCATGTCCCGTCACGCCTCGGCGGCGCTCCAGCGCGGCGCCGTGACCATTGCCGTGCTGCTGGCCGTCGCCGTCCTGGCCGTCTTCATCGGCGGGCCTTATGTCGCGCGCAGCATCGTCGCGCCCCTGGCGGCTTTGGGAGATGCCGCCAACCGGTTCGCCCAGGGCGACCTGAAGTACCGCGTCCGGGGCGCCGGCCGCGACGAGGTGGGCCGCGTGGCAGCGGCGCTGAACGGCATGGCCGCGAAACTGGAAGGCTGCCAGCAGACGTGCGTGGAGGAAAGCAGGATCCTCCATTCGATCCTGATCAGCATGGGCGAGGGGGTCCTGGTCGGCGATGCCCAGGGCCGCTGCCTGCTGTTCAACCCGGCCGCCGAGCAGTTGCTCGGACTCAGCCGCACCGTCCCCCTGCCTGAGCGCCAGGCCGCCCGCTATTGCCTGTCCCTGCCGGACGGCGTCGCCCTGTCGCCCGTCCCCGAGGCCGACCTCGTCCAGGCCATGTCCGGCAGGGCCGCGGGCGAGCTCGAGATCCAGGCCCTCAATCCCGACCTCGGTGAAGTCCGCTGGCTCAGCGCCACCGCCACGCCCCTCCGCGATGAACAGGGAGAGGTCACCGGCGGCGTGGTCCTGCTCCGCGACATCACCGAACAGAAGCACGCCGACGCCGTCCTTCGCGAGAGCCAGGAGAAGTACCGCGCCCTGGTGGAGACCACGCCCGACTGGATCTGGTCCATGGACGCCGGCGGGCAGCTCACCTACAACAGCCCCGCCGTGACGGCCATACTCGGATACGAGCCCGGCGAATTGAACGGTATGTACAGCCCCGGCCTGATGCACGAAGAGGACCGCTGGCGGTTCTCACACCTGTTCCCGCGCTACATGCAGGAGGGGCAGGGCTGGGAGGGTCTGGTACTGCGCTGGCGTCACAAGGACGGCAGCTACCGGGTCCTGGAAAGCAAAGGGGTGCCCATCTGGGGCCGCGACGGCACCCTCCAGGGCGTGCGGGGCGTCAGCCGCGACGTCACCGCCGAAACCGAGGCCAGCGAGGCCGTCAAGGAGAGCGAGCGCCTCCTCACCTTGATCCTCGAGGTCCTCCCGGTGGGGGTCTGGCTGGCCGACGGCCAGGGCGGCATCCTCCGCACCAACCCCACCGCCCTGCGCCTGCTGGGAGGCGCCCGGCCGGACGGCTCCGGCCAGCACACTCCCGCCAAAGGCTGGTTTGCCGACACCGGAAAACGCATCGCGCCCACCGAGTGGGCGCTGCTGCGGGCCGCCACCAAAGGCGACACCTCCATCGGCGAGGTGATCGACATCGAGTGCGCGGACGGCTCCCGGAGAACGGTCTTGAGTTCCGCCGTCCCGGTTCTGGGTCCCAAGGGCGAGGTCGCCGGAGGCGTCCTGGTCATGGAGGACATCACCGCCCTGCGCCAGGCCGAAGCGGCCCGCCGGCGCCTGGCCGCCGTCCTCGAGGCCACCAGCGACCTGGTGGCTTCTTACGAGCCCGACGGCCGCGTCCTCTACCTGAACGCCGCCGCCCGCGCCCTGCTGGGCATCGGGCCTCAGGACGACGTCTCCCAGATGAAGATCGCCGACATCCACCCGGACTGGGCCGCGGCACGCCTGGTCGAGACCGCCATTCCGGCCGCCATCCGCGACGGCGTGTGGAGCGGGGAGAGCGCTCTGCAGACCCGGACCGGCCAGGAGATCCACGTTTCCCTGGTCATCGTGGCGCACTCCTCGCATCGCGGCGAGCTGCGCTATTTTTCCGTGATCGCCCGCGACATCACCCAGCGCAAGCAGGCCGAGGAGGAGATCCGCAAGCTCAACCAGGAACTGCGCGAGCGGGTGTCCCAGCTGGATGCCGCCAACCGTGAGCTGGAGGCCTTCGCCTACTCGGTCTCCCATGACCTGCGCGCCCCGCTGCGCGCCATCGACGGCTTCAGCGAGGCGCTGCTCGAGGATCACGGCGACCAGTTGGACGCCCAGGGCGCCGACTACCTGCGCCGCGTGCGCGCCGCCAGCCAGCGCATGGGCCAGCTGATCGACGACCTGCTCATGCTCTCACGCGTCAGCCGCGCCGAAATGTACCGCAGCGAGGTGGACCTGACCGCCCTGGCGCAATCCATCGGCGACGATCTGCGCGGCGAGGACCCGGCCCGCCAGGTGGACTTCGCGGTGCAGCCCGGCATGCTCGCCAATGCCGACCCGCGCCTGCTGCGCATCGTGCTGGAGAACATCTTCGGAAACGCCTGGAAGTTCACCCGCAAGCAGAACCGCGCGCGCATCGAGGCCGGCTCCACGGTGCGCGGGGGCAAGCTCTTCTACTTCGTCCGCGACAACGGGGTCGGCTTCGATATGGCCTACGCCGGAAAGCTCTTCACCCCCTTCCAGCGCCTCCACGGCGCGGCCGAGTTCGAAGGTACCGGCATCGGCCTGGCCACCGTCCAGCGCATCATCGTCCGCCACGGCGGCGAAGTCGCCGCCGAAAGCACCCTCGGTCAGGGCGCCACCTTCTTCTTTACCCTGGGCTGACCGGCTCATTCAGGCGGTCCCGCTCGCTTGGGAATCATCGCCGCCCGCTTTCGTGCCCGAGTTTCCAGGTCTTTCCGCCCACCTTACAGCGCCGCGAGGAACGCCGCGAAGGACGCCGCGCCGGCGCCCAGCGCCATCCAGCCCCACCCGCGGTGCCCGCGAATGCCCCACCACATGTACAGCCCCGAGGCCACCCAGGCCAGCATGCCCAGACAGGCAATATCCACGATCACGCCCCAGGCGAAATGCAGCGCCGACGGCTGCTCGAACCCGCCCCGGGCGTGCAGCCGGGTGAGCACTTCATGCCAGCGAGCCTGCCGGTCCTCGACCCGCAGGCGCTCCTGCGCCGGGGAGTACGTGATCCGGGTGGAGCCGAGGAAGCTGAAGCGGTCCACGCGCAGGTTGCCCTCCCGGTCGCGCTGCGCCCAGAAGGCGCCCTCCAGGCCGTTGTCCCGCAGGATGCGCCGCGCGGCCTCTTTCACATCGCCCGCCGCCGGCGCGTCCGCACGGTACGCTTTCTCGAAGCGCGTGATCCAACCCTTCTCCCAGTCCGATCGGAACAGCGAGGGGTGCGAAAACGGAATCGAGCTGAGGCCGTACATGAAGAACCAGGGCAGCAGCGCGAGGCCCAGATACAAGTGCAGGCGGCGCACGAAATGGCCGAAATTCATAGCGTCCTCTCTAGCTCGTCAACAGGAAAAAGGCGAATAGCGCCAGCCCCGCGCAGGCGCACACCGCGCCCGCCGCGCGGGTGCGCTTCAGCGTCCACCAGATCCATATTCCCGACGCAGCCCAGAACAGAATGGCCAGGATGGCCAGGTCCACCGAAGCGGCCCACGCGTTTTGCGCCCAGTACCCGGACTGGAATCCGCGGCGCCGGTGCATGCGCTCCAGAAAAGCCGGCATCTGGAAAGGCTGCTTCTCGATGGTGAGGCTGCCGCTGGAGGGAACGAACGTGATGCGCCGCGGAGTCACCGGATCCGCCCGGTGGATGGTGATGGCCCCCCCGCCGCGCGGCGCCTGCACCGTGTGCGCGCCCTCCAGGCCCAGATCGGCGAGGATGCGCCGCGCCACCTCCCTCGGCAGTGCCTCCGCCGGGAGCGCGCTCGTATAGGTGAGTGTCCGCTCCACCTGCATGGGCGGCGGACCGCCGCTCCCGCTGAACAGGCGGCGGTGGTTCATGGCCATCGTGCTGAGCGCGTACATGACCATCCAGGGCGCCAGCAGCAGCGCCAGGTACATGTGCACACGGCGAACGATTCGCGTCGCGGTGGGCGCGGTCTTGTTGGGCGCGGTTTCCACCGCCGAAGTGCTCCTCACTGTCAACGGCCTCCTTCGTGGACAGGCCGCCCGGTGGCGGCTTCCCAGGATCCCAGGGCGAGAAATCCACTGTAGCGGGAGCGGGTGCGGAGTTGCAACCCGGCTTACACCGTGCGCACTCTATGCGTGTGAGCCACTGGTCTCTCGCCCTGCGCGCCCTGCACTCGCGCAACTACCGGCTGTATTTCGCCGGCCAGACCCTATCGCTCATCGGAACCTGGATGACCCGCGTCGCCACCGGCTGGCTGGTCTACCGGCTGACCGGCTCGCCCACGCTGCTGGGCATGGTGAGCTTCGCGGGCCAGGTCCCCGGATTCTTTCTGGCGCCGCTGGCGGGCGTCTGGGTCGACCGCTGGGACCGCCACCGCACGCTGACGGTCACCCAGGTTCTTTCCCTGCTGCAGTCCTTCGCGCTGGCCGGCCTCACCCTGACCGGAACCGTCACCGTTCCCAGCCTCGCCCTCCTGGCCCTGGCCCAGGGGCTCATCAACGCTTTCGACATGCCGGCCCGGCAGGCCTTCGTGGTTCAGATGGTCGCGCACCGCGAGGACCTCGTGAGCGCCATCGCGCTGAACTCCTCCATGGTGAACGTCGCCCGGATGGCGGGGCCGGCGCTGGCCGGGCTGGTGATCGCCGCGGCGGGCGAGGGCTACTGCTTCCTGCTGGACGGGTTCAGCTACTTCGCCGTGATCGCCTCCCTGCTGGCCATGCGGTCGGTTCCTCCGGTGCGCCATGGGAAGCCCCGGCGGGTGGCGGAGGAACTGCGCGAGGGCTGGCGCTACGTGACGGGCTCGCCCGCCCTGCGCTCCATCCTGCTGCTGCTCGGCCTGGTCAGCCTGAGCGGCATGCCCTACACGGTGCTGATGCCGGTTTTCGCCTCCACCGTCCTGCACGGAGGCCCGCACACGCTGGGCTGGCTGATGGCCGCCTCGGGAATCGGGGCGCTGGCCGGCGCCGTGACCCTGGCCATGCGCCCGAGCGTGCTGGGGCTGGCCCGGCGCATCCCGCTGACGGCCGCGCTGTTCGGCGGCAGCCTGATCGCGTTCGCGCTTTCGCGCTCGGTCCGGCTGTCGCTGTGCCTGCTGCCGCTGGCCGGCTTCGGAATCATGCAGCAGATGGGCTCGAGCAACACGATCCTCCAGACCATCACGGATGAGGACAAGCGCGGCCGCGTGATGGCCTACTTCTCCATGGCGTTCACCGGCATGACGCCATTCGGCAGCCTGCTGGCCGGCATTCTGGCTTCGCGCTTCGGCGCGCCCGCCACCCTGATTCTGGGCGGGGCGGTGTGCCTGTCGGGAAGCGCGTGGTTCGCCCTGCAGCTTCCGGAGATGCGGCGCCAGCTGCGCCCGGTCTACGTGCGGCTGGGGATCCTGCCGGCGCCGGGCCGGGAAGCCAGGCCTGCCTCAGCGCTGCAGCTGCCGCCGGAGGTCTGAATGTAGTCATTCGTTTCAAACGAACGTTTGAAGCGAATGATTAGAACCAATGATTCATCCGGGTCTTAGCCCCCGCCGCCGCTCGAGCCGCCCCCCTCCTCCGCCACCTGCGCCTGGATCTGAGCGGAGGCGTCCGGGAGGCTCGACAGCTCCTTGCACCTGGAAATGATCTCGCCGGCGATCGCTTCCGCCTGAACGGTGTCACCCGCCTGTACAGCCGTTTGTAACCGGCTTCGCCACAACATGACCGATCACCTCACCTATCAGTTGTAACACCGATTCCCTACTTACTCGACTGGTTATTTCGGCTGATTATTCGGCGGCTGTATCCCGGGCGGTTTCCTTGATCCCGTGTTTCTCCATGCGGTAGATCAGGGTCTTGCGGCTGATATCGAGATAGCGCGCGGCCTGTGTCTGGTTGCCGCCGAACTTCTTCAGCGCCCGCAGGATCAATTCCTTCTCCACCGCCTCCAGGCTGATGCCGTGGGGCGGAAGCTCCAGCTGGATGGCTTCCAGGGAGGGCCGCTCGCGCCGCATCTCCTCGGGCAGGTCGGGCACCGTGATCTCGTCGCCCCGGCGCAGCACCACCAGCCGCTCCACCACGTTCTCCAGCTCGCGCACATTGCCCGGCCAGCGGTAGGCGGACAGGTAGGGCAGCACGGCCGGCGACAGTTCCAGCTCCGGCCGGCGGTGTTTCTGCTTGTTGATTTCGAAGAAGTGCTGGACCAGCTCCGGGATGTCCTCGGGCCTCTCGCGCAGGGGCGGCAGTTCCAGGGGGATCACGGCCAGCCGGTAATACAGGTCCTCGCGGAAGGCGCCATCCTCCACCATGGCCTGCAGGTTGCGGTTGGTGGCCGCCACGATCCGGACGTCCACCTTCACGGCCGAACCGGCCCCGATCTTCTCGACTTCGCGCGCCTGGATCAGCCGCAGCAGCTTGGCCTGCACCTCCAGGGGCACCTCGCCGATCTCGTCCAGAAACAGGGTGCCGCCCTCGGCCAGCTCGACTTTGCCCTTCTTGTGCCCCACGGCGCCCGTGAAAGCGCCTTTGACGTGCCCGAACAGCTCGGACTCCATCAGCTCTTTGGGAATGGCCGCGCAGTTGATGGTCACGAAGGGGCCGCCGCGGCGCGGGCTGTTCACGTGAATGCCCTTGGCCATCAGCTCCTTGCCGGTTCCGGTCTCGCCGCGAATCAGCACGGTGGAGTCGGTGGGCGCGGCGCGCGCGGCGGCGTCGAGCGAATTCAGCAGGCTTTCGGAATGGCCGATGATATTTTCGAAGCCGTACTTGCGGTCCAGAGTCGAGCGCAGCGTGCGGACTTCCTCTTTCAGCCGGTAGTGCTCGAGGGCGCGGGCGACGGCCATATGCAGGGCATCCGAGTTGACCGGCTTGAGGATGTAGTCGTAGGCGCCCAGCTTCATGGCCTCCACGGCCGATTCCACCGTGCCGTAGGCGGTCATGAGGATGACGATCTTCTCCGGATACTCCGCGCGGATGCGCTTGAGCAGTTCGACGCCGGAAAGGCCGGGCATCTTCAGGTCGGTGACGACCAGGTCCAGCGGCATGCGGTCCAGCGCGGCCAAAGCTTCATCGCCGTCCTGCGCGGTGGCCACCTGGTAGCCGGCTTTCTGAAGGCGCACCTGGGTGACGCGGCGCAGGCTCTCGTCGTCGTCCACCACCAGGATGCGTTTGCCGATCATCGCGTTCAGGCCGCCTTGCCGCGCGAGTGCCCGGGGAACAGCAGCACGAAGGTCATGCCGCCTCCGGCATTGTGTTCCGCGGCAACCGTGCCGCCGTGCTGGGTCACAATCTGGTGTACCACGGACAAACCCAGCCCCGTTCCGTCGTCCTTGGTGGTGTAGAACGGGTTGAAGATCTTGTCCATGTCGCTCTCCGGGATTCCGACTCCCTGGTCGCGGATCTCGATGCGGGTTTCGGCGCCCTGGCGCCGGGCGGCCATGACGATGCGGCCGCCGGCGGGCATGGCCTGGGTGGCGTTGATCACCAGGTTGAGAATCACCTGGGTGAGCTGCTCGGCATCGCAGGCCAGGCGGGGCAGGCCCGGTTCGATCTCCTGAACGATGGAGACACCGCTCTTGCCGGCCGAGTGGCCCCAGAGGTCGACCACGGAATCGAAGACCCGGGCCAGTTCCACGTCCTGAAACTGCGGCTGGCGGGGCCGGGCGAAATCCAGCAGGCTGGTGAGCAGGCGGTTGAGGCGCCGGCACTCCTTGAGGATGATGCCGCGGAACTCGCGGATCTCCTCCGGGCTGGAGCGCTCGTCGACGATCTCGGCGGCGCCGGCGATGCTGGCCAGGGGATTGCGGACCTCGTGGGCCAGGCTGGCGGAAAGCTCGCCGATCGCGGAGAGGCGGTCGGCGCGCTTGATCTGCTCGAAGCTCTCCTGCAGGTCGCGGTTGGCCTTGCTCAATTGCACGGCGGCGCTGCGCAGTTCCTCTTCGCGCTTGCGCTCCCGGTCCGAGAGCACGCCGGTCACGGCGCCCACCAGGAAGAAGAGCACGATCTCGGCGTACTGGGTCATGGAGTAGTGGGTGTGGGCCCAGGTGAGCAGGATGTGCGGGATGTAGCACAGCGCGGAGGCCAGGGCGGCGGCGAGCCCTCCGGTCCATCCGAAGGAGACGGCGGCGTAAACGATGGGCAGGTAATAGAGCCGCTGGAAGATGTTGTGCCAGAGCATGAACTCCGGAGGCGTCAGGTAATGCCCGGCGCTGGTGAGCGCAATTCCGGCGGCAACCAGCACCGCGGGCCTCCAGGAGGGCTGTCTCATGGCGGAGGGAAGAAGATCGGGCGTCTCTACTAATTGTGGCTGAATCAATCGGAAAAAGTCATGGGGGCAAAAACCACGGCCGGGGTGAGGCCGGAGGAGTTGCCCGCCTTCTCAGTCGAGCCGTGAATCCGGTCCGCGGCGGCGCGGGTGTCGGGCTCGGGGATGCGGCTCTCGCCGGCGGCGAAACGGGCAGCCAAAACGGCGGGAACGTATTGCCGCGTTTCGCGGGGCAGCAGGCCCTCACGAGAGAGCATCCAGAAATCGTTGGTGCCGGCGCGGCGGACGGCCGATGCCACGCGGCCTTCGCCGGCGTTGTAGGCGGCCAGCGCGAGGTTCCAGTCGCCGAACTGCTCGAATAGAGTTCGCAGGTACCGGGCGGCGGCACGGGTGGAGCGTTCCGGGTGGGAGCGGAAGTCGCGCCCCTTGCGGATGAGCTGGAAGCGCGCGGCGGTTTCGGGGATGAACTGCCAGATGCCGCGCGCACCTTTGTGCGAGCGGGCCGATGGGTCGTATCCGCTCTCCACCAGCCCCACCCACAGCAGGCGGCGCGGAACGCCTTCTTCACGGAAGATCCTCTCGATCATCGGACGGTAATGCTTCAAGCGGGCCAGGGAAGCCCGGAAGCCGGCGCGGCCTTCGTCCTGGAAGTGGCGGATGAACCGGCTCACTTCGAGGCGAAGGGGAGACTCCCGGGCGGGCGGGGACGGGGCAGGGGCGGGGGCGGGCCGGGTCAGTTCCTGGGCTTTGGCCAGGATCTCGTCGAGGACCGATTGCCACCCCGGCGGCGCTTCCGCGGGAAAAGCCAGAACCGTAGCGGACAGGCCGAGGACAGCCAGACGAAGGA
>JADZAF010000349.1 GCA_020852755.1 Bryobacterales bacterium
GCAGAGAGGGAGGGTTGAAGATGGAAGCGGATCTGGGAGAGTTGCGGGCGCAACTGCGCGGCCAGCTGATTGGCCCCCAGGACGAGGGCTACGAGGCCGCCCGCCAGGTGTATAACGGCATGATTCAGCGGCGGCCCCGGGCGATCGCCCAGGTTGCCGATGTAGCCGACATCCTGGCGTGCGTGAAGTTCAGCCGGGAGAACGGGATCGCGGCGGCGGTGCGGTGCGGAGGGCACAACGCCGCCGGACTGGGTGTGTGCGACGACGGACTGGTAATCGACCTGTCGCGCATGCGCGGCGTTCGGGTAGACCCGGCCGCGCGGACGGCGAGGGTGGAGGGCGGCTGCCGCTGGGGCGACGTGGATCACGCCACGCACGCCTTCGGTCTGGCCGTGCCCGCGGGCATCATCTCCACTACCGGAGTGGCCGGGCTTACATTGGGCGGCGGCCTGGGCTACCTGAGCCGGAAGCACGGGCTGACGATCGACAACCTGCTGGAGGCCGATGTGATTCTGGCGGACGGCAGCTTCGTCAAGGCCACCGCCAACGAGAACGCCGACCTCTATTGGGCGATCCGGGGCGGGGGCGGGAATTTCGGCATCGTGACGTCGTTTCTTTTCCGGGCGCACCCGGTAAAGATGGTGACGGCGGGCCCGACGTTCTGGGGGTTGGACGAGGCGGAGGGGGTGTTGCAGCGCTACGCGGAGTTCATCGCGGAAGCGCCGGAGGATGCTAACGGTTTCTTCGCTTTCACCAAGGTTCCGCCGGTGCCCATCTTCCCGAAAGAACTGCACGAGAGAACCGTATGCGGGGTAGTGTGGTGCGCGACCGCGCCGCCGGAGAGAGCCGAAGCGATGCTGAAGCCGGTGCGCGGATTCGGCAAGCCGCTGTTCGACCACGTGGGGCCGATGCCGTTCCCCGCGCTTCAGAGCCTGTTCGATCCGCTGCTGCCGCCGGGGATGCAGTGGTACTGGAAAGCGGATTTCGTGAAGACCATTCCGCAGGAGGCCGTTAAGCTGAACGTGAAGCATGGCTCGGCGATCCCCACCCTGCTTTCCACCATGCACCTCTACCCGATCAACGGCGCGGCCCAGCGGGTAGGCGCGAGCGAGACGGCCTGGGCCTACCGGGACGCAACCTGGGCGCAGGTGATTTGCGGCATCGACAGCGACCCGGCGAACAACGACCGGATCACACGCTGGGCGCGCGATTACTGGGAGGATCTGCACCCGTATTCGGCCGGGGCCGCGTATGTGAACTTCATGATGGAGGAAGGCCAGGACCGCATCCAGGCGACCTACGGCGAGAACTACCCGCGGCTGGCGGCCATCAAGTCGAAGTACGACCCGGAGAACTTCTTCCGGGTGAACCAGAATATCCGTCCTTACGCGCAGACGGCGGGCCGGTGAGGCCTACCGGGAGCGCCGGGCCCAATCGGCGTCGAGACTCAGATAGGCCAGAGCGTAGCGGCGCCCGAGTTCGTGGAGCGCGGCGCGGTCGAAATGGACCTTGTCGCCCTTGTGGTTGAGGCCCGCGGAGAGTACGAAAGCGGTCTTCGGCACCGAGAGCGGAATGAGGGCCAGTTGCTCGTTCACGATGCGGGCATGGAGCGAGGCCCCTCCGTTATCCCGGTAGAGGAACTCGCCCAGTTGCCCGACCAGAACCGGCACCTCGGGGGCATCCAGGTCGCGGCGCAGGCTGTCGATGAAACCGGTCCAACGCTCGCGATAGCTGCGGGCCAGTTCCTCGGTCCCCGAATCGCTTTCACCCTGATGCCAGAGAATGCCCTTCAGCTTGCCTGACTTCAGGGCCGCGCGAGCGCGGGTCAGGGCTTCGGTGTAAAGCTTGTCGCCGGGGGTCCACTGCTTCAGGCTGGAGCCGCCGAGGGCGCAAGGCACCAGGCCGATGGCCACGGAGGGATTGGCTTCGAGAAGCGCCTTGGCGAAGGGCCGTCCCAGGCCGCTGCCCACGAAGGGCCGGTCGAAGTGCACGGGCTCGACGGCCGGAACCCAGGCCAATTCGCGGTTGAGGGAGAAGATGCCGGGGATGGGAACCTTGTCCTCCTCCTCGACCTGCCCCCGCCCGGCCATGTTGGACTGGCCCATGAGCAGGAAGATCTGGAGGTTTTCGGGAACGGCTGCGGGAACCTGGGCGGCGAGCGGGCACAAGGGAAGCACGGCGCAGCCCAGGGCCAGGAGCGGCAGCAAACGGTGTGCGTGCATCATCATCCGTTGTACTACAAGCGGCGAGTGTCCTCTCAGCCTGCGGGGATTGCCTTCGGTGAGCGGCAGGCTCATGGAGACCCCCTTGCGGAAGCGGCTCAGGAGCGTGAGCGAGCGGTTGGCGGGCGCCAGATGGCGTTTTGCGCGGGAAGAAGCTAGCCCGGCGGGCGGAGGAACATGGCGATGGCTTCGACTTCCACCAGCAACTCGGGGCGGCAGAGTTTGGCCTGGACTCCGGTGGAAGCGGGCAGGGGGTCGAGGCCCTGGGACTGGTAGAAGGCGGTGCGTTCCTCGTTGAATTCCTTGTAGTCGCGGTCGATGTCGCGCAGGTAGCAGGTGGTGCGCACGACGTCTTTCCAGGTTGCCCCTTCGGAAGCCAGCAGGGCGGTGATGTTCTGAAAGGTGCGGCGGCACTGGGCGCGAAAATCGCCGGTGTGCACCGACTGGCCGCGCTCATCCACACTGGCCGTGCCGGAGATGAACAGGATGGCCAGCCGGCCAAGGTCCACGCGCAGGCCGCGCGAGAAGGAACTGGGGCGGGCGTAGTGGAAGGCCTCGCAGAGGGCTTCGGGCGCGCTGATGGCCTTCTTGCGGAGCGGGCCGCGGAAAAGCTCGTCCGGACGCATGGATTCCGCCTATTCCGGTTCGATTATATCAGCGGTTGCTGTAGCCCAACCCGGCGACAGCGAGCAGCAGCAGGCCGAGGCCGAGGAACAGGCGGGTGCGCGCGGAGGGCGGCGCTCCGGCCCACTCTCCCGTAGCCAGACCGAGCAGGTTGGCGGCCAGCACGGTCGTGCTCATGAGGATGGCCCAGCCGAGCGATGGCCCCAGGTCGCCGAGCGCCCGGGCGCCGGGGCCGTAGAACACGAAGCCGCCCATCCACAGCACACCCATGAGCGCGCCGTAGAGAAAGTACGGCCGCGTACCCGGCTTGGCGAACAGGGCCGCGGTGCGGTTGCGGCGCAGCAGCAGCACGGCGTACCCGGCGTTGCAGAGGAAGAGAGCCAGGGTGAGCAGCGACCATACGGCATTGGGCGCCAGTTCGCTGGGGACGCCCAGGGCCTGCGCCCGGTCAATGATCTCCGAACCGTAGACGAAGCCCAGGTTGCCGCAGGAGGAGAGCAGTCCCGAGGCCACGCACAGCAGGAGGCCCTTGCGGTAATCGCGCGCCTCCCCGGCGCGTTCCTTCCACTTGCCGGCGAAGGAGCAGACCGCCACTCCGGCCAGCATGAGCAGCAGCGAGCCGGCGGTGACGAGAATGCGGGAGGCGGGCCAGGGCGCCTGGGGCAGGATGGCCAGCGGAATCAGGGTGCCCGCCACGGCGGCGGTTCCCAGGATGACGGCGAAGCCGAGCGCCATGCCGAGAGCGGCCACGCCCAGGCCGAAGGTCACCGCGCCGAGGCCCCAGCCGAAGCCGAAGGCGATGGTCACCAGCACGGTCCGGGCGCCCAGGCCGCCGTAGATCTCGAAGATGCGCGGCATGGTGGAGAGGACCAGCAGCCAGGGGCAGAGCAGGTAGGCGGTCGAGGCGAAGACCAGCCAGGTATTCTCCCAGGCCCAGCGGCCGGTCCACTTCATAGGCAGCATGAAGCTGCCCTGGAGCACCCCGGCGCCCAGCACGGCCAGCAAGCCGAACCACTGCGCCTCAGACATGAGCGAGCACCGCACGCAGCCGGTCGAGGTAGCGGTCCACATCGGCGGCGTCGTTGTAGAGGTGGATGGAGCAGCGCACCCGGCCGTCGCCGGCCCAGACGATGACACCCTGTTCCTCGAGGGCGGCGCCGATCTCGCCGGCCTTGGGGTGCGCGAAGGAGACGATGCCGGAAGCGGCGGCCGGGGCTTCGGGAGTGAGAACCTCCAGGCCCAGGGCGAGAAGTTCGCGGCGCGCCTCGGCGACCAGCGGCGCGAGGTCCGCATAGATGCCGGCGACGCCGGCTTCCAGGATGAACTTGAGGCTCTCGCGCAGGGCGTAGATGGAGCCGAAGTTGGGCATGCCGATGGAGAGGCGGGCCGCGCCGGGCTTGAGGTCGTAGCGCTCAAAGCGGTCGGGCGCGAAGCAGTTGGGGACCGAATACCAGCCCACCGAGGCCGGGTTGAGCCGGGCGCCCAGATCCGGCGCGACGTAGGTGAGGCCCAGGCCGTGCGGGCCGAGCAGCCACTTGAAGCTGCTGGACATAAGGAAGTCCACGCCGTCCAGGCTGACGGGGCAGCGGCCCAGCGCCTGAGTGGCGTCGACCGACACGATCGCGCCCACCCGGTGGGCCTCGGCCGCCAGTTTCGGCAGGTCCGTGAAATACGCTCCGGTCTTATAGCTGACCAGGCTGACGGAGACCAGCCGGGTGCGGGGCGAGAGGCGCTCGGCCATCTCCTCCCAGTCGAAGGCGCCGCGGTCGCCCGGCACAATGAGGACTTTCACTCCCGCCTGCTTGAGGCGCAGGCAGGCCAACACGTTGGAGGGGAATTCGAGATCGGTGACGATGGCTTCGTCGCCTTCCCGCCAGTCGATGGAATGGGGCAGCACGTTGAGGGCTTCCGAGGCGCTGGAGAGCAGCGCCACGCTGGCCTTCTGCGTGCCCAGAAGGCGCGCCGCCAGTTCGAGGGTTTCGGCCTCGGCGGCGTGCAGGCAGCGCCGGCCGGGCGTACCCAGCGATTTGTCCTTGAAGTACTGGCGGAGCGCGTCTTCGGCGCGGGGGACGGGCAGGCCCTCGGCGCCCGTATCCAGATAGGCCATGCGGACGGCCTGGGGAAACAAGCTTTTGTAGTCGGTCATTCGAATCGTTCCATGAGGCGCCGGTAGATGAGCAGCGCCTGTTCCACCTGCTCCAGTTCCACGTACTCGTCGGCGCAGTGCGCCTGGTCGATGCTGCCGGGTCCGAGCACAATGCTGGGAATGCCCGCCTGGGAGAGTTTGCTGGCGTCGCTGCCATAGGGAACGCCGGCCGGTTCTCCGTCGAGCCCCGCCTCGCTCACGATCCGGGAGGCCAGGCGCACGATTGGCGCGTCGAGCGGGGTGTCCAGGGCCCAGTCGCGGATGGAAGGCCGCTCCATCTCGATGCGGTGCGGCAGCTTCGCCAGCAGCTCCCGGTACTCGGCCAGCACGCCCTCGTGCGTTTCGCCGGGAACCAGGCGGCGGTCGACCTCGATCCAGCAGTGCTCGGGCACGACATTGACCTGGGTGCCACCGCCGATCAGGCCGACGCTGAAGGTGGCTGAACCGACCAGGGGATGGCGCAGGCCGTCGAGCCTGGGGGCGTCGGATTCGAGCGCCAGAAGGACGCGCGCCATGGCGTGAATGGCGTTGACCCCGAGGTGCGGCTTGGAACTGTGGGCCGCCTTGCCCCGGGTGACGATGCGCCAGCGAAGACACCCCTTAGTGGCCGCCACGACCCGCAGGGAAGTGGGCTCGGAGACCACCGCGGCGGCCGCCGTGAGCCCGTCCCGCAGGCGCAGCACGCCGGTGTAGGCGTGCTCCTCGTCGGCGGCGGAAACCACCCAGATCTCGCAGGGCGGGCGTTTCACTTCGGCCAGGGCGCACATCATGGCGGCCAGGCCGGCCTTGGTATCGCAGGCGCCGCGCCCATACATGCGGCCGCCCGAGACGAGCGGCTCGAAGGGCGCGATGGTCATGCCCTGCACGCCCGCGGTGTCGCAGTGGGCCTCGAAGACCAGGCGCCGGCGCGGGTCGCGGCCGGGCACGCGCCCGACCACGTTGGGGCGCCCGGGCGCGACCTGCTGTTCGAAAACCTCGATGCCGCGGTCGCGGAAGTAGCCTTTCACGTATTCCTGGATGGCCGCTTCGGGCTGCCCGCCGGCATAGGCCGGGTTCACGCTGTTGATGGAGATGAGGTTGCGGAGGACCTGTTGAACGCCAGTCATCACACGATACTCGGCGGCACCGACAGCCGCTGGAGGGTGTCCCACGCCTTGCGCACGTGGCGGGCCCCGTCTTTCAGCGCTACCGAAAGGTGTCCCGGCAGCAGGACATCGGCCGGAATGGCCGCCAGTTTTTCAATGCTGCGCACGTACTGACGGATGTCGCAGTCCCACAGGTTGCTGACCAGCCACTTGCCGTCGTGGAAGACGGTGTCGCCGGAGAACAGGACGGAGCGGCCGTCCTCTTCAAGGAGGAAGGAGAGCATGCCGGAGCAGTGGCCGGGGGTCTCGATGGCGCGCAGCCGCAGCTCGCCTACGGAGAACATGTCGTTTTCCTTCAGGATGTGCGGGACGGGGCAGGCGCGGAAGACGTAAGAGGCGGGATAGAAGCCGCCCTGCTTGGCGACCGCCAGGCTGATGCGCTCTTCGTCGCCGTCGCGGAGATACCGGCCGGCTTCCGGCGAGGCGGCGACCTCCACGCCGAAGCGGTCGTACCAGCCGCGCGCGCCGCCGGCATGGTCGGCGTGGGCGTGGGTCAGCAGCAGGTAGCGGAGGCGGGCGGGATCCAGCCCGTCGAAGCGGATGTTGGCCAGGATGGCGTCGATGTCCAGACCGGCGCCGGCGTCGATGAGGGCGAGTTCGGAGCCGCCGTCGATGACGTAGACGTGGCAGTCGTAATCGTTGGAGAGGCTGAAGCCGTGCAGACCGCTGCCGGCCAGGTAAACGTGCCGGGTCAGGCGCATACCGGCTGGACCTCCCCGCGCAGGCGGGCCTGCACGCCCGCTCCAGCTGCAAACTCCGGCGCCATCAGTTCCACTCCTCGATATCCACCGGGGCGTCGCTGTAGCCCGATTCGATCAGGGCCAGGGAGACGCGGACGGCGTTCTTGGCCTCGACCGGGGTGATGATCTCCGGCATGCGGTTGGCGCGGACGCAGTCGCAGAAGTAGGCCAGCTCGTCGCGCAGCGCGCCTTTGGCGGCCCCGCCCACACGCGGGTCGTAGCAGACGTCGGGAGACTCGTATCCGCCTTCGCGCCAGAAGGTCAGGCTGCCCGGCACCAGGCTCACGTTAGCCACGCCCCGGTCGCCGACCACCTGCAGGGAATCGTCCAGCGGGATGCCGCAGGCTTCAGGGAGCAGCCAGATGGTTTCGACCACGCCGAGGGCGCCGTTCTCGAACTCCAGGATGCCCCAGAAAGTATCGTGGTGCTTGCTGCCCGTGGCCTTGCGCCCGTAGCCGCGCACCCGGCGAATGCGGTCGCGGGTATACCACAGCATCAGATCGATATCGTGGATGCAGTTCTCGATGGCGGGGTGATTGCGCCCGTAGCGCGGCAGCAGGGACTTGCGCCGGTTGCGCCGGGCGTGCATGGAGACGATCCTGCCCAGGCCGCCGGAAGCCACTTCGTCTCTCAGCATGGCGTACTTGGTTTCAAAACGCAGGATCTGGCCGACCATCAGGATGCGCCCGGCCCGGCGGGCCGCTTCGATCATGCGGTCGCATTCCTCCAGCACGGTGGCCATGGGCTTCTCGACGAAGACGTGTTTGCCGGCGGAGACGGCTTTGAGCACGGGCTCCAGGTGGATCTGTTCGGGCGTCACCACGTCGACGGCATCCAGGTCTTCGGCGCACAGCTCTTCGAGCGATGCGCATATTTTGGGGATATGGAAGGCTTTGGCGCGCTCCCCGGCCACCGCCGGGTCGGTGTCGTAGACGGCCGTCACGCGGGCCCCGGCCACTGCTCGAAAGGCTTGCAGGTGGCTCTCGCCGAAGAGGCCGCAGCCCACCATGCCGATTCGGACTTCATCCATTCCGGTTCTCCTTGAGTTCGTGATCCAAAAGGTACTGGCAACTGATAACGGCTTCGGCCAGGTCGAGCGGCCGGTAGTAGTAATGATTGCTGGCTTCGTAGGCGATGACGGAGTGGGTCCGGGCCAGGGTGTAGAGGCGCCGGGCCAGGTCGCGCTGCCGCCCGGCGATGGCGCGCATGGCGGCGATGCGGCCGGGTGCGGCCGGGTCGTCGCGCAGGCGGTAGAACTCGATCTGATCGGCCACGCTGCGGAAGTGAATGTAGCAGGTTTCGGCGATGGCCGCGTCCTCCGCGGCCAGGGCGCGTTTGGCGCGCGGGGCCCTGGCCGCCGCCTGCCGGAACACGTCCAGGCCTGCCTGCCAGCGCTCGGCCATGCGCGCGAACAGGTCACGGGCGACGGGGGGCGGGTAGGGGCCTACCCAGCGCTTCATGTCGTCCTGGGGAAACAGGATCATGGAGCCGCGCACGCCGGTAGGCCGGATCCGGAGCAGGTTAGCGGGTCCGTGCTGTACCGGAACGATGTAGCCGGGCACCGTGCTGTAGGGGTACTGTTCGAAAGCGTCGCTGAAGATCTTCCAGGCCTGGAGCACGCCTTCGGCGGCGGCGCGGCCGTAGCGGCGGGAGGCTACGCGGCGCAGCACATCGGCGGCGGGCTGCGCCGGAGTGAAGTAGAATTCCTTGGCCACCTCGAGGTTGGGTGACGGATATCCGCCCACGGTCCAGGAGGCCTGGATGCCGCTCACCCCGGCGTCGCGCAGGTTGGAGCAATGCCGGGCGATCAGGTGGGGCACCGGAATGTAAGGCACGGCGGACATCTCCCAGGTGTTGTTGAACTGGGTCTTGGCCATGGTGCGTATGCCGGCGGCCCTGGCCAGGGCCCAATGCGCCGTGGCGCGCGGGCCGGGGCCGACGACCGAGATGGAGTACTCGCCCACGCGCGACTTCACGCCCCCGCGCTCGATCGGGGTGCTCCACTCGCTGACGCTCATCAGGGTGACATCGCGCGGCAACCTGGGGATCAGGTTGCGGGCGATCTCGTCATTCCAGCCCCAATCCCAGGCGATCACTTCGGCCTTGGGGGAAACACGGCGCACGCCGGATTGGAACGCCTGGATCACTTCGCCGATCACCTCCCAGGCGGTCCGTTTGGAACAGCGCGGGCAGCTCTGGGGCCGGAAGTGCGAGTGGCAGTTGGTGAGGTTCTCCGAAGCCGTGATGCTGAAGACTCCGCCGAGCCTGGGGGCTTGCGTGAACAGGTGGGTGAGGGAACCGGAGATCCACTCGCGCACCTCGGGGGTCGAGGTGCACATGGTGTAGACGCCGCGCTCGAGCACACCGCGTATGTGCTCGCGGCCGGCGAAGAACTCCGGCGGCATGGTGCGGGGCTCGTTCAGATAGAGATAGGCCCGCATGCCGAACTGCTCCAGGCGGTCCAGCAGCTTGTTGAGATTGGCGAGGCGCTCGGCGCTGCGCCGGCCGAACTCGGGGAACTGCCTGGACGGGGCCATGTTGCTCAGCACGCACTGCATCCAGACGCCCGCGATGCCGGCGCGGGCCAGCTTCTCCAGGTACCCGTCGGGGAAGGGATCGATCCCGGGCTCCAGCAGCGGGTCGCCGTACAGGGCGAAGAAGGGATAGAGATAGCGCGGGTGCAAGGCCACTGTGCGCTGGATGCGGCCGCGCGGGATGAAGGGCCCGCCGGCTTCCTCCATGCGGTCCTGGAGCCAGTACACGGCCTGCAACAGGTCCTCGGGCGCGCCTCCGGTGACGCTGACCGCGCTCTCGCCGGCCTCAATACTGAAACCGCCGGAGGCGGCGGGATCGATGCGCAGCGCCACGGTCTTCCCGCCGGAGTGCGCCGACCCCATGGCGGCGCGCAGGAACCGCTCGAGCTGCCCCGCGGCGGCCGCCGCGGGACCTTCCCCCTTCACGCTCCAGCCGCTCAGGTCGACCTGGCCGGCCGCGGGAGCGGCGGCAGGGTCGCGCAGCGGGACGAGGCGGCGGTCGCTGAGCCGTTCGATGAAGTGGAAGGGGGCTTCGCCGGCCATCTTCAGCTCGCGGCCCAGGTGCCTCGTCAGGGTCCTCCGGATCTCGGCGGCCCGGCGCGACTGGGCGGCGTCCGGCTTGCGGAAGAGCACCGGCTCGCAATCCGGCTTGGCCCCCAGCTTGATGTCCAGGAAGTCGTCCTCTTTGAGGATGAACGCGAGCTTCTCCGGGGTCCAGCCGAGCAGCTCGATGAGCTGCGAATTGGGCAGCAGGTGCCAGTTCTGGCGGATGACGGTGATATGGATGCGCCGCAACTGGTCCTCGGTCAGCTCCGGCTTGGGGGGAAGCCCGAGGTCGCGTCCCAGGGTGAGCACGTCGCGGGCGGCGCACTGCAGCACCCGCGCCATGCGATCGGTGTTGGCCAGTTCCCAGTTACGCCAGACGAACTGGTGGAGCCGGCTGGGAAAGTGCGGCTCCGGGATCGGCGCAGGCGCGGCTCCGGGCAGCAGCCCCTCCGGCGGGCACAGGGCGAGAGGGCTCAGTTGCAGGAAACGTCGGCGAATCACCAGGGCTTCTCCACGGTTTGAATTTCCAGCATATACCCGCGGCGGGCGTTATACTGAACCTCCGATGGCCAGAGCCTTATTCACGCTTTTCGCGCTGGTTGCGTTCGAAGGTCTCGCCCAGGGCCCCGCGCCGCTGCTGTTACAGCAGCCGGCACTCAACCGGACGCACATCGTTTTCTCTTTCGGCGGCGACTTGTGGAAGGTCGCCAGGGAGGGAGGCGCGGCGGAGCGGCTTACCTCCGGAGCCGGCATCGAGTCCGGGCCGTTCTTCTCGCCGGACGGATCGGAAATCGCTTTCACCGGAGAGTATGACGGCAACGTGGACGTGTTCACGGTGCCGGCCGCGGGCGGCGTCCCGAAGCGGCTGACGTGGCACCCGGGCACGGACCAGGCGCTGGGCTGGACGCCGGACGGCAAGCAGGTTCTGTTCCGGTCGCGCCGCAACAGCTACACCGGCTTCTCGCGCCTGTTCACGCTTCCCCGGGAAGGAGGCTTTCCGAGCGAAGTTCCGCTTCCCATGGCCGAGCAGGGGGCATACTCTCCGGACGGATCGCGCCTGGCCTACCTGCCGCTGGCGCCGGCTTTCGACGCCTGGAAGCGCTACCGGGGCGGGCGGACCACGCCGATCTGGATCGCCACGCTGGCCGACGCGCGCATCGAGAAGATCCCGCGCGACAATTCGAACGACTTCAACCCCTTGTGGATCGGCAGCCGGATCTACTTCCTGTCCGACCGGGCAGGGCCGGTCAGCCTGTTCGCGTATGACACGGCATCGAAGAAGGTGACACAGGCGCTGCCCAACAGCGGGCTGGACGTCAAGTGGGCCTCGGCCGGGCCGGGCGCCATCGCCTACGAGCAGTTCGGCTCGATTCACCTGTACGATCCCGAATCCGGCAAGAGCCGGCGGGTGGAGATACGGGTGGAGGGCGACCTGCCCTCGGTGCGGCCGTCGCTGGAGAAAGCGGCCCGCATGATCCGGGCCTACGAGGTATCTCCTACCGGTGCGCGCGCGGTGTTCGAGGCTCGCGGCGAAATCTTCACCGTGCCGGCGGAGAAGGGGGACGTCCGCAACCTGACCAACACGCCGGGAGTGGCGGAGCGCGATCCGGCCTGGTCGCCGGACGGGCGCCACATCGCCTACTTTTCGGATGAATCGGGCGAGTACGCGCTGCACATCCGCGAGCAGAACGGGATGGGCGAGCCGCGCAAACTCAACCTGGCCGCCTCGCCGACGTTCTACTACGACCCGCTCTGGTCGCCGGACAGCAGGAAGATCTGCTTCGGCGACAAGGCGCTGAACCTCTATTACGTGGATCTGGAGAAAGGCCAGGCGGTCAAGGTAGATACCGACACCTATAAGAACCCGGAGAGCAGCCTGAACCCCGTGTGGTCGCCGGACAGCAAATGGCTGGCGTACACGAAGCAGCTGGACAGTCACCTGCGGGCGGTCTTCGCCTATTCGCTCGACACCGGGCAGGCGCACCAGGTGTCGGACGGCATGAGCGACGCGCGCTACGCGGCCTTCGACAAGGACGGCAAGTACCTCTACTTCACGGCCAGCACGGATGCGGGGCCGACCTCCGGCTGGCTGGACATGTCCAGCATCAACCGCCCGGTCAGCCGCAGCGTGTACGCGGTGGTGCTGAACAAGGCGGACGCTTCGCCGGTGGCGCCGGAGAGCGACGAGGAGAAAGCCGAAGAACCCAGGAAGCCGGAGAAGCCCGGGGAGAAGAAGGAGCCGGCGGCGGTGCGGATCGATCTGGAGAACATCGGCCAGCGCATCGTCTCGCTGCCTGTTCCGGCGCGAAACTACGTTCTGCTCTCGGCCGGGAAGGCGGGGGTCATTTACCTGGTGGAGGCGGAGTTGAGCCCGGTCGGCTCGGCAGGACCGGGGCGGCGCATCCTGTACAAGTTCGAGCTGAAGACGCGCAAGACGGACCGGGTCATGGAAGACCTCGCCGCCTTCCGTCTGTCTCACAACGGGGAGAAGATGATCTTCCGCCAGGCGGAACGCTGGGCCATTGCGACGGCAGGCCAGGCGCCCAAGCCGGGCGAGGGCACGCTGCGGGTGGACGGCATGGAGATGCGTGTGGACCCGCGGGCGGAGTGGCGCCAGATGTACCGCGAAGTCTGGCGGATCCAGCGCGACTTCTTCTACGACCCCGGCGCGCACGGCCTGGATCTGAAGGCCGCGGCGGTAAAGTACCAGCCGTATGTGGACGGCATCGCCCACCGGCAGGATCTGAACTACCTGTTCCGCGAGATGCTGGGCGAGCTCTCGGTAGGCCACCTGTACGTGGGCGGCGGCGCGGCGCCGGAGCCCAAGCGCGTCCCGGGCGGGCTGCTGGGCGCCGATTACCGGATCGAGAACGGGCGCTACCGTTTCGCCAGGGTCTACAACGGAGAGAACTGGAACCCGCAGCTGAAAGCGCCGCTGACCCAGCCGGGCGTGAACGTGACCGCGGGCGAGTACCTGCTGGCGGTGAACGGAAGGGAACTGGGAGCGGCGGACAATGTCTATGCCTTCTTCGAGGGCACGGCCGGAAAATCAGTGCTGATCCGCGTGGGGCCGGACCCGGGCGGCGCGAACTCGCGCGAGGCGACCGTGGTTCCGGTGGGGGACGAAGGCGCGCTGCGCAACCTGGCGTGGATCGAAGACAACCGGCGCAAGGTGGACCAGATGAGCGGGGGACGGCTGGCGTACGTGTACCTGCCCAATACCGGGGGGCCGGGCTACATCAGCTTCAACCGCTACTTCTACGCGCAGGTTCACAAGGACGGCGCGGTCATCGACGAGCGCTTCAACGGGGGCGGCCTGGCGGCGGACTACATCATCGACGCCATGCGCCGGCCGCTGATGAATCACTGGACGACGCGGGACGGCAAGGACTTCCGCACGCCGGTGGGCGCCATCACGGGTCCCAAGGCGATGATCGTCAACGAATACGCGGGCTCGGGCGGCGATGCCATGCCGTGGTATTTCCGTAAGGCGGGCATCGGGCCGCTGGTGGGCAAGCGCACCTGGGGCGGACTGGTGGGCATCTTCGGCTTTCCGGAGCTGATCGACGGCGGCCGGGTCACGGCCCCCAACCTGGCCTTCTATAACACGGAAGCGGAGTGGGACGTGGAGAACCGGGGCGTGGCGCCGGACATCGAAGTGGAATTCGACCCGCAGGCCTGGCGGGCGGGCCGCGACCCGCAGCTGGAAAAAGCAGTGGAGGTGGTGATGGCGGCGCTGAAGAAGAACCCGCCGGCAGCGGCCAGACGGCCGGCCTATCCCAATTACCACCAAACGGGCAGGAAAGGAGCCCGCTGATGGCCATGCGTAAGCCCGATTTTGAACATTTGAAGCGAGTGCTGCTCCGGCAGCCGGGGCAGAAGTACGTTCCCATCGTCGAGTTCGGCGTGGACAAAGACATCAAGAGCGCGTTTCTGGGCCGGCCGGTCGAGACGCTGCAGGACGAAGTCGAGTTCTGGTGGAAAGCCGGCTACGATTTCGTTCCCATCCAGGCGGGGCTGCGCACGCTTTTCTGGCGGGGCCAGATGACCACCGAGCAGCGCGCCCATGGGGAGACGGGCGAGCAGCACCTGCACCGGCGAACCCTGACGAAGTACAGCCAGTATCAGGCCGAAGACCGGGACATGGTGTGGGCGCAGGAGGGCCGCGGGGTCATCACCAGCCTGGAGGAGTTCGAGAGCTTTCCCTGGCCCGACCCGGACGAGATGGACCTCTCGCTGTTCGAGGAGGTGAAGCGGTACCTGCCGCCAGGGATGAAGGTAGTGGCCTACATGGGCTACATCTTTACCTCCGCGTGGTGGCTGATGGGCATGGAGACATTCTGCGCGGCGCTCTACGAGCAGCCCGAGCTGATCCGCCGGCTGTACAACCGCATCTGGTCGATTCAGAGCCGGGTGGCGGTGCGGCTGCTCCAATACGATGCGATCGGGGCGCTGTCGCATCCCGACGACATCGCCTATGCGGAGGCCCTGATCGTCTCCCCGGCCCACCTGCGCGAGTTCGTTTTTCCGTGGTACCGCTGGTGCGGCGCGCTGGCGCGGGACCGCGGCTGGCCGTACATCTACCATTCCGACGGACGTCTGATCCCGGTGCTGGAGGATATCGTGCGCTGCGGATTCAACGCGTTACACCCCATTGAGCCGAAAGCCATGGACATCGTGGAGGTGAAACGCAGGATCGGCGAGCGGGTCTGCCTGATCGGCAACATCGACTTAGGTTATACTTTGACGCGAGGCACTCCTCGGGAGGTGGACGCGGAGGTAAAGGAGCGCATTCGTACGGTGGGCGTGGACGGCGGGTACTGCGTGGGGTCGAGCAATTCCGTTACCGCTTACGTGCCACTGCCGAACTATATGGCCATGCGGGAAGCGGCCTTCCGATACGGCGGCTACCCGCTGGCGATCTGACCGCAGGTCGAGCGCGGCTGGGCGCTCGGTTGGACGGCCGCTCCGCAGCCGCGGAGCGGACTGGACCGCCAGGGAACGCATTGCCGGGGTTGAGGCGCCGGGGAGCGGTGATGCCTGTCCCACCCAAACCATCAGCCACAACGGCTGTCTCGTGTAAGGAGGATGCTCGATGAGCCCGCAACAGAATACGCATGCCGGAGCCGCGATCGGCAAGGGCATGACGGTAAAAGGTGAGATCCGAACCCGGGAGGACCTGTTCATCGACGGCGACGTGGAAGGCACGATCGACGCGGAACAGCACGTCCTGACCGTGGGTCCGGACGGCCGGGTGAAGGCCCGCATCAAGGCGCGCGAGGTGGTGATCGCGGGGCGGGTGACCGGCAACATCGAAGCGGTGGACCGCATCTCCATCCGCAAGGAGGCGCACCTCACCGGCGACATCCGCACGGCCGGAATCCGCATCGACGAGGGCGCTTATTTCAAGGGCAGCATCGACATCGTACGGCCCGAATCTTCCAACGGCCGGCCGGAGGCGCCCGCCGCCGGTCCCTCCAAGCAGTCCTGACGGAGTGCGGGAGAGTTGTTGCCGCACCGGCTTCGGCCTGCCTGCCGGCGGATGAATCCAGTTAACCCCGGGTTTTCCGGCAAGGTGCCATACTGGGTAACTTATGAAAGTCCGGAACAGGGTATTAGGATTCCTTTTTCTTCTGTCGATGATCACGTACATCGACAGAGTCTGTGTTGCATTTGCGGGACCTCGCATGCAAGCCGAGCTCGGCCTCACGCCGGAAATGTGGGGCTGGGTGGTGGGGGTTTTCGCGATCTCTTACGCGATTTTCGAGATCCCCAGCGGCATCATCGGGGACCGCTATGGTCCCCGGGCGGTGCTGATGGGCGTGGTTTTCTGGTGGTCGGCGTTCACCACGCTGACCGGTTTGGTGTCGAAGTACTCCTGGCTGCTGGTCACGCGGTTTCTGTTCGGCGCGGGCGAAGCGGGCGCGTACCCGGTGACCTCGGTCAGCGTGTCGCGCTGGTTTCCGATGACGGAGCGCGCGCGGGCGCAGGGTATTGTGTGGATGGCGGCCCGCATCGGCGGGGCGCTGTCGCCGCTGCTGGTGGTCTGGATCCAGCACACCTGGGGATGGCGGATGTCCTTTTACGTGTTCGGCATCCTGGGCGTGATCTGGGGCCTGGTCTGGTATGCCTGGTACCGCGACTATCCGGCGGAGAAGAAAGGCGTCAGCAAGGAGGAGATCGAGGAAATCGGGGCGCCCAGGCGCGGGGAGCGGCACTCGCTTCCCTGGGGCAAGGTGGCGCGCAGCGTGAACCTGTGGTCCCTGATGTTTATGTACTTCGCCTACTGCTACGCGGCCTTCTGGTTTTTCTCCTGGCTGCCCACCTACCTGGTGAAGGGCAGGGGCTTCAGCGAGGCAGGCATGCTGCTCTCCGCGTTTCCGTTCTTGCTGGGCGCCATCGCCAACGGCGTGGGCGGCTTCGCCAGCGACAACATGGTGAAGAAGAAAGGGCTGCGCTGGGGCCGCCGGTACATGGCCATGGCGGGCCTGGGGTCGGCGGCAGTGTTCACCGTGCTGGCGGTGATGACCGGCAACAAATACCTGGCGCTGATCTTCCTTTCGATCAGTTTTGCGGGACAGGACTTCTTCCTGCCGACGGCCTGGGCGGTCTGCCTGGACATCGGGCGCAAGTACGCCGGGGCGGTGACGGGAACCATGAATATGGCCGGCCAGTTCGGCTCGTTCCTCGGGTCGGTGGCTTTCGGCTATATCGTGAAGATGACGGGCAGCTATGAGGCCGGGCTGGTTCCTCTGGCGGTATTCCTGGGCATCAGCGCGCTGCTGTGGCTGTGGATCGACGCTTCGGAGCAGCTGGTGCCCGAGGCCGAAGCGGCGGTGGGACAACCAGCGTAAGGGAGGGGGGCGGCGATTGGCTGGTCGCGGCTCGGTGTGGGCCGTTATCCCCTTTCCGAGCCGCGATGGCTGCGGGCGCGCCGGCGCGCGCGGTCAGTCGGCTTTGAGGCGGACGGCCGGATTCACCAGGAGCCAGAGAATCGAACCCATGGCGCACAGCCCGGCGGCCACCATGAACGAAGCGGTCCAACCCAGCGATTGAGCGACGTATGGAGTCAGGATGGCGGTGACCGCCCCGCCGATCTGCCCTCCCATATTCATGAAGCCCGAGACAGAGCCGGCGGAGCCGCCGGCCACGTCGGCCGTTACCGCCCAGTAAGAGCTTTGGCTGAGGTATTGAGCCCCGATACCGCAGGCCAGCACGAAGCTCGCCAGCCTGGCGCTCTCCACCTGCGTGGCCAGTGCGATGAAGATTGCGGCTCCGGCCATGCCGACCACCCCGATACCGCAGCGCCCGATCCGGGGGCCATAGCGCTTGGTGAGCATGTCGGCCACCCAGCCCCCGAAGGGGGAGCAGGCCGCCATGGCGATGAACGGCAGCATGGAATAGAAGGCGCTGGCCTTGAGGTCCAGGCCGCGGACGTTGCTCAGGTAGCGGAAGAACCAGGTGAAGAAGATCCAGGCGGAATAGCCGTAGGCGAAGTAGCTGAGCGTCATGAACCAGATGTCCTTGCAGCCCAGAATCCGGCTCCACGGCACGACGGTCTTTGCCTTGGCGCCGGGATCGGCGGCCGGGATGCCGGCTTCGATGTGCGCCAGCTCTTTCGCGCTGACGAAGGGATGGCCCTGAGGCACGTCCCGCGCCAGGAAGTGCCAGCCGAGCGCGGCGCCTACTCCAATCAGCGCGCAGGCGTGGAACGACCACTGCCAGCCGTAATTGAGCAGGATGTACGTGATCAGGGGCGGCGTGACTCCCGCGCCCGCGCCCACGCCGGCGAAAATCAGGCCGTTGGCGATCCCGCGCTCCGTCGTCGGGATCCACTTGGCGACCATTCGATTGCTGGCGGGATAGACCACCGCCTCTCCCATGCCGAGCACGAAACGGACGCCGACCAGCATGGACAGCGCCATGACCGCTTGAGTCGGCACCAGCGCGGTCAGGGAGGTGAAAACGCTCCACCACAGCACTCCCAACGTGATGGCCAGGCGGGGGCCGATCCTGTCGGCCAGTCTCCCGGCCGGCGCCTGAAACAGGGCGTACGCCCACACGAAGGCGCTGAACACCCAGCCCATCTGCACGTCCGTGATGCCGAAGTCCTTCTGGACGGCGGAACTGGCGATGGAAATATTGACGCGATCCAGGTAGGAGATCGCGCTCATCAAGAATACCCAAAATATGAGAATCCAACGCACTGCAGAGTCTCCTCGGGAAATGTCGCGAAGCGGACCTGCGAACGCAGCCTCGCGCAAGCGGCCAGTATGTCACGAATGGCGACTTTGACACAAATGGAGGCCGCGGCGGCGCGGGGCGGCGGCTAGCGCAGTTCCAGCGGAAAGCGGTCCAGCGCGGTGATGCCGTCCCGTCCGACCAAATAGTTGTGCTCCAGGCGGATACCGCCTCCCAGCGCCTCGGCGTACAGGCCCGGCTCGACGGCCACTACGTCGCCCTCCTGAATGACCTGATCGC
>JADZAF010000350.1 GCA_020852755.1 Bryobacterales bacterium
AGAGGCAGGTTGAGGCTGCCCGGACGAGCTTGTGATAGCCTCTTCCTGATGTCGATCTTTCGCCTGGTCCTATTGCTTATCGCGGCTGCCGGAATGAAGGCGGCGGGTCCGCCCCTGCCCCGGCTGAAAGTGAGTGAGAACCAGCGCTTCCTGGTGACGGCGGACGGCAAGCCTTTCTTCTACCTGGCCGATACGGCCTGGGAGTTACTGCACCGGCTGGACCGCAGGCAGGCGGTCCAGTATCTCGAAAAAAGGGCTTCGCAGAAGTACACCGCGATCCAGGCCGTGGCGCTGGCGGAACTGGACGGCGCGGGCGACCCCAATCCTTACGGAGACCTTCCGCTGATCGGCCGGGACCCGGCGCGGCCCGCGGTCACGCCTGGCTCGGACCCCAACAATGCCAGGGCGTACGACTACTGGGACCATGTCGAGTACATCATCGACCAGGCCAATGCCCGGGGCCTGTATATCGCGCTGCTGCCGACGTGGGGCCGCTGGGTGGCCGACCGGCAGCGCAACGAGGTTCTGTTCAACACCGCCAATGCGCAGAGCTACGGCGAGTTTCTGGGCCGCCGTTTCGGGAAGAAAGGCATCATCTGGATCCTGGGCGGCGACCGCACGGCTACCGGCTTCGAGGAGATCTGGCGCGCGCTGGCCAAAGGCGTCACCACCGGCGTGGCGGGGAAAGAAGACTACGACGCGGTGCTGATGAGCTTTCACCCCAGGGGCAGTGAGACCTCCTCCACCTGGTTTCATGAAGATCCCTGGCTCGACTTCAACATGCACCAGACGGGCCACGGGCTGGCGGAGAAGGTGGCCAGCTGGGCGCGCATCGCGAAGGATTACGAGCGCAGTCCGGTGAAGCCGGTGATCGACGGCGAGCCTCTGTACGAGGACCATCCGCTGGCCTTCCGGGCGCGGGACTACGGCTACTCCTTCGATGCCCATGTGCGGCAGCGCGCCTACTGGTCCGTCTTCTCGGGCTCGTGCGGCCACACCTACGGCAACCATTCGGTGTGGCAGATGTACGCTCCCGGCCGCCGCCCGGTGAACGGACCGCTGTTCTACTGGTACGAGGCGATCCACCGCCCCGGAGCGGCGCAAATGCAATATGTTCGCGCGCTGATCGAATCGCGGCCGTACCTGTCGCGGGTGCCCGATGCTTCTCTGGTGGCCGATCCGCTGGATGGACCGGACCGCATCGCGGCGACCCGGGGAGACGGCTACGCCTTCATTTACAGCGCGCAGGGGCGCAAGTTCACCGTGAACCTGGGCCGGATCTCGGGGGGCAAGGTGAAGGCCGCGTGGTACAACCCCCGGACGGGCGCCGTATCGGCGATCGAGACGATGGAGAACAGCGGCACGCGCGAATTCACTTGCCCTTCGGAAGGCTTCGGCAGCGATTGGGTGCTGGTGCTGGACGACGCGGCGAAGAACTTTCCGGAACCGGGACCGGTGAAGTAGCCGGACCCGGAGGCTACCGGATGACCGGGTTCCTGAACTGATAGCTGCCCGGCTCGTAGGGAAATTTCTTCTCTACGTCATCGATGAGTTCCATGCCGAAACCCGGCTTGTCCGGCAGAGTCATGGCGCCTTTCACCACCCGCAGCGGCTCTTTGAAAATTTCTTCCTTGAGCGGGTTGTGGGTCTGGTTCAGCTCGCAGTATTCGCGGTTGGGAATCCCCGCCACCAGCTGCGCATTCTCCATGGTGCTGCCGCCGCCGTGCCAGTTGTGCGGGATCAGCGTCTTGCCGCGCAGATGCGCCATGCGGGCGATATACCAGTTCTCGGTGATGCCGGCGACGTTGGTGTCTGGCTGCACGATGTCGAGCGCGTTGCGGTCCAGCCAGATCTGGGTTTCGAAGCGGTCGCGAAAGCGTTCTCCGCCGGAGACCCGCACGGTGGGGAGGGCTTCCTGGAGCTGGACGAAGAAGTCGATGTCCTTAACATCGGTGCCCCCCGGCGCTTCTTCGAACCAGGTGAACTTGAGTTCCTCGAGCACCGGGCAGAACTCCTTAAGGATCTGCTCCTGGGTCACGCCGGTGCCGCCCATGGACTCGTGGGCCAGTTTGAAGTCCGGGCCCACCGCCTCGCGCAGCCGCCGCATGATGGGAATGTACTGGGCCAGCGTCATCTTGCTGTAGGCCCAACTGGTTCCGGTGCGCAGCTTGAACAGGTCGTAGCCCTCCTCCTTATGGCGCAGGGCCTGTTCGATCAGGAACTGGTCGCCCTTGTTGTACCATTCGTGCTCGACACCCGAGCTGGCGTAGATCCGGATGGTGCGGGCCGGCTCGTTGTCGGTGGCCAGCAGCTCGTAGACAGGCTTGCCGGCGGCCTTGCCGATGACGTCCCAGAGGGCGCAATCCAGGCCGGCCCAGGGTGCGCGCGCGTGGCGGCTTTCAGTGCCCCGGCAGGTAAGCAGTTCCACGTCGAAGGGGTTCTTGCCCAACACCAGGGGCTTGATGGTCTCTTCGGTATACTTCTTGATGTAGTCGGGCCCTTCGTAGGGGCTGCCTTCGCCGATGCCCACGATTCCCTGGTCGGTGAAGACCTGGGTGATGCAGCCATCCGTCTTCCAGACAACGTAATTGGCCGACCGCCAGATGTTCTTCTTGGGATCGACGTAGGAAAGGGGGATCACCTTGACGTCGGTGATCCGGAGGTTCGGGCGGGCGATTCCGTCGAGGGGATGATTGCGTTTGCCGGCGGCCGCGTTCTTCCGGCCGGCTTCTCCGGCGCAACCGGCGGCCGAGGCAGCGGCAGCCGCCGCGGAGGCGCCCAGAAAGGTTCTTCGGGATGTCTTGGTCATGATTGTCTAAACGGCTATTCTACTCTTGACAGGGAGCGGACCGATGCTGATGCGGAGGAAGTTTTTGCAGGCCATGGCGGCATGGCCGGCCATGGCCCGTGCGGCCCGGGCGGCGGGCCCCATGAAGATCACCCGCGTGGAGGCGGTACGGTTCCGGCCGGACCTGCGGATCCAGGGACTGGCGCCGAACTGGACCTGGGTGCGGCTGCACACCGACACGGGGCTGGCGGGCCTGGGGGAATCCTATCCGACGGCGCAGGCGCACCCGGGAGCGCTCAAGGAGATCGCCGGCATGCTGCTGGGGAAGGATCCCACCCGGATTGAGCGGCTCTGGCAGGACATCTTCTACCGCATCTCCTACCAGCCGTGGGGCGGAGCCGAGTTCCGCATGCTGACCGCGGTCAACATTGCCCAGTGGGACCTGCTGGGCAAGGCTTCCGGCATGCCGGTCTACCAGTTGCTGGGCGGCAAGGCGCAGGAGAAGCTGCGGGTGTACAACACCATGAACGGCTGGCCCATTCTGGGGATGCGCGAGCATGACGAGCCCGAGAAGATCGCCGAGTTTCTGTTGAAGCGCGGAGTGCGGGCCATCAAGCTGTACCCCTATGACCGGGGTCCGGTGAATGCTTTCGCCAGGCACGGCGGCACGTTCATCACGGAGGCGGATCTGGAGGAGTCCCTGGAGCCCATCCGCCGCATCCGCAAAGCAGTGGGAAAGCAGATCGACATTGCCCTGGACTTGAGCAGCAAGTGGAATCTGCCTTGTACGCTGCGGATCGCCAGGTCCCTCGAGCCGTACGGGATCATTTATCTGGAGGACCCGATGCTGCCGGACAACCTGGAAGCATACGCCAGGCTGGCGCGGGAGACTTCGATTCCGGTCTGCATCAGCGAGCGGCTGGCCACGCGCTTCCGTTTCCGGGAGATGTTCGAGGCCCGCGCGGTGGACGTGGTGATGTGGGACGTGACCTGGTGCGGGGGGATCTCCGAGGCGAAGAAGATCTCGGACATGGCGGACACGTACAAGATCCCGACCTCGCCGCACACGGGCGGGGGGCCGCTGCTGTGGTTCGCCTCCATCCACGTGGCCACGGCCCTGACCAACTTCTACATCATGGAGAGCGTCTACCACCTGTACAACGATCTCTACCCGCACTTCATCCGCAACGTTCCGGTTCCGGTGGACGGATACGTCACCGCGCCGGAAGGCCCGGGACTGGGCGTGGAGATTCGGGAAGAGGCTTTCCGGAACGGCGACGCCACGGTGGAGACGATCGCGTCGCTGTGACGGCGCCGGGGCGCATTGGCGCGCAGCTGCATCCGGGTTACAATGATGCTCGCGCCACCGGGAGGGAGCGAGAGCCATGGCCGGCACTGCCACGCGGACACCCAAAGCGTTCATCTCGTATTCCTGGGACAGCCCCGACCACCGCGAATGGGTGCGCCGGCTGGCGACCCGGCTGCGGGCCGACGGAGTGGACGTGCGGCTGGATCTGTGGCACGCCGCTCCGGGAGACCAGTTGCCCGCCTTCATGGAGCGCGAGATCCGCGAGAACGATTTCGTACTCATCATCTGCACCGGGCGGTACAAGCAGCGCAGCGACGCGCGCGGCGGCGGGGTAGGGTATGAAGGCGACATCATGGCGGGCGAGGTGTTCACGGCGAGGAACCAGCGCAAGTTCATCCCCGTGCTGGCTTCCGGGGAGTGGGCCGATGCGGCGCCTTCCTGGCTGCTGGGCAAGTTCTACATCGATCTGCGGGGCCCGGAGGCGCAGTGGGAAGCCAGCTACCAGCAGCTGCTGGGGACTCTGCTTGGGGAGGCGGTCGCCGCGCCGCCCATCGGCGCGCGAAAAGGCGCAGGCGCGGTGACGGCCGCGGCGGCTGCGGCGGGCGGTCCGGCGTTGAAGGAGCCGGCGGCGGTGACGCTCAACCGCTACAAGGTGATCGCCTTCGACCTGGACGGCACGCTGCTGCGCGGGCTCCAGTTTTCCTGGACCCTGGTCTGGGAGGCGCTCGGCTACAGCCGGGAGTTCGCCCGACGGGGGATGCAGCGCTACCGGGCCGGCCGGATCTCCTACGCGGAGTGGTGCAAGTGGGCATGCGAGATGTTCATCGCCCGGGGACTGACCCGCGAGCGGATCCGGGAGATCGCCGGAACCACGAAGCTGACCAGCAATTTCCACCTGGCAATGCGAACGTTGAAACGCGAGGGCCTGGTAACCGCGCTGGTATCCGGGGGGATCGACACCTTCTTGGAGGACAAGATCCCGGACTACAAGCAGTGGTTCGACTATGTCTTCATCAACCGGCTGGTTTTCGACGAGAACGGTTTCCTGAGGGGCGTGGACGCCACCCAATACGACTTCGAAGGCAAAGCGGAAGCGGTCGAGCTGATTTGCCGCGAGAAGGGCTTCAGCCGGAGCGAGGCCGTATTTGTCGGCGAGGGATTCAACGACGACCACGTCGCCGCGGTGGTCGGGCTCAGCATCGCTTACCCGCCCACCTCGCAGGGCATCAGCACCATTGCGGATGTGGCCATTGACCGGGACGACCTGACCGCCATCCTGGAGCACGTCATCACGCACTGAGAAGAGCCAGGGATACCGGGAATCGTGGGGGAGGGAGCTTTCAGCGGTCAGCAGGCGGCCACGGCTGCTGTTCGCCGACAGCTTGGCCGCCACGCCGTTCGCGGTTGCAACGGGACAGTAAACTCAGCCACAATCTTCCGCGAGGCTCGATAGATCCGGCCAGGGCCGGGCCGAAGCCCGGTCCTGGTTGGAAGATCCGACCACACGAGATTCAGAATACGAACTTGGCCGTCAACTGAATGCGCCGGGAGTAGTTCTGGACGCTGGTGACCTGGCCGAAACTCGAGGACGTGGGCTGGGTCACCGGTGCGCCGAAGTTGGGGTGATTCATGGCATTTAGGAACTCGAAGCGAAGCTGGAGGTTCTTGCCCTCGGCGACGGACGTGTTCTTGAGAACCGAGAAGTCCCAGTTGTTAAGCGGGTCCTGGCGCAGCCATCCGAACCGCAGCGGGAAAGTGCGGATCTGCCGCGCGGTGTCGATCAACTCCGCCGAGCGGGTGATGAAGCCGGCCGTGTTGAACCAGCCCTCGACCGCCGGATTGTCTTTGGGAATGCCGGCGACGTCGCCGAAGAACATGACCCCGCGGTTGGAACCGACCTGGCGATGCGGTTCCACGTTCCTGTCGAAGGTGACCGGAGCCCCGCTCTGGAAGGTGTAGATCCCCTGGATCTGCCAGCCGCTGATGAATTTCGACACGACCCGGTTGAGGGAGGCGCCGATGGCCTTATCCCGGCCGAAGGGAAGCTCCCAGATGCCGCTGATGCTGACGCGGTGGGGCGTGTCGAAATCGGAGATGGTCTCCAGAGGCACGGGATCGGTGGCGTTCAGGTACTCGACGGCCTGCATGAACTTGGAGAAGGTGTAGCTGCCGATCAGGGTGTAGCCGTGCGAGAACCTTTTTTGAAAGCTGGCCTGCAGCGAGTGGTACCAGGTGTAGCCCTGTTCTTCGCCGCGCAGCGCGATGGTGCCGAAGTGCGGGTAGGGGCGCAGCAGCCGCTCGACTGCGATGGTCGAACTGGTATTCAAGGTGGTGCCCGGCATCAGGCCCCGGAAGGGGTTGGCGGTGTTGCCGCTCAAGCGCCGGATGACAGTGTCGTCGCGGAACGGGCTGGCGCTGAGGAACTGGCGCGGCGTGGCGTTGATGTCCCGGAGAATCTCGATGTGGGTCCCGCGGTTGCCGACGTAAGCGATGTCGGCGACGAAGCCGCCGCGCAATTCCTGCTGGACGCCGAACTGCCAGCGCTGCTCATAAGGGGCCTTTGGGTTGAGGTTGAACGGCTGGAGGTTCTGGTTCAGGTAGGTGGTCCCGCCGCTTTTGGCTCCCAGCGGCTCCACGACCTGAGGAAACGGATTCAGCATGGAGTTGGGGAAGGTAAGTCCCCCGTCGTTGGTCGGCGAGTAATCGGTGACGCTGCTGAAGCCGTGCTGGATGACGTCGCTGCGGCGCTGTCCGAGGAACCCGAAGAACATGCCGTACCCGCCGCGCAGCACGGTCCTGTCGCGAAGCTGATAGGCAAAGCCTATGCGAGGCATGAAGTGGGTCCAACTGGTCTCATACAGACCGCGCGGCTGGCCGTCGACTCCGGCGAACAGGTAGCCGCCCCGGACTCTGAACTCGCCGGCGGAAAGCTCAGCGATCGGATTGGCCGCGTAGGCCGCCTGGGCCGCCGCTTCGCTGGGCTGGACGAAGCTGGGATCAAAGCCGGTGACGCTGCGATTGAAGCGTTCGGTCAGGGGACCTTCGTACTCCCAGCGCAGGCCGAGGTTGAGGGTGAGCCGCGAAGTGGCCTTCCAGTCGTCCTGCAGGAAAAGGCCCCAGGTCGGAGACTGCTCGGCATAGCTGGCCTGGCGGGTGATGGCGGAGGAGGTGGGCAAGCCCAGCAGCAGGGCCGCCACGGAGTGGCCCATGGCCGGGTTGGGCGCCGATGAAGTATTGGTCGCCTTGGTCCAGGTGGCGTCGTAGGTGAACCGGCCCACACCGTCATTGCCGTAAAAACTCTGGTTCTCGCGGTAGACGCGCAGCTCCATGCCGGTTTTCAGTGAGTGAGCGCCCCACTGTTTCGTCAGGGTGGCGGCCAGGGAATGCGTGTCCACCGGACGCCAGAAATCGGAATGGTTGGTGCTGGTGTATCCCTGCATATTGATGCCCGGGAAACGCGTCTCCTGGGCCGCCTTCACCACATTCTGGTACTCCGGCGAGAATCCCAGGCTGGTCAGGTCGAAACCGTAGTTGCCGGGGTTGGAGTCGGAGGTACGGACGAAGCGGTTGTAGCCGTAACGGACGTTGAGGACCATGGTCGGCGTCAGGGTGTAGACGTCGTCGATGGTCGCCTGGCGGGAAATGAACTTGAAGAATTCGCCGGTGGCGATGCTGCCGAGGTAGTTGTTGTAGTTGCTGTCGCGCTTGTAGAAGCTGAACCGCACGAAGAGGCGCTGCCTGTCGCTTACGTTATGGTCGGCGCGAATGGTGTGGGTGTAGTAAGTGACCGGCTCGAGCAGGCCCGGGTTGTAGTGATTCTGGCTCCCGAGCGCGGTGCCGGTGGAAGCGCTGAAGGGTTCGGCCGGCCAGTAGGGCCGGATCTTCCTGGCGAAATCGGTGATCATGCTGGCGGGGATCCGGTTGCCGGCAAACGGCTGGCGGCGGATGGTGGTTCCGTCCAGCACGCCGCTGAAGGGATTGTAGATCTGGTACGCCGAGCCGCCGGCTGCCAGCACGCCGGAAAAGTCGCCGTTCCACTGGGCTTCGGTGGGAACCGCGCAGGTGGTGCCGCAGTTGTTGCGCGGGCGCGACTCGTGAATGCCCTCGTAGCCCCACATGAAGAAGGTCTTGTTCTTCCCGTTATAGAGTTTGGGAATCCACACCGGGCCGCCCACGTTTCCGCCCCAGCGGTTATAGGTGTAGTCCGGCTTCGGCTGTCGCTGGCGGTTGTTGAACCAGTCGTTGGCTGTCAGCGCGGGCGTCCACTTGGAGTAGTAGGCGCCGCCGTGCAGGTCGTTGGAGCCGGACTTGATGGCGATGTTGATGACGCCGCCCTGCGTGTTGCCGAACTGCGAATCGAAAGTGGCCGTCTGGACGCGGAATTCCTGGACGATATCCGCCGGCGGCACGTAGGTGGAGATGACCTCGCTCTCGTTGGCGGTGGCGGTGCTCGGCACGCCGTCGATGGTGATGTCGCTGCGGTTGGTGCGGACTCCGTTCATGGCGTAGCCGGCGATGTGGGTGGGCTCGAACGGGCGGTTCAGGGTGGCCGCCCCGGCATTAAAGGAGACGCCCGGGGCGAGCCCTACGAGCGCGAACGGCTGGCCGTGGGCGATGGGCAGTTCGGCGATCCGGCGGGGGTCAACGACCTGGCCCATCGAGGCGCTGGACGTGCTCAGCAGGGGCGTCTCTCCGGTGATCGTGATGCTCTCGGTCGCAGCGCCGATCTCGAGGGTGAAGTTGAGCGCCACCCGGTCGTTGACGCGCACTTCAACGTCGTCGCGCATCACCGTCTTGAAACCCGCGGCTTCGACCGAAACCTGGTACAGGCCCGGAATCAGGTAGGAGGCCTGGTAGACACCGGCCTCGTTGGTCGTCAGCGGGAGCTTGGTCCCCATCGCTTTGTTGACGACCACGACGGAAGCGCCGGGAATGGCCGCTCCCGAGGGGTCCATCACGCTGCCCACGACGGTGCCGCGGGCTTCCTGGGCTGTCAGGCAGTCCTGCCACGGCGCCAGCAGCGCCGCGCAGGCGAGCGAGACTATCCAAAGGGTGTTGATTCTGTGTGACCGCAATTGCATGGTTCACTCCCTCAATTGATCCGGCCGCCACTACCGGCGGCCTGGTTGGGTTAATCCCCTCCCACCGGCTCCCACTCCGGCGGGTTCCTCTAACGAGACTATGTTAAAGCCGGCGGCCGCCGGCGCCAAACGTATGGGCCCCAGCAGCCCGGAAGGCAGCGCCTGCAGGTTTTCCATGTCCTGCAGGTCGAAACGTTTTCCGTAACGGCGAATGAGAGCCTGAAAATCAGGCGGGGGGCCAGCCGCCATGCGGTTCATGGCCAGGTTGCCCACCACCACCCGGATGGCATTCTCGCCCGGGCGCAGGTGCGGGGTGATTTCGACGCGGTAAGGCGGGCACCAGGCAGAGCCGGCACGCGCTCCGTTTACGTAGACCATGGCGGCATCCCGAACCGGGGCGTCGAGCCAGGCGCGCATGCCGGGCTGCGATGAGGGGACCTCGGGCAGCGGGGCGCCCTGGCCGAATTCCAGATACCAGGCGATGCCCGCGGACAACCACCCGGGGTTGACGGCTACGGTCCTTTCGTAGGTTGCCGGTCCGGAATAGAAGCGGGTCTCCGGATCTTCGGTCCAGGAACGGAGCCGGTCCAGGCGAACCCGGCGGCCCGTGCCGGTGAAGGCGAGGTCCCAATCCCGGCTGAGGTCGATGGCTTCAGGCAGCGAAACAGCCGGAGGCTCAGCGGCGCCATCTCGAGCGGGCTGATGCGAAAAGACCAGAACCATGGATTGGTATGGTTCGAACTCGAGCGAGAGCGCGACCGTGCCTTCCGGATTTTGTTCCGCCTTCGCCGGCACGATCCGGCCCGTCAGCGGATCCCAGAACTCGGCCTCCAGGCCGGCGGCGCGAAAACATGCCCTGGTGCGCAGGCTGGTATTCCCGGTATTGGCGAGGAAGTAGATTTCGGCGAAGGGGACACTGCGATGGACAAAGCCGATTTGCCGCGCCCCGTTGGAGAATACAACGTCCGGAGGCATCGCCTTATTCAGTTCGGCGGAGAGGCCGGCCTCGTCGTGGAGGAACCGCGCGGGCGGCGCGGCCCCTTCGAACAGGCGGCGGGTGACGGCGCGAACGTCCGGCGACTGCGACGGGCCTTCCAGGAAGCCGGGGGCCAGCGAGGGAGTGCGGCCGGTGGCGATCAGCCGTCCGCCCTCTTGAACAAACGCTTCCAGCTTGCGGTAGGTCTCCAGCGGAATCCGCTCCACGCCGGGAAGGACGACCACTTTGTAGCGATTGCCGTTGATCTCCAGGGCGCCTGCGCCGGTCCGCCCGTGGTCCCGGATAATCCGGTCGTCGATGAAATCGAAGCCGTATCCCCCGCGCAGAATCGCCGGGATCACGGTGGACCGGCCGAAAGTCTTCTGGAGGCTGTCGTTGATGGAGGTAGAGCCCAGGGTGGCCGCCGCCCGGGCATCGGCGGAAGGCAGGTACAGCGCCACGTCGTTGACCGGCCTGCCCTGGCGCAGGAGGAAGCTCAGGCGCTGGAGATACCGCGCAAGGTCGGGCATCACGATCCACCAGGGGTTGTGGTGATTGAGAGCCGCGGCGGCGTAGAAGTGCCAGCCCGGCTCCCCGGCCGGCTCAGGCGAATAGGGCCAGCCGTGGCCGATCAACTGGTTGATGCCTTGCAGGAAATGGCGGTCGGCCTCGGCTTTCAGGTCCAGCGGCGCGGCGCGGAAAGCCGGCGAGTTCAGCCAGGTCCAGGTCTCCGAAGAGATGATGGTGCGGCCCAGCAGGTGGCCCGAGGAACTGGCCCAGCGGGTAGAGGTG
>JADZAF010000351.1 GCA_020852755.1 Bryobacterales bacterium
GCCTGGCCGCAAGCAGTCAGCGTTTCCCGTCTCGAAGCCGAGCTCCCGGCCGGAGATGACGGCGCGGCAGCCCTGGCCGGCATCTTGTGGACGACTTTCCAGGCCGGACTCACGGAATTGCACGCCGCCCCCTTTCGTTTGACCGGGGAGCCCGGTGTCCGGCCTCTGGCCAGCCCGCTGGCCCGCCTCCAGGCGGCCGGCGGGGACCTGGTGACCAATCTGCGGCACCAGGCCATCCGGATTGAAGACGAATTCAGCGCCCGGTTCCTTGCCCTGCTGGATGGCACTCGGGACCGGACCGCGCTGCTCCGCCTCGTATCCGCCATGCCGGAAGTCCGAGGGAACCTCACCGGCGTGTCACGGCAACTCGAGGAGTGCCTCAAAGGCCTCGGGCGCCTGGCGCTGCTGTTGGAGTGACCCGGCTTTCTGCCGACCCGCCGCGCCGGCACGCATTTCCCGGGCCCTCGGAGCCGTTTTCGCCCCGGCTGTCGGAACGGAAACTCTCTCTTCAACTGCTCCAGGCTCACCGGCCGCCCGCCAGGTGGAGTAACGGAACTGTCAGGGCGAATGTAAAGTCACTTCGCCGATGCCGGGAGGCAGTCAGCCTTCGCCCGGTCAGTATGTAAGCCCGGCATCCTGTCGCCGGCTCCCTCGGCCAGCGGACCGGCCCTGTGTCGGACTGGCGGTTCTCTCTGATCGAAATCGCCGCGCTCATCGCCCATATCAGATTCGGAGGAGAACAACATGAAACTGATTGCCGGCATTGTCACTCTGGTGTTATCCAGCGGGTGGCTCTATGGCGAGAGCGGACCCGCCGTCGTGTCAAAGGGGGAAATCGAGCAGATCGTGCGTGAATACATCCTGCGGCACCCGGAAGTGCTGATGGAATCCGTCCAGGCCTATCAGCAACGCGAGCGCGCTGCAGCGAAGCAGCGGTCGCGCGAAGCGATTTCAGCCAAACGCCGCGAACTCTTCGAAGAAACCGCCGCGCCGCGAGCCGGCAGCAGCCATGCCGGCCTGCGGATCGTGCAATTCTTCGACTACAACTGCGGCTATTGCCGCCGGGTCTCTCCGACTATCGCTCAGCTGCTCAAAGAGCGCCCGGACGTGCAGGTCATCTTCCGGGAACTGCCGGTGCTCGGGCCTGAGTCGCAACTGGCCGCGCGCGCGGCGCTCGCCGCGCAAAAACAGGGCGCTTACCTGGAGTTCCATCGCGCCCTGATGGATCTGAAGTCGCCGGTCAACGGGGCCGCCGTCGAAGAAACGGCCGCCAGGCTGGGCCTGGATACCGCCCGCCTGAAAGCCGATATGGCCTCGGCCGAGGTCCAGGCCGTCCTGGCGGAGAACCAGCGGGTTGCCGGCGCCATCGGTGTGCGGTCCACTCCCAGCTTTGTGATTGGCCATGAACTGGTCTCGGGCGCCCTTGACATGGCCGGTTTTCAGGCGCTGATTACCAAGGCTCTGGAAGAGAAAGCCGCAGCCGCGGCTAAGCCTGAAGCTCCTCTCGCAGCCAGTGCCGGGCGAAGTTCCAGTCCCGCGCCACGGTAGCCGGACCACAGCCCAAACGTTGTGCAATCTCCTCGCCGGTGAGGCCTTCGAAAACTTTCAGCTCCACGACGCTTCTGAGTCGCGGGTTCACGGCCGCCAGCCGCGAGAGCGCTTCATCGATCTCCGCCAGTTCCTGACCGCCTTCCTTGCCGGACGCGGCAGTGCTGTCGAGGGGCACTCTTTCAACCCGGCGGTAAAGAGGGCGGGAGTGATGGATCAGCAGACGCTTCATCAGATGAGCCGCCAGCTTGAGAAAGGCTTCTTTCTCGCTGGCGGCGTCCTGCCCCGGCTTCAATGCCCGTATCTTGATAAGTTCCAGATAGAGTTCATGGACGAGCACCGTGGGTTGCCAGGTGTGATCGGCGCGCTCGCGCCGCATCTGCCGCACGGCGATCCGCCGGAGCTCCGTGTACAGCAGGTCAACCAGCTTCTTCGCCGCTTGCTGGTCCCCTTGCCGGAAGGAGCCCATCAAGCGGCTCACATCCTCTGCCGCCGGGCCGCCCATCTCTTTCGGGTTGTCACATTGTACCAGGACTTAGCCTCCGGCTCAACCATGATCAAAACCAGCCGCCTGCTTCCCCTATCTCAGGCGGAGGGTTCTTCATGAGATTTCACGTAACAGCGGCCGCGGCCTTCCTGGCGTGGCCGTGGCAAATGGCGTTGGCTCAGACTGTCACTTCACCGGGACAACTGCTCTGCGCGAGCAACTGCGGCGACACGAACGCCGACTTCGTGGGTGGTTACACGCTGGACACCACCTGCGATGAAGGCTTCTACGATATGATTTACGGCGGCACATGCTGGAAATGCCCCGATGATACCGACCGCAGGGGTGAGTGGATCCGCACGTTCGACGCCGTAGATACGGACACGGCCTGCTACCGGTCGCCCACCGTCGGTGCGACCCGCGCAACGAAAGTAAAGTCACCCGCGTGGATCTGGGAATGCCCGGCAGGTTCCTTTTGGGATATGTACTCTCCGGATGGCATCGGAGGCAGTTGCTGGAAGTGTCCTGACAACTATCCCGTACGGACCGTTTGGGATCACGTGAACAGTGACTCAGCTTGCGCACAGGCGGAGTATTGGTTTGGAATGCAGCACAGCCCGGCTCAGCTTCTGTCGTTCAACGGTTGTCCCGCTCCGGACGCCGCGAAAATGAAGCTGGCCGGGAAGCGAACCCCGGGGAACCCGTTTCTGGATATCGCCGCGGGCGCCGGAAACGGCTATGCCGCCGGCTGTTTCGCCTGCCCGGTCGTCGATGAGGGCGGCAACCTCCTGATCACCCAGCGTAACGGCAATCCTCTCTATAGCAGGGAGAGCAACAACGGCTGCACCGTCCTGTTGAAATGGAAGCCTGCTTCCTTTAGAGAGCCCGGCTTGGCCTATCTGCAGGGAGCCAGGGATGTGATCGCGGAAAAGAGGTTATTCGAAAGCGACCGGCTCACCGGTTTCCTCTACGATCTCGCGCTGGCCCGGGGACTTGGCGACGCCACCCCTGCCGCTCGGGATTGGGTGGCGGCGCAATGGCAGGAAATCGCGAAGCGCCCCTATGGCAGCGAATCGCTCCGGGCCTGGATGTTTGCCCAGATGAAGCTCGCGCTCGGGAAGTCGGAGACGAATCGAACACCCGGCGAAAAGAAGCTGATCCAGGCATTCGCCGGCTATATTCAGGCCAGGCGTGTTCACCTGGCCGAGCAGGCGCTTGCGATGTACGACGCCTGGAAGGCCTACGACAACCAATACCGGCAGGACACCGGACAGGGAAAGTCGCTCGGCGCGATGTTCTACTACGGCACGGTTCCGTTTAACTTCCACCAGACGATCGGCTCGCTGATGGGGCTGGGAGCGACCGGCACCGGCACTATCGGCACTCTGGCTGCGATGAACTCGTTTGCCCAAGGCGTGAAGATCGCCTGGGATGCAGGGAAGAACCTTTGGGACGTAACGCGCGAAACCTCGCTCTTCGGCCTGACCAAAGGCCTGAACCTTCTTAAGTCAGCGCAAGGACTTACGGCCCTTTCCGGCGCCGCCCTGATCTCGGCGGTCGGCGCCATCCTGAGTTCCATCGCCATCGATCAGCTGATTGCCATCGAAACCGCGCGGCCGAAACTCGAGGCCGCCCTGGAAAGGGCAAAGACGCCTGTGTACCTGGAAGCGATAGCCAGGCAAACCAATGGTGAAGACATGCTCTACTACTATTGGGCCAAAGCTATGGATACGCCGGATGTCGAGGACCCCCAAGTGGCGCAGCTCGCTGCTCAGGCGCAAGCCAGAACGGCACAGGGCGGGTACACGCCGCCGCCGAAGCTCAGTGTGGCCATGCCCACCGGCATCTTCGACGGTGGTCCCACTGTCTCGTCGGGCGTCGGCAACGCGTCTCCGTTCAGCAGCCCGGGTCTTTGGCAGGGTGAAAAGCTGGTCTCCAATAGCGGGAGATTCCAGGCCATCATGCAGGTGGATGGTAACTTCGTGATTTACGATTTCGGCAGGCCGATCTGGGCGACTCACACCAACGGCAGGGGGCTGCCGCCCTGGAGGCTGGCCGTGCAGCCGGACGGCAATATTGTGGTGTATGGAGGTCCGGACAAGGATGTCGCGCTTTCCGGCTACGGCGTCTGCCGCGCCTGTTCCAGCATCCAGTGCAACGAACATACGGTATGGGAAACGTCGTGTATCGCGCTCTGGGCCAGCGGGCTGCGGGGCGGCACGGCGCCGTTCAGGCTGGAGATGCAGGACGACGGCAATCTCGTACTGTATGACAGTACGCACCTGCCCGTTTGGGCCAGCGGCACACAGCGCTGACGCCCTCCAATCGCGGCGGTCCGCC
>JADZAF010000352.1 GCA_020852755.1 Bryobacterales bacterium
ATGAAGAAGAGGGTGGGGCCGGAGAGCCAGAGGACGCGGGCGGCGTGGACCGAGCCGTCGCGCAGGACGATGGAGAAGTGGCGCGGGGCGGCGGGCGGCGAGGCGGGCCAGGAGTACTCGCGGAGCTCGGGCCGGGGAGGCTTCTCGGGGAGCGGCGGAGGCGGCGGCGGGGCTGCGGGCTGCACCACCACGACGTTGGAGACGCTGACCGGGGGCTGATAGAGCGGGTAGCCGCTATAGAACCCGGGGAAGAAGGGGAAGAAGCTGCGGCCTCCGCCTCCGCGCACCGGGGGCGGGTGGACGGACGGCGAGATGAGGGGCGGAATGGGGAGGACGGGCGGCAGGCCGGCATCGCTGGGGAAGCGAGGCATCTGATCCCCGAGCGCGACGGCGACGGAGAGAATCCACAGCAGCGGGAGTCTGCCGGTCATGTCCGGTTCCTCGAGCGGCTCACGGCCGCTTCACGCGGCGCTGTCACTGAAAGGGCGCGGCGCAGGAGCGCAGCAGATAGAGCAGGGCGCCGATAAACAAGGCGAGGATGAGGCGCCGGCCGAAGTCCTGCTTTTCGCGAGCTCCTTCCCAGAAGCGGCCCTCGTTACGCATCCACTTTTCGAGGTCGGAGGGCGCTTCCATCTCTCTCTTTTTAATTATCGTCCTTTTCCCTGCCCCTGGCCTTGCCTTTGCCGCGGCCTTCACCCTGGCCGGGGTCATCGTCCGGGCCGCGCCCGGGCTTGACCTGGCCGCGAATCTCGCCGGAGGGGAACAGGTTGGAGTGCACGTTGACGTAGACGGCGCCGCTATCGATCGCGTCGAGGAGGGCGTCGATGCCGCCGGCGGGGATTCCCTGGGCGGGCACGGCGACGATGTCGCCCTGGCCCACGGTGAGGGTCACGGTTCCCTCCTTGACGGGGCAGGCCGGCTTGCCGGCGCCGCACAGCGTGACGACGACCGCGCCGTTGACGCCCTTCTGCCCGAAATGCAGGTGGGCGGCCTGGGCGTTGCCGGCCAGCGCGGAGTACTCCAAGGTGACGGCGATGGTTTTGGCGGTCTGGTCAACGACGGCGGAGAAGGCGCCGGTTCCGGGGGAGTAGACCGGCGGGACTTCGTTGTATCCGCTAAGCCGGGCGCGGGCCTGACCGGGCGGCGAATCCGCCAGGGCGAGGGCGAGGGCGCACACGAGCACAAGGACGAGAGACGCAAGTCGCATGGATGTGGCTCCTTCCGAGGTATACCCGGCACAATAGTACCCGAGTGACGGGCGCAGGGCAACAGTCCCGAGGGGAAAACAGGTACCGCTGGTAGAATCGCAGCATGCGGATACGAGATGCGGCCTGCCGGATGGCCCTGTGCGCGGCGTGGGCGGGGGTTCCGCCGGCGGCGGCGCAGGCGGCCGACCTGATGGATACGGTGGCGCCGGACGCCAAGCTGCTGGTCGGAATTCAGGTGGAACGGATCCTGAAGTCGGCGGTAGGGCAGGCGATCCGGGCGGAGACCCGGAAATCGGTGGATCAGTTCGGGGAGATGTTTCGGACGGCGGAGTTCGACCCGCTGCGGGACATACGCGAGGTACTGATCTCGTCGCGCGGAGGGCAGAAGAACCCGCCGCTGCTGGTGGCGGCGCGGGGGCGCTTCGGGCAGGACGTACAGGACCGCGTGGCGCGGATGGAAGCGACCCGGGTGACGCAGGCGGGCGGGGTGCGGATCTACTGGCGGGCGGGAGGAGGGAACAACCCGATGCAGGCGCTGGCGTTTCCGGACGGGGAGACGGCGCTGGCGGGGGACCTGGAACAGGTGCGGGCCGCGCTGCGGGGGGCGCGAAGGGCGCCGGAGGCGCTGGCGGCGAAGGCGGCGGCGCTGCGGGAGCAGTACGACCTTTGGGTGGTGGCGGACAGTCCCGGGGTGAGCCTGCCGGCACAGGCGCCCGGCGGAGGGGGTCCGGTGCCACCGCAGGCGATGCTCAACAGCATACGGCAGTTCAGCGGGGGGCTGCGATTCGGCAACGACCTGGAGATGGCCGCGGAGCTGACGGCGCAAAGCGAGGCGGAGGCGCAGAAACTGGCCGATGCGCTCCAGATGCTGGCGGGCCTGTTCCGGCAGAAAAGCGCGGGGGACCCGAAGGCGGCGCAACTGCTGGAGCGGGTGCGGTTCGGGAGGGAGGGCAGCGCGGTCCGGTTAGGGCTGACGCTGCCGCAGGCCGAGGTGACCCGGGCGCTGCGGGCGCGGGCAGGGCGGGCCGAAGGGATGGCGGAGGGGACGGCGGGGGCGGAACCGCCGCGGGTGGGGTCGAACGAGATCCGGATCGAGTCCTCGCCGAAGGATATGGGGACGGTGGTGATCCCGATGGGCGGGCCGAAGTAAGGGAGCGGCGGGACGGCACCACCGAGAACTGCCGGAATGCGGTCGAGAAAGACCGTTTTCAGGAGCGGGAACACGGCACGTCAGGAACGCTCGCCCCGTGTTTTCAACAACTTCCTGGGTTCGTTTTGCAGGGGCACGTTGCGCGCAGTGTGCGGCGGACAGGATTCCGGAAAAGCGTCCGGGGCGGGTTGGGATGGCACCGTTCACCGTTACCAGGTGTAGCACGGGGAAGTCGGGACCGCGGGGTGGAACTGAGCCAGGTGATTGAAAAGGAAGCGGTTTGGTGTGGCGGGGGGGTGTGAACCGGGAAGCGGCGGGCTCAGAGTTATCGGGATGGAGCCGGGCGGGTGTTGATAGAATCACATTTCACCGGGGTGATGAGCGATCCGGCGGGCAGGTTTCCGAAACTCGGACGGGGCAATGGCGCTCCAAGTCAGCAGGCGGGGACGATAAGAAGAGGCATGACCTACCTGGAAGTGTTTGTTCTGCTGCAGATCCTGGATTTTCTGACCACGCTGGTGGGTCTCCGGCTGGGGGGGAGCGAGATGAGCCCGTTCATCGCCTGGATGATGCGCTTGTCAGATCCGATGGTCGGGCTGGCGGCGGCCAAGGCGGTGGGATTCACGCTGGCCGGGATCTGCGTGTTTCTGCAAAAGCCGGGGGTGATCCACAAGGTGAACTACTTCTTCGCGGCCCTGGTGATCTGGAACCTGATGCAGATCATGAAAGGCGTCGGGGCGGTGTGAGAGGCTACTGCTTCGCCGGCGGCTGAGCCGGAACGGCGATGAGCTTGCTTTCGCGCAATTGCAGATCCACCATGGCGCCACCGAGGACCTGGTAGGTCAGGGTGTCGAGCTGCGCGCCGTTCTTGACGCCGGAGATGCGCAGCAGCGGGGGGCCAAAACGGCGGAGAATCTCCTTTTCCTCCATGGCAGGGGAGAGCGCTGCCAGGTCGATGGGCTGGGGCTTCCGTTCGGGTCCGGCAACTTCTTCGGGGGCAACAGCCACGGCCGTCTGGGCGCTGGACGGCGTGGATCCTAGAAGCTCCGAGGTCTTCCTGAAAATTCCGCCGATGGAGGCTCCGGCGCCGGAGGCCTTGGAGGCGGCGACGCCTGATTTCGAGGTGATGATGGCGTTCTCGACGATGGCCTGGCCGAAGGCGGGCGTGAGCATCAGGAGCAGCATGGAGAAGCGCGAGAGAATCATTGGCCTCCTTTCTCGTTATCTTCCCGCTAAACGCCTAGAAAAACAAGGCATCGCGACTCGCAACTGCCCACTCCGAGCATTGTATTCTGGCGTATGCTGACTTCGATGGGCGTGGCTTGCTCCGTTCCAAGTTGTTTTCGCTAAATCGCCCTCCGCCCGAAATGTTTCCTGTTCGGAACTTCTTTTGCATTCCTCTGGTGGCAAATAGCCGATTAGGGATGAGGTTGAATGCCGACCGGGCACCAACGACCCTCGAAGGCTCCCTGCTCACCGGGATGGTTGCCCGTTCGACTCGCCATCTGCCAACCCCGCTCGTGGAAGCCCTGACCGGCATCTTCTTCCTTGCCTTCGCAAACCTGCACCCGGGTCTTCTGACAAGAGACACTCTACCTTTGGAGCGGGCTTCTTTGCCGCTGCCGCCGCCTGGTGGCACCACCGCGGTATCGGGCATGGTGCCTTGAAAGAACTGGAGGGTTCCGCGAAGAAATGAAGCCGTTGAAAGCGAGGGCAGCGTGCGCCCATCTCAGGCGATAAGACTCCAGTTGAGGTAACCCCAGAAGAAGACCAGGTTGACGGACAATAAGGTTAGGAGCGCAGCCAGGACAACTGCTTTATCTTGAAGGAACACAGCCAGGTGCAGAGGTGCCGGAAACAGGATGAGGAGATAGCGCGCGAGCTGATGTTGGGAAGGATCACTCTTTTTCGTGAGCACAAACATCAACACAGCCAGGACGTAGAGGGTATATTCCGGGCGCGGCCGCTTCCATAGTGCCAGCGCAGCGGTGAGTAAGCCAGCGGGCAACTGGAGCCGTGCTGCACCGCTTCCGGCGAGAGCGTTCCGGACACTGAATGAGACCGTCTCCCAAGGTGGTGCAATGACGGTGCCCCAGAACCGGGCGTAGCTCTCGGCTGGGAGCATTCTGTCAGTAAAGAACAGCCAAGCGGCGTAAAGGGGGTACCCGGCGGCGGACAACAGAATCGGCACTGCTCGCCAGCAGCGTTTCCTCAAGGCGATCACGACAAGAGGAACAACAATCAGGAGCCCCACGGCCTTAGTCAGGCCCGCGAGCAGCCCGCAAACACCAGCTGCCCACCAGTGTTCAGAACGGGCGAAGACGAGGGCCCATAGCATCAACGCGATGGTGAGGGAATCCGGGTAGCCGGCGAAGAAGATGAAGGCGGCAGGCCAGACCGCGTAGAACAGCAGGGCACGCCGGGCGATTTCCGGGGGCAGCTCCAGCACTGCCAAACGATGGAAGGCCCAGAACAGAAAGAAACTGGCCAGCGAGGAAACGACGAGGGCAGCTACGAGCGGAGTCCCTGTGAAGAGAGCGGCGAAGCGGATCAACAGCGGATAGAGCGGGGGGAACACAACGGTTTCCGGGCGGTCATAGCCGGTGGCCGCCATGTGGATGTACCAGAGGGTGTCGAAGCGCTCCCAGACACCCAGGAGACCGTACCGCACAATATCGGACTGAGGAATCAGGTTATCGGTGAAGTGATTGGAGCGGACCTGAGCAGTGTCGAGTTCCAATCGAGCGGAAAACAATGCCGCGCAGGCGCTGTAAAAGAGACGCAGAAGCGAGGCGATGAGAAGGGCAGTGCTGAGAGAGCGGCATCTTTGCGCGAACCGCATCGCAGGAGCCGAATCCGCTTCGTCATTTCGCGCTCGACTTGAAGCCTGGGTATCCAAGGAACTAGTCTAGTACGTAGAGGGCCAAGGTTGATAGGCAGCGGAAGGCAATGAATCCGGCTTCAGATCGGACCCCCGAGCAACCGCAATCGGCAAGGACGAAGGCAGAGGAAGCGTTCCGCAGCGCGTTGGCGGTGATAGTGGGCATTCTGGCCATCCTTCTTCTGGTCATGGCGATGGACGGACGGGACGGGGATTTCTTGGCCTTCTATACCGGAGCTTACATGGTCCGGACGGGTCAGACGGACCGCCTCTACGACACTGAGCACAATCTGGCGGCGGAGCGGAAGTTCGTTCCGGAGACTGAGGCAGTCATCCCTTCCAACCGGCCAGCTTTCTATTACGCAGTCCTCTCTCCCCTGTCGCTGTTGTCATACCCCACGGCTTGGTGGTGCTGGGTGGGCATGCAGATTGCGACTCTCTGCGCCTGTTGGTGGTGGGCCGCCCGGCGTTTCGGCTATCAGGCTGTCGCCGGCGCGATTCTGTATCCCGCTGCCGGTCTGGGAATAGCGAGCGGACAGGACGCTGCCTTTCTACTGGCCGGCCTGGTTGCCACCTATTCGCTTATGGGACGGGGACGAGGGTTCTCTGCGGGGATGGTCCTCGGTTTAGCGGCAATGAAACCCCACCTGATCGCGCTGTGGCCTCTAGTTCTCCTGGTTCAGCGGAGGTGGAGGATGACGCTGGGATTCCTGGCGAGTGCGTCGTGCGTGATGAGCGGGTTCCTTGCCGTGGCAGGCATAGACGGTTTCCTGCGCTGGATTGCCCTGCTGGGAAACGACTCTATCGGTGCCCAGAACCCGGCCGTCAGCCGCCTGATCAACTTGGCCGCCTTGTCGGCCAGCTTGGGACTACGTCCAGTGTGGGCATATGGGTTCTCCTTGTTCTTGGGATTTGTCGTTCTGAATTTGGTCCGCAGGATGCCGCAATGGCGGGTGTTCGCGGTAACTACCACCGCTTCTCTTCTCGTAGCACCACGCGCGCTCTTTTACGACTATACGGTGGCGCTGCTGCCCCTGTGGCTAGCCGTGTTCCGATCGCGTTGGAATTTCGTCCGCTACGTCGCGCTTCTGCTGATGAGCCCGCTGGTGATTCCGCTGATTACCTTGAAGCCCTGGTGGTCGGTGATTCCGTCAGCCACGGTATTGATCTTTCTGGCACTCCTGCTGATTGAGGCCACTCGGGTCCCACTCGAGAAGACCAGCGCCAGCGAGCCGGTGAGAAACAATCTCAGATGCAGCCGATCTTCTGACAAGATTGGCTTATAATAGCCCCAATGCGAACATTGTTGATCGCCCTCAAAGGCCTGATTATCCTGATTCCGCTGGTCACCGCATTCTGGGTGCTACCTGCGTACTGGGGCCCAGCTTACGGCGCAGCCATGTATTTCCGGGGTAGATCTTCCTGTTCCTTCTGGCACTCCATCACAGCAAGCC
>JADZAF010000353.1 GCA_020852755.1 Bryobacterales bacterium
CCCGCGCTGCAGCAAAAGCTCACCGCTGTCCGCTGATGGCTGAAAGCTCCCGTCCTGGAGATTCCAAGTATCCTTGGCTGTCTTCAGCCCACGCCTCCCCTTTCCGGTGTACGCTGGCTTGCATGACTCGCCGTCAGTTCGCCTTCTCGCTCTCTGCTGCAGCCGCCTCCACGCCGCTTTCCAACGCCGCAGGCAGCGGCGAGTTCTTCTACCGGCCCGCCGGCGCCTGGGCGGCCGACTTCATCCCCTTCTTTCACGACGGCCGCTTCCGGCTCTTCTATCTGCTGGACTGGCGCGATCGTGAGAAGCATGGCGAAGGCACCCCCTGGTATCAGATCAGCACCAGCGACTTCGTGCAGTTCACCGAACACGGCGAGATGCTGCCCCGCGGCGGCAGCGGCGAGCAGGACCTCTGCGTTTTCACCGGCTCCGCCATCCAGGCCGCCGGCAGGTTTCACATCTTCTACACCGGCCACAACCCTTATTTCCGAAAGCAGGACCGGCCCGAGCAGGGCATCATGCACGCCGTCAGCGACGACCTGCTGCACTGGCGCAAGATTCCGGCCCACACCTTCTTCGCCCCTGCCGCCGGCTACGAGCCGCACGACTGGCGCGACCCGTTTGTCTTCTACAACGACGCTTCGGGCGAGTACTGGATGCTCGCCGCAGCCCGGCTCCGCAAAGGCCCCTCCCGCCGCCGCGGCTGCACTGCCCTCTGCGTGTCGCGCGATCTGGAGAAGTGGGAGGTCCGCGAGCCGCTCTGGGCGCCCGGCCTCTACTTCACCCATGAGTGCCCCGACCTGTTCCGCATGGGCGAATGGTGGTACCTGGTCTTCTCCGAGTTCTCCGACGGCCTGGTCACCCGCTACCGCATGAGCCGCACCCTCCAGGGCCCCTGGCTCTCGCCCGCCGGCGACACCTTCGACGGCCGCGCCTTCTACGCCGCGAAAACAGCGTCCGACGGCCGCCGCCGCTACCTGTTCGGCTGGAATCCGACCCGCACCGGAGCCCGCGACGACGGCGGCTGGAACTGGGGTGGGAATCTCGTAGTGCACGAAGTGCTTCAGGAACGCGACGGCAGCCTCTCGGTCCGGGTCCCGGAGACCGTGGACCGCGCCTTCGGCCGCGCCGCGCCGGTGCGCTTCTCCTCCGCTCTGGGCGAAAGCCGCTCCGGCGGCGGCTCCCTGCGCGTCTCCGCTCCGGGCGGCTTCGGCTGCGCCACGGCCGGCGCGCTGCCTCCGCGCTGCAAGCTCGATGTCTCGGTGGAGTTCGAGCGCAACACCCGCGCCTGCGGCCTCATGCTGCGCTCCAGCCAGGACCTGGAACAGGCCTACTACATCCGCCTGGAGCCTGGGCGCAACCGGCTGGTATTCGATTCCTGGCCGCGCCGCGGCGATCTGCCCTTCGCGCCGGAACTGGAGCGGCCCGTCGCGCTCGAGCCCGGACGCCCGGTGGACCTGAAGGTGTTCGTCGACGGCAGCGTCTGCGTCGCCTACGCGGCCGGCAGGATCGCCATGAACACGCGGCTCTACAACCTGCCGGAAGGCGATTGGGGCGTCTTCGTCCAGGAAGGCTCAGCCCGCTTCCACAACGCGCGGCTTTCGATCTTCGCCTGAATCCGCGTCAGGCCGCCGGGGGAAGATGCCCGCCGAGGTAATCGCCCAGAGCTGCGGCCGGGAATCGCCGCCCCACGTAGAAGGGGCCGAACGCGGCGTACAGCGCGCTGGCCTCGTCGAAGCGCATCTCGTACACCAGCCGCTTGAAGACCAGCGGATCGTCGGCGAACAGGTCCACGCCCCATTCCCAATCGTCGAAGCCGATCGAGCCCGAGATGATCTGGGTGACCTCGCCCGCGTAGCGCCGCCCGATCTGGCCGTGATCGCGCATCATGCGCTGGCGCTCCGTCATCGGCAGGTCGTACCAGTTGCGGGTCTCCCCGCGCCTGCGGTCCATCGGGTAGAAACAGAGGAAGCGGCTGCCGGGAATCTCCGGCCGGAGCCGCGGGGCCATGGCCTTCCTTTGCCCGGCCAGCTGCTCTTCCACCGCCGCCTGCCATTCCGGGCTGTGCGGCTCGAGGCCCTTCTCCAGCAGCGCTCCGAACACCTTCACGCTCGATTCATAGAGGCCCAGCTCCACGACGGAGAGGTACGAGGTCGCCGGCTCCAGGTAGTCCCAGAGCTTCAGGCGCGCCAGGCACAGTTCGGTCTGGCTCAGCTCGTCGAAGCTCGGGCGCAGGTGCAGAAACAGCAGGTCGCCCTTATGCCCCAGCATCGCGAACAGGGCGCTGGGCGCTTCCCGGTTCCGCTCCATGGGCTCCAGCAAAGCCGCCGCCTGTTCCACCATCTCCTTCTGATCCTCTTGCGGCAGCGCTTTCCATGCGGCCCAGCGCACCCGCATCATCTGGTGCAGCATGGCTGCCCCCTCCAGTGTCAGAGGCACCGCGGGCAATTCCGGTTTTCGGGGAGTCATTGCTACGATCTTAGCAAGTCCGCGGCCTGCGCCCGTTCCGGACGCTGGTTGACAGGACGCTAGTTGACCCGCGGCGTGGCGTAGTATCCCGCGCGCGTCCGCACCAGCGCGCCCGGAACGTCCACCTCCGCGCGGATCCGCCGGAAACTCCCGTCGGCGCTCTCGTTCGCGGGGTGATATCCGATCACATACTGGTTGCGGATCTCGTGGGCGATGGCCAGCGCGATCGGCTCGATCTCGGACACCGTTTTCGGATACCAGGCCTGCCCGCCGGTGGAGCGCGTCAGCGCGTCCAGATCGCGCCGCGCGCGCCGCGCCGCGTCCGGGGTCTCCTCGGCCAGAAAGCCCACCGCATACACCAGCACCTCGTTCTGCATGGAAACCTTCACCAGGTGCTCCAGCTTCTGAATGCTGGAGTTGTCCTCGCCGTCGGTGATCACCAGCACCACCTTCTTCTCTTTCCTGGCCCGGTTGTTGAGATGCTCGACGGCCAGCCGCACGGCGTCGCGCATGGCCGTGCCTCCCCGGGAATCGAAGTTGCGCAGCCCCCGCTCCAGCTTCCCGATATCACTGGTGAAATCCTGGTCCAGATAGGTGTTCTCGTCGAAGTTCATGACGAACACCTCGTCGTCGGGATGGGACGCGCGGATCAGCGCCAGGGCTGCCGAGATCACCTTCTCCCGCTTGTCGGTCATGCTGGGACTGCGGTCCACGATCAGACCCAGCGAGATCGGCGCATCCTCCTGGCGAAAAACCGTGATTTCCTGCGGCGCCCCGTTTTCGTACACCCGGAAGGCGTTTCTGGACAGGTTCGTCAGCAGGCCGCTCTGCGGATGGATGACGGTGGCGTTCAAAAGCACCAGGCGGGCGTCGGTGCGAAACACAATCTCCGGCGGAGTCTCCGCCTGGGCCCATAGCAGGGCGCTGAAGACCAGAAAAAGCGGGCTTCCCGCGCGTGCGCACATAGCTTCCCTCACAAGAGACGCTCCCCCTCCGGAGTGCGTTTCCAGACGCAATAGCCGATTATACTGTTCCCCATGGTGTCTCGAATTCTCATCCTTCTCGCGGGCTCCTGCATTTTCCTCTGGGGCCAGGCCAAACGGAGCATCCTGATCATCACCGACGCGGAGGGCGTGGCCGGGATCTGCCGCCAGGAACAGGTCGAACCGACCAACCCCGAACTGCGCCAGTTGCTGACCGCCGAAGTCAATGCCGCCGTGGACGGGTTCTTCGAAGGCGGCGCCACCGAGGTGATCGTCTGGGACGGCCACGACGGCAGCCGCACCCTCTCCGCGGCCACGATCCATCCGCGCGCCAGGCTCATGATCGGAGCAGCGGGCGTAACCGCCACCTTCGAGCGCAAGTACGACGGCCTGGCCTTCCTCGGTCAGCACAGCCGCGCCAACGTGCGGCGCGGCATCATGGCGCACAGCTACAGCTCCCTGGGCATCCAGAACATGCTCATGAACGGCAAGCCCGTGGGCGAGATCGAGACCCGTGCGGCGCTGGCAGGCTGGTTCGGCACTCCTGTCATCTTCCTCAGCGGCGATACCGCCGCGGTCGAGGAGATCCGTTCCATCGTGCCCGGCGTGGAAGCGGCGGACGTGAAGGAAGGCCTGGGCCGCTACAGCTGCATCTCGCTCTCGGCCGCCGCCGCGCGCGACCTGATCCGCGAGCGCGCCCGCGCCGCCATGAGCAGGATCGGCAGGATCAAGCCCTACCGCATCGAAGGCCCGGTCACCTTTCAGATCGAGCACACCACGCGCAACTCGCTCCCCATCGACGCCGGCCTCGCGCCCGGCTCGAAGGTGATCGACGACCGCACCATACGCTACGAAGGCAAGGATTTCCTGGAAGCCTGGACCCGGGCGAGGGCCTTCTGATGACCCGGCGCGGGCTGCTGCTCTCCGCGCTGGCCGCTCCCGCCGTCTCGCGGCTCCGCGCCGCGCGCCTGGAGATCTTCCAGGTTCGCGTCAACCGGCGCGGCAACTGGGTGCTGGCCCGCGTCAGTACCGCGGATGGTTTGAGCGGACTGGGCGACGCCTCCCATGGCGGCCGCGACGAGCGCACCATCGGTTACCTGAAGCAGTTCTTCGCGCTGCTCCAGACACGCACCCTGGCCGATATCGAATGGCTGCGCCAGGCGGTGGCGCCCGAAGTGGCCGGGGGTGGCCGCCCGGCCGCGGTCGCATTCAGCGCCCTGGAGCAGTGCATCTGGGACATTCGCGGCAAGGCGCTGGGCGCTCCCGTCTACGAACTGCTGGGCGGCGCGCTCCGCACCCGCATCCGCAATTACGCGAATATCAACCGCTCTACTCCGGAGCGCGATCCCGCCGGATTCGCCGCCATGGCCGAAAAGCTCGTCGCCGCCGGGTTCGACGCCGCCAAGCTGGCTCCCTTCGACGACATGCCCCCAAAGCTCACCGACCCGGCCGGGATCGGGAAATTCACCCGCGCCGGCATCGAATGCGCAGCCGCGGTCCGCAAGGTCCTCGGCCCGGGCCGCGACCTGCTGATCGACGTGCACAGCCGCTACAACCGCGAGCGCGGCCTGGACCTGGCCCGCCGCTTCGAGCCGCTCAACCTCTTCTGGCTGGAGGAGGTCGTTCCGCTGCGCGACATCGAGTCCCTGGCGGCCATCAACCGGGCGGCCGCGATGCCCACCGCCGGGGGCGAGGCGCTCTTCGGCGCCAAAGGTTTCTACCCGTACATCGCCGCCGGAGCCTTCGACATCCTCATGCCCGACATCAAGTATTGCGGCGGTCTCCTGGAGCTCAAGAAGATCGCCGCCATGGCGGAGGCGGCCGGCCTGCCCGTTTCACCGCACGGCCCGGCCAGTCCGGTCGGCAATGCCGCCGCGGCGCAGGTCTGCGCCACGCTGCCCAACTTCCTGATCCTGGAGTATGCCTTCGGCGAGGTGCCCTGGCGGGCTGAATTGATCGATCCGCCGGAACAGCTCGACCGGGGCTGCCTGGCCGTTTCCGGCAGGCCTGGCTTCGGGATCGTTCTGAACGAAAAGACCGCGGCCCGGTACGCGGTGTAACGCGGGAGGATTCGATGGCTTCGAGAGTCATGGCGATCGCCGCTCACCCTGGCGACTGCCTCTTCACCATGGGCGCCCAGGTGGCCCTCGCCATTCATCAGGGCGGGGCGGGCGTCTTCGTCAGCCTTACCCTGGGTGAGAAGGGCAGCCCCAGGAACATTCCGGTCCGGGAGTATGGCGAGATGCAGCGCGCGGCCAGCCGCAAGGCGGCCCGCATGCTCGGCGCGGATTTCGAGCTGCTCACCTGGCCGGACGCCGAGATCCCCCTGAAAGACGAGGTCTCCCTGGCGGTCTGCGATCTCATCCGCGGACACAAGCCAGACACCGTGATCACTCATTGGAGCGGCAGCTGGCACAAGGATCACCAGAACTGCCACATCATCGTCCGGGACGCGCTGTTCTACGCGGGCCTCGCGACCATGGCCCGCCAGGACCCGCCCCACAACGCCGGAAGGGTCTACTACGCGGAAAATTGGGAAGACGACTCGAACTTCCAGCCCGACACCTACCTGGATATCTCCCCGGTCTACGAGAAATGGCTTCAGGCCTGCGATGTGTACCCGATGTGGCGCGGCCAGACCGGTTTCTTCCGCTACCACGACTACTACAGCAGCCTGGCCGTCATGCGCGGCTGCCTCTCGAACTTCCGCCAGGCCGTGGCCCTGATGTCCGACCCCACCCAGCGCACCCGCCGCCTTCAGGAGTTTCGGTGACAGGCTACATAACTCCCCAGCGCGCCATCGGAGGTTGTGCGGCCGGTCACCGAAAGTCACTTGTGTTTCGCAAGTAATCCTGCTATCCTGCCTCCCAGGTGCCTGGTAAGGCGAAGCCGATACGCCGGTCTGGCTGCCCGGTCAGCGTCTCCCTCGAAATCTTCGGGGACCGCTGGTCGCTGCTGATCGTGCGCGACCTCATGGTGCGCGGCTTCCGTACCTTCAAGGAGTTTCAGGAATCGGGCGAGGGGATCGCCACCAACATCCTGGCCGACCGGCTGCAAAAACTGGAGGCCGCCGGGATTCTTACCGCCGGGCCGGACGGGCACGACGCTCGCAGGGTCTGCTACCGGCTCACGGAGAAGGGCATCGACCTCGCTCCGGTTCTCCTGGAACTGCTGATCTGGGCGGCGCGCCACGAGAAGACCGGCGCTCCCTGCGCTCTCATTGAGCGGATGGAGCGGGACCGGGAGGCGTTCCTGGCCGAGGTCCGGCGGCGCTGGCGCGAGCGGGATACGACTCCGCTCATACCCCGTTTCGGAAGCGGCGGGGCCGGCCGCGCGGCGCGAGGCCCCGGGCGGGCGAATCGCGCGTTTGCTGGGTAAATATCAGGAGGGACTTGTGAGTAAAGTACGGGTGTTGGTTGGAACACGCAAGGGCGCTTTCATCCTTACTTCGGACGGAAAACGCCGCAACTGGGAGGTCAGCGGCCCGCATTTCGGGGGCTGGGAGATCTATCACATCAAGGGCTCGCCGGCCGACCCGGACCGGCTGTACGCTTCGCAGACCAGCGGCTGGTTCGGACAGGTGATCCAGCGCTCCAATGACGGCGGCAGGACCTGGGAGGCGGTGGGCAACCAGTTTGCCTATAACGGCGTCCCCGGCACGCACCAGTGGTATGACGGCACGCCGCACCCCTGGGAGTTCAAGCGGGTCTGGCACCTGGAGCCGTCGCTGAGCGATCCGGACACGGTCTACGCCGGAGTGGAAGACGCCGCCCTGTTTCGCTCCACCGACGGAGGCAGGACCTGGCAGGAGCTCTCCGGCCTGCGGGAGCAGGGAACCGGTTCCCAGTGGGCCCCGGGGGCCGGCGGGATGGGCCTGCACACGATCCTTCTGGATCCCTGCGATGCCCGCCGCATCTTCATCGCCATCTCGTCCGCCGGCGCGTTCCGCAGCGACGATGCCGGGCAAACCTGGAAACCCGTCAACAAGGGCCTGACCTCGCAGTACATCCCCGACCCCAACGCCGAGGTCGGCCACTGCGTCCACCGC
>JADZAF010000354.1 GCA_020852755.1 Bryobacterales bacterium
AGAGGGTCCAGGCCAGCAGGCTGGCGGTCTCCGCGGCGAACAGGTCGACGATGGGCTCGGTGATGTCGGGAAGCCCGGAGCCCGCCTTCTGGGCTCCCATGTGGGCCGGCACGCCCCAGAACGATTCTTCGCAAGTGAGCCAGACGCCGTTGGCGATCTCGTCGACGAAACGGCCCCTGCCCTCGACGGCTTCGGCGATCACCAAGTCCTGCAACTTGCCGCGGCGGCGGTTGCGCACACCTTCGTAACGCGAGCGGTTGCCCATGCGGCGGTATTCCAGGAACAGCGTGGCGGGCAGAACCTCCCAGGGGCCGGCCAGTTGTTTCTCGCCTTCCTGCACGAGCGCAGAGCGGGCATCGGCCGGAAGGGATTCCCAGGCGGCGCGCCCGGCCGCGGTGGGGAAGGGATGGAAGCGTTCGCGAGGGTGCAGCGCGGCGGCGGTCTTTTCCATGGTCCAGCGCGAGGTGAGCAGGTTGCGTTTGCCGGCCGGCTGAGCCGCAAGTGACGGGACCGCCGCGGCGGTGGTGGAAGCCGCGACGAAAGCGCGCCTGGTGACTTCGGACATAACGTACTGTTTTACCTCATCTGGTATACTGGCACACCTTAGGAACTCATCCATGAAGCGACGATCTTTTCTGCAATCCCTGGCGGCCGCGCCGCTGGCCTCCGTGTTGCGCCCGAAGCCGCTCGAGGCCGCGTTGCCGAAGGCCAAAATCACGCGCGTGCGGATCTACAGGCCCCCCAACCTGAACCAGTTGTTCAACCAGAGCAACATGCTGGTGACGGTGGAGACCGATATCGGCATCACGGGGATCGGGGAAGGCGGCGCCAAGGATACCCTGGAGCAATGCGCGGGCACGCTGATCGGCAAAGATCCATTCCGCATCGAAGCCATCTGGCAGGAGATGTTCATCGCCTGGTTCTATCCGCCGGGGCGTGAGAAGACGCACGCGCTGGGAGCCATGGACCTGGCGTTGTGGGACATCAAGGGCAAGGCCCTGAAGCTGCCGGTGCACCAGATCCTGGGCGGGGCGGTGCGCAACTTCTGCGAGTGCTACGCCACCGGCGGAGTGCGGCCGCCGGGCGCGCGCCGGGGAGGACCGCCGGCGCCCGGGCAGGCCCAGAGAGCGCCGGGAGGTCCGCGGCCCAGCCTGGCCGAGCACGCCAAGGCCACGCTCGAAGCGGGCTACCGGGTCTACCGGATGGGCGCCGGGGACGTTCCGGTAGGGGCGGTATTCAACACGCGCGAGCGGGTTCGCCAGATCGCCGACGACTGCCGCACGGTACGAGAAGCCATCGGCAAGAACGGCGACTGGATGATCGACTTCCACCAGCGCTTCGATTTCGGGGATGCCCTGCGCTGCTGCAAGCTGATCGAGGAATACGAGCCCTACCTGGTGGAGGACCCGGTGCGCGACGAGCAGGCCCTGATGGACATACCGAAGCTGCGCCAGATGACCAGCGTCCCGCTGGCCCACGGCGAGGAGTGGGGCCATCGCTGGGAGTTCAACAAGCTGGTGGAGAATCACGACATCGATTTCATCCGGGCCACGATTCCCAACGTGGGCGGGCTGACGGAGATGGTGAAGATCCAGGCGCTCTGCGAGACCCACGCGGTGGGCATCGTTCCGCACTTCACCGGCCCGGTGGCCACGGCGGCGCTGGTCAACTGTCTCTCGACCTACCCGGGACACGTGCTGTTCGAGTATAACTACGGCAACCGGCCCATCGACTATCTGCCGGAGTGCCTGGATTTCAAGGACGGGAAGGTGTATCCCAACGAGCGGCCGGGTCTGGGTGTCACCGCGGACCTGTCGCGGTTGACGATGATCGGCGAAGTGACCGAGCCGGGGCGCAGGAACGTGTACGTGCGGCCGGACGGATCATTGAACCACTGGTAGAGGTTTTCGCCGCGCCTCATTGATTATTCAAATCGTATGCGCTGGATCCTGTTACTGCTCTCCACCGCGGCGCTGGCGCAGCAGCCGCCGACGCGTATCTTGATCGCGTATCATTCCGAGACCGGGAACACGGAGAAACTCGCCCAGGCCGTGCGGGCCGGAGCGGCGTCGGTGGAAGGGGTGGAGGTCACGCTGCGGAAGACCTCCGAGGTCAAGGCCGAGGAGATTCTGCGTTCCGACGGTATCCTGCTGGGGACTCCGGTGCACTGGGCGAACATGACGGCCGAGAGCCGGCGGTTTCTGGATTCCGTGGGCGCGGCGCTATGGAAAGCCAGGAGCAACGGGGACGGCCGCGCGGCGGGGGTTTTCTGCACGGCGGGCGGCGTGGCCATGGGCAAGGACCAGACCCGGCTGTCGGTTCTTTCGGCCTTTCTCACCATGCGCTTCGCGGTCCTGGGAGGCGTGGATGCCGCCGGCTTCGGCACCCTGGGTCCGGAGGCCACCACCGGAGAGGCGGACCCGGGCGTCGGCGGCAAGGAACAGGAGGAGGCGCGGAATTTCGGCGTGCGTTTCGCACGCTTCACCCTGCGGATGCGTTCCCCGCGGTAGGACTCAGCCCCACCAGCGCTCGCCTTCCATCAGGTACTTCATGGCCGCGTCTTTGTTCAGGTCGAGGCCCAGCCCCGGCTTGTCCGACAGCTGGATGTGGCCGTCCCGAATGATCTCCCGGTCGTAGACGATGAGTTGATCCTCACCCGCGCGGCGGCCTTGCTTGAAGTCGAACGATTCGTGACCGATGAAATCCTGCATGGTGGCGCAGCAGTTGGCCGAGGCGATGGTGGCGATCGGCCCCATCACGTTGTGAGTGGCCACCGGCATGTAATAGATCTGCGCGAGGTCCGCAATCTTCTTCGCCTCCAGCAGGCCGCCCGCCATGGAGATATCGATCTCGATCATGTGTACCGCCTGCCGGGTGATGAAGGGCAGAAAGTCGTGGCGCGTATACAGGTTCTCGCCGCAGAGGATGGGGACGGGCGATGCCGCGGTGAGCTTGACCCAGGTGTCCACGTAGTTGATGGGCATGGGGTCTTCCAGCCACCAGGGCCGGATGGGCTCCATGGCGCGGGCCAGGGCGATGGAATCGAAGAAATCGAACTCCCAGTGGCAGTGCACGGCGATTTCGAATTCGTCGCCGGCCGCCTCCCGAACGTTGCTGAAGGCCTGCACATTGGTCTTTAGCTCCGGCCGCGTCATCCGGCGGTTGATGGCCATGCCGCCCGGCCGGCGGGAGATGATGGTCACCTTGGCGGCGGTCCACTTCTGCACCGACCCGCGGATGTAATCGGCCCAGGCCTTGCAGGCGGCCTTGTCGAGCATGTTCTTCGGCGCGCTGGTCCAGTAAGCTCGGATCTGGTTGGTATAGGCGCCGCCGCCCAGGATCTTCCGCACAGGCATGCCGAGCAGTTTGCCTACCAGGTCCCACAGGGCCATTTCGGTGCCGGTGACGGCATGGACGGCGATGCCGGCGTTGCCTCCCAGGTAGGAGACGCGGAACATCATCTGGGTGGTCAGACGCTCGATGTCAAAGGGGTCCTGGCCGATGAGCATCTGGCGGAAGGCGTTGAGCACCACGTCCTTGGCGCCCTGGCCGGTGACGTCGTGGTGGCACTCGCCGATGCCGTACACCCCGGCGTCGGTTTCGATCTTCACCAGCGGCATGGCATGCTGGTTGGCCTTCAGCCGCATGACCTTGACACCGGTGATCCTGACCTTGCCGCGCTCCTGCGCTCGCAGGCGGTTGAAGTACGGCATGCAGGAAGCCGCCGGAACGGCGGCGGCCAGGGATTGCAGAAATCGTCGGCGATTCATATCCGATACTCCTGTTTCACAACGCGACTCAGCCTCGATCGAGCTCAACCGCGCAGTATGTCGAGATGCCCGGGAGGCGCACCTCGACGCCGCCGTTTTCGGGCGACATGACCAGCGGTTCGGACTTCTCCGATCCGGGCGTCCAGAGACGGGCGGAACGGTAAAGCTCACGGAACCACACCGTGACCAGGTCGCCGGGCACGCGCTGCGAGTAGTTGACGATCTGCAGCAGCGCCCGGCCGCCCGAGAGGGTGTAGACCGTGGTCATGGCCGAGATGTTGAAGTAGCGAACGATGTCGTGGACCCGGCTGAGCAGGATGCGGCAATCCCCCGCGACTTCATAGGGGTCGGGCGAATCGCCGGCGGCGATGGCAATGCGGCCCTTGCCCGCGCGGCGGATCTCGAAGCGCGGGTATTCGTAGGAAGAAGGCTCCGAGCCGGCGCGGTCCCACTTCTGTCCCGTCATGAGCAGGCCGCCGCCGCTCGCGAAGGCCAGGAGCCGCGTGCGCAGGGCGGGCGGGGCCGGCTGCTCATCCATGAAGATGAGAGCCTTGAACGTATCGAGTGGAGCGGCGGAGGCATGCTCCTTCAGGATGATCCGGAAGGGAATATTGCGGCGGGCCAGCAGGTTCAGGATCTCGGTGGAGAGGAACTCGTTGTCGCCCGCGAAGTCGGAGATGACGCCGACCACGCCCACCGGGCTCAGCGAATTCCAGTGCGCGTGCTTCTGGAAGAAGGTCCGGGCTGCGCCGATGGCGCGGAATGTTTCCAGCGCAGCCGCATCGCGCCGGGCCAGGCCCGCCCGCAGCGAGTCGTCCAGGGAGATGACCCAGTTCCCGCCCGCCTGGTGGATATCCGCCAGCGCCCGGAGATAGGCTTCGGTGCGCACGATGGCGCCGGCAGGCGGAGCGGCCAGCAGCCAGCAGTTGGCGGAGCGGCTGCGGGCTCGGGCCAGTTGCAGAAACCAGTCGTTGGAATCGATCCAGGGGCCGCCGGTGGCGGCGGCCACGGCCTGGTCGCGCGCGCGGCGCTGAATGCCGGGCCAGACGTTGTCACGGACCAGCAGCACGGGCGAGGGCGAGCGCCAGTCGATCTTCTCACGGTCCAGGCAGGGGAGGACGTCCGAAAGCCCGGCCGCCTGGGCGGCGGCGCGGGCGGCGCTCAGGTCCGCCGCGGGCTCCGCCATACCGACGACCTCGAGGCCCGCCGAGCGGGCGCTTCGAATGAGCGGGGCCAGCGCCTGCTGCTGGGCGGAATCCCGCGGGCCGCCGGCGGCCCAGTTCACCATCAGGCAATTGATGGGGCTGCCGCGCAGAAACTCCAGGGCGGCGGGGTTCCGCCAAGCTTCGAGCGCTTCCTTGGCCCGGGCGGAGAGCGGTGCTTTCTCTTCGGGGCGGCCGGCGTCGAGGGGCCCGGCCGGCCAGCGCATGGGGACCCAATTGGCGGAGACCGGCATCACGCCTCGTTCCTGAAGGCCCCGTACTTATGGCGTTTGGGAAACAGGCGCTTCAACTCGGCCCGGCGCTTCTCGCGCAGGTCGCGGAAATCGAACATCACCTGCCGGACGGACGGGCCGATGACCTCAATGCGGCTGAGGTCGCAGGTCCCCACTCCGATCTGTTCGGCCAGCAGCAGCTTGTTGTCGCATTCCGCGAAGGGGACGGCGCCGCGGGTGGCGCGCGGGTCGTAATTCATGGCGGCCACGGCGACGGCCGCGGTGGTCACGACGTTGGTTCCCGCCATCAGGACCCCGGGGTTCACCAGCGTGCACCAGGGGTCGGGGGTCTGGGCGCCGGCCATGGTTTTGATGCCGTCCACGATGGAGAGGTGAACGGGGCGCGCGGCGCAGAGGTCGGCGATGATGCGCGGCAGGCGGTAGCCGTCGTCGCGCGGCGAGGCCGGGTCGAGCTCGCCGGGCGCGCCGTAGGCCGGCTCGCCCTGGCCGTAATGCATCATTTCCATGCGGCTTCCGGGCACGCTGCCCTGTTTTTCGTGCTCCCTGGCGCGCTCGCCGTAGACCAGGGTGGGGGTCATGCCGAAAAGGTTCTTCATCACCAGGGTCACGCCGGTGGTGGGGTGATCTTTGTACTTGGCGATGGTTACGAAGACGTCGCAGTCGGCGTAGGAGTGATTCAGGTCGTAGGCGGGATAGAGCAGGCCGCCGCCGGGCACCGGGAAGCGGACGAACTTCTTCGGCCTGCCCATGAAGTTGGTGTTCTCGAATTCCACTCGGGGGCCGCAGCGGGCGAAATCGGCCGGGTTCCAGTTGGCGGCCAGGAAATGCTCCTCAAAAGGCTCGTTGGGGTCGCGGCCGGCGCATTCCAGGAGGCGTATGCGGCGCGCCCCGGCGTTGGTCATCAACTGCATGGCGGCGCAGACGAGGTTGGGGTGCGGCCAGTGGGAATCGCCCAGGGTGTGATGGCCCAGGCGAACGGTGGGTCCGCCGTTGAAGTTCAGCTTGATGGCGACGGTCTTGCCCTTCACCATCCGGCCCAGCCCGCCGATCCGGTCGAAAGTTTCCTGCAGCGCGGGCACCAGCTCGGCGGGGCTGTACGTACGGCAGCGGGTGACCGCGACCGGCGCCGTGGGAGCGGAAGCGGCGCGGCTCACCGCCGGCCGGGCAAGCGCCAGTGCCGCGGCGCCGGTCCGGCGAAGGATGTCTCTACGCGTGATCGGGTTGGGCATGGAAGTATTCTGGACCGGAACACCGGGAGACCCTCACGATAGTCGGCGCAGGCGCGGGATGTCAAGCAAACGAATTCGGATCAGGCGAGCGCGGCAGCAGCGGCGCGCCCGACCTCGCAGAGCTCGGCTCCCGCTTCCCGTGAGGCCTCGGCGATGTCCGGCGAAAGGTCTCTCAGTTTCAACTCGGCGGCGGCTGCCATCGAGCAGGCGACCAGCCAGCCATCGCCCGAGTGCAGCAAATCCCGGATCGCGTCCCGGGGAGTCTTGGCTTCGAGGTGGAAGAGAGTCCGGCCGCGCTCCGCCAGGTGCACGGTATCTTCGAGCATGGGCAGCAGAATACGCTTCAAATCGCGGTCCAGGACGTTATCCAGGAACTCCAGCGCGGCGGCGAACTGCTCGCGGGGCCCGCGGTTGACGGCCAGGTAGGCGGCATAGATCTCCTTGGGCGGATAGCGCAGACCCAGCAGGCGGAACAGGCGTTCGAGGGTCTGCTTGAGCTGCTCGTCGATGCTCGAGGCGAGCAATCCGCCCGCCGTGCGCGGGTTCTTCTGGTCTCTCAGCGGCTCCAGCGCGGCATTCAGCTCGAAATAATGCTTGGCTTCGTTCAGAATCTGGCGGGTGACGAAGGCGGGACCGTAGTCCAGCGACGGCGCGGCTTCGCGCAGACCGTTCAGTGCTCTGATGCACGCGCCGCGAATGCCCAGGTTCGGCTGGCCGATGGAGCGCAGGAGCACGTCGACGCTGCGCTGGTCTTCGATCCGCCGCAATGCTCGAGGAAGATGGCGGCGAATTGCGACCGGCGCCGACTCGTCCTCCAGGATGTCGCCCAGCGTTCCGCAGACACGGGTTCCGTATGCCGCCAGAGCCTCGACGGCGGCGCCGCGCAAGCGGGCCATGCCGAGCATCGGAACCAGTTCCTGGATGTAAGCGCGGTCCTGGAGAGCGCCGGCCGCACGGCAGGCCGCGGCGGCGACGTCCTGGCAGGGATGATGGAGCAGGCGGTGCAAGGTGTCCGGGGGGACCAGGCCGCCGAGGCCTTGCGGATGCCCGGCCAGCGCCGCCAGTGTGCTCTCGGTGAAGGCCGGATCGGGGTGATCCAGAAACTCGCGAGCCA
>JADZAF010000355.1 GCA_020852755.1 Bryobacterales bacterium
ATAAAAACACATTTTGGTGTAGAATTGTTTTGTGGGTGCCACATCCGCGCCAGGCCCACAGCAGAAACGCTTTGCGGCCTACCTCGATGGCTTGGCGCAGGCCGCAGGGCACGCGGATCGCAGTAGTCCTCTGCGCTCCTATTGCACCGGACTGCTTTTGCCGGGCGAACGGAAGAGTGTCGAACCGATGGCGGCACGCCTGGCGCCACAGAATGTGCGGCGAATGCATCAGTCCTTGCACCACCTGGTTGCCGATGCCCCCTGGAGTGATGAGGCGGTGTTGGACCGCGCACTGGATTTCGTCTTGCCGGCCATGCTCACCCGTGGTCCCGTGGTCGCCTGGGTGGTGGACGATACCGGATTCCCCAAGAAGGGCATGCATTCGGTCGGCGTCATTCGCCAGTACTGCGGCCAGGTTGGCAAGCAGGAGAACTGCCGTGTGGCTGTGAGCCTTTCGGTAACGACGGAAACCTCCAGTATGCCGGTTGGGTTCGGTCTATACCTGCCGGAACTTTGGGCCAACGATAGCGAGCGGCGAGCGAAAGCGGGTGTGCCGGATGAGATTCCGTTTCGCACCAAGCCCGAGATCGCGCTCGGACAGATTCGCCGTGCGCGCCAGCGAGGCATTCCCGAAGGCGTCGTGCTGGCCGATGCGGGTTACGGGACCGACACAGGCTTCCGTACCGAGCTGACGAAGCTGGAATTGCGATACGTGGCAGGCGTTCAGAGCACGGTTACGGTCTGGAAACCCGGCGCGGGGCCGAAAGCGGCGCGACCCTATCGCGGCAAAGGACGACCGCCAAGCCTGCTGGGACGGGATGAGAAGCATCAACCAGTCTCGGTGAAGGAACTGGCGCTGTCGCTGCCAGCCACGGCCTGGGACAACGTGACATGGCGGCAAGGGGTGAAACAAAGACTGCGTTCCCGCTTTGCCGCGGTCCGCGTCCGCCCGGCGCATCGCGACTACTGGCGGAGCGAGCCACACGCGGAGGAGTGGCTGCTTGTCGAGTGGCCCAAAGGCGAAGCACAACCGACCAAGTACTGGCTCTCGACGCTCCCTGCCGAAACGTCGTTGAATGAGCTGGCGCGAATGGCGAAACATCGCTGGATTATTGAGCGCGATTACGAGGAACTGAAGCAGGAGTTGGGCTTGGGTCACTTTGAAGGGCGCGGCTGGCGCGGTTTTCATCACCACGCCACACTCTGTTTGGCAGCTTATGGGTTCCTGGTGGCCGAGCGGAACCGTTTTTCCCCCTCAGCGCGCGTCGGCAATGTCGGACTACCAGCGCCCGAGCTCCCGGCAAATTTCCGGCCGCGCGGCTCGCGTCCGCCCCGAGCGGCATAGTCCCTCATCGATTGCGACCCTGCGGATCGCGATAGCCCGACATCTGCTGACCCAACTCCCACGCTGTCCTTTTTGTGGATGTCTACGTTTATAACACAGTAGTACTAGCAGGAAGCGGAGAAACGTTGGGCGCTTGGGAGAGGGTGCTCCTCAGAGACTGAGAAGAGTATTCCGCGGACTGGAGTGGGATCTGGCGCCAGCAATGTCCCGTCACGCACTCACCGCCCAATCCTGAGAGGCCAATCAGGCTCTCGATGGAAGTGTTTGACCGCTCGGGTCGGATGGCGGCATTCGAGGTATACTATGAGTTGTTGGCCAGACAGCCCCGGCCTTCCGCTTCCGTGCCACTACATCATGCCTGTAACTGAGGCCGACGAGCCTATGGAGTTCGTCAGGGTCACCGTGACCGAACCTATGGCCTTCGGATCTCCCGAGAACGGGAACGGAATCTTCAGCTCGAATGCACCGCCGGCTTTCTGGCCGTCAGAGCTTTCAAACCACGCTCTGGCAGTCTCGCCGATCGGAATTGTAAAGCTGGTCCCAACCAGCTGTGTGCCGGACGCCGCCGCGAAAGTCACAACAGCGGACATGAGGTCTCGCGGCGTCGAAGCGGCCACTAGTTGCACCGTCAAACCCGAGGTGGTCACATTGGCGATGCGCACTGACCCGGGCACGATCACCGGCGCTAGGCGGGGAACCGTTATCGATGTCGAGGGCCGCGAGGCCGGTAGTTGCAGCGTCTCTCCGGTTCCGGCCACCCGCACCGCCGTGAGGACGACGACAGCCGTGCCCGCCACATCCCCGATCTGCAGGGGCGGCATCGGCCAGCTCGCGCTGTTGGCCGGAACGGTCACGCTGGCAGCCGTGCCGCCGGTGGCGAACTGCAGAGCCGGACTGATGTAGTTCGCACCCGGAAGGCCCGCGGCGGCAGGCGTGAAAGAAAGTGCAAACTGCACTTCCAGCGCCGACGGATATGGCTCGGTCAGATGTAAGGTCAAACCCGGCTGATCGGTAATGGCCGCTGGCTGCTGGCTGACGGAAAGGCTGAAGGAGGGAACGACCCCGGGCGCAATAGTAATGGACAGAGGTTGCGGCGGCGAGCTACCAGCGCCGCTGTCCCGGACAGTAACGGCGAAGGAGAAGGTACCGCCGGCCGTTGGTATGCCGGCAATCAAGCCCGTTGTCGGGTTCAACGCCAACCCATTTGGCAACCCTCCACCGGACACTGTCCAACTGCCGTAGGGCGGCGCTCCCCCGGTGGCTGTCAACTGCGCCCAATAGGCCACCCCCACCGCGCCGCTCGGCAGCGAAGTCGCGGTTACCGTCACGCCGGCTGCCACGCTGATCGACAACGCCTGCGGCGGGGAAACGTTCCCCGCACTGTCCCTGACCGTGACTGAGAAACTGAAAGGACTGCCCGTGGCCGTGCTTGGCACTCCGCTGATCAGCCCGCTGGTGGCGTTCAGCATCAGCCCCGGTGGCAACGCTCCCGCCGACACAGCCCAGTTGCCGTAGGGCGGCGTGCCCCCAGTGGCACTCAACTGGATCGAGTACGCTGCCCCCACCGTGCCGTTGATCAGGGCGGTCGTGGTTACCACTACCCCGGCGGCGACGCTGATCGACAAGGTCTGCGCCGGCGAGGTGGTCCCCGCACTGTCGCGCACCGTCACTGAGAAACTGAAGGGACTGCCCGTGGCCGTGCTTGGTACTCCGCTGATCAGCCCGCTGGTCGCGTTCAGCATCAGCCCCGGTGGCAACGCTCCCGCGGATAGCGCCCAACCGCCGTAGGGTGGCGCTCCGCCTGTGGCATTCAATGAAACCGAATACGCCATCCCCACGGTGCCGCTGGGCAGCGCTGTGGTTGCCACGATCACTCCAGCAGCGACACTGATGGACAGAGCTTGCGCCGGCGAGGCGTTCCCCGTGCTGTCCCGTACGGTCACCGAGAAGCTGAACGGACTGCCCGTGGCGTTGCTTGGCACTCCGCTGATCAGTCCGCTGGCCGCGTTCAGCGTCAGCCCCGGCGGCAAGGCTCCCCCCGACAGCGTCCAACTGCCGTAGGGTGGCTTTCCTCCCGTGGCGTTCAACTGGGCCGAGTAGGCTATCCCTGCAGCACCGTTGGGCAGTGAGGTCGTGGCCACCGTCACACCGGGCGTGACGCTAATCGACAATGCCTGAGCGGGCGAAGTGTTGTCGGCACTGTCCCGAACGGCCACCGAGAAACTGAAGGGACTGCCGGTGGCTGTGCCGGGAACCCCGCTTATCAACCCGCTAGCCGAATTCAACGTCAGCCCCGGTGGCAACGCTCCTCCTGACACCGCCCAACTGCCGTAGGGAGGCGCGCCTCCGGTGGCAGTCAACTGCGCCGAGTAAGCCAGCCCCACCGTACCATTGGGCAACGAGGTGGTCGTCACCGCCACCCCGGCGGCGATGCTGATCGACAAGGCCTGGGCAGGCGAGGTATTCCCCGCACTGTCGCGCACCGTCACCGTGAAACTGAAGGGGCTGCCCGTGGCCGTGCCGGGCACTCCGCTGATCAGCCCGCCGGCTGCGTCCAATGTCAGTCCCGGCGGCAGCGCTCCCGCCGATACTACCCAACTGCCATAGGGAGGCGCACCTCCGGTGGCATTCAACTGAGCCGAGTAGACCACCCCCACCGTGCCGTTGGGCAGCGAGGTGGTGGCCACTGTCACCCCTGAAGCGATGCTGATCGAGAGGGGCTGAGCCGGCGAGGTGCTTCCCGCACTGTCTTGCACCGTCACCGAGAAACTGAAGGGACTGCCCGTCACCGTGCCGGGCACTCCGCTGATCAGCCCGCTGGCAGCGTTCAGAGTCAGCCCCGGGGGTAACGAACCCCCGGACACCGTCCAATTGCTGTAGGGGGGCAGGCCCCCCGTGGCATTCAACTGGGCCGAGTAGGCCGCCCCGACCGTGCCATTGGGCAGCAACGTAATGGCTACTGTCACTCCCGCGGCTACGCTGATCGACAAGGCCTGAGCTGGCGAGGTGTTCCCCGCACTGTCGCGCACCGTCACCGAGAAACCGAAGGGACTGCCCGTGGCCCTTCCGGGCACTCCGCTGATCAGCCCGCTCGCGGCGTTCAGAGTCAGCCCCGGGGGTAGCGAGCCCCCCGATACCGCCCAACCGCTGTAGGGCGCCACGCCGCCGGTCGCATTCAACTGGGCCGAATAGGCCATCCCCACAGTGCCGTTAGGCAGCGGGGTGGCTGTAACTGCAAGGGCAGGGTTTATGGTGATGCTCAAGGCTTGGGTCGCGGATTGGGAGGGACTTCCGCTGTCCGTCACCCTTACGGTAAGGCTGCTACTGCCGGGCACCGTCGGTGTCCCAGTGATGGCGCCGGTGCTCGGGTCCAGCGCCAATCCCGGTGGTAACGATCCCCCGCTCCTCGACCATGTGAATGGCGGCGTTCCTCCGCTGGCAGTCAACAGCGTCGAGTAGGGCACTCCCACAGTACCGCCGGGCAGCGAGGTGGTTGTGATCGTCAAGACCGCCGCGACGGTAATGCTGAAGGCCCGTGTTGCGGACTGGGCAGGGCTCCCGCTGTCCGTCACCCGGACGGTGAAACTGTTAGCGCCGGCCACCGTTGGCACCCCAGTGATGGCACCGGTGCCCGGGTCCAACACCAAGCCTGGCGGCAACGCTCCCCCGCTCCTGGACCAGACGTAGGGGGGCGTTCCGCCTGAGGCATTCAATTGCGCGGAGTATGGTGCTCCAACCGTTCCGCCTGGCAGCGAAGCGATGACGACCATCAAGGGAGGGTTGACTGTAATAGTGAAAGTCTGCGTCGCCGATTGAGCCGGGCTGCTGCTGTCCGTCACCCGTACAGAGAAACTGCTCGTACCTGCCAGCGTTGGCGTCCCACTAATGACACCAGTGGCCGGGTCCAACACAAGGCCAAGCGGGACGGAACCACCAACAACCGTCCAACTCTGGTATGGCGGCACCCCGCCTGCTGCGGCCAAGGTCTGGGAGTAGGCCAATCCGGCCACTCCACTCGGCAGCGTTGGAGGACTGGTGATCGAAAGCGGGACACTAGTCGACAGCACCCAGGCGTCATTGACCAACCCATTTGGGGTACCACCTGCAAAGACGATAAGCTGGCGCTCGGCTGTCAATGCCGACGCCGGTTCGGCCACTACCCCGCCCCGGGGAGACGGAGCCACGCCCGGTACACTTAATTGAGCGAATTCAGGGGTGCCTTCCAACCCGGTTGCGCTATTCAACCTCCATGTCTCGTTGAGTTGCCCGCTGGCAGTCGCACCCCCAAAGAAGTACAGTGTCTTCGTTGAAGGATCGTATCCACCCCTCAGGCCATACCGCGCACTCGGAACAGGCCCCGTGGGGGTCAACTGAGCGAACTGGGGAGTCCCACCCAGTCCGTTAGCATTCGTCAAGACCCACGCTTCGAACACGGAAGTCGGTGAAGAACAGCAGACACCACCGCCAGCGATGATCATCCGGTTCGAATTTGGATCGTAGCCAGCAACATAGCGACTTGACGCAGCCGGTAACGGTCCGAGCGGATTCAGTTGAATCCACTCGGGTTGTCCGCCGGTCCCATCGGCATTTGTCAATACCCAAACGTCCTTCAGATTGCCAGCAGGGCCAAATCCGCCGTAGACAATCATCCGGTTGTTTGCTGAATCATAAACGGCGGTGAAGTCCGATCGCCCTGGAGGCGTCGGGCCAATAGGGTTCAACTGGATCCATGCCGGAGTGCCTGAAGTGCCATTAGCCCCGGTCAGGACCCAGACGTCGGTGTATCTATTGACGGCGCAACCCACCGGATCGCCCCCGTAGACAACCATGCGATTTGACGCCCGGTTGTATATAGCCGAATGACCCCGGCGAACTCCAGGCAAAGGCCCGGTTGGATTGAGCTGAATCCATTGGCTCGGCCCACCAACTCCGTTGGCATTCGTCAAAGCCCAAAGATCGTTGACATTTGGCGAGAACGTGCAACCGGTAGTAGAGCCGCCAAAAACGATGAGTCGGTTGCTAGTTGGATCGTATACGCCGCTTACATCAGCCCTCGGACTTGGCGGCCCTCCGCTGGGCGCCAACTGCGTCCACGATTGTGCGAGAAGCGGCTGAGAGGCCGAGAGCAGGGTTGCCAGCAGCACCACGCGAAGACTGCGGCTATATCTCATGACTTCTTCCTTTTGTGAAGGGTTACCATCTTCGGCGTAGCCACCTGTATGCACAGGATCACCTGGGCTCTCTCGTTGGGGCCGGTATAAAGACTGCTCGAATGTTCTTGGAATCAGCGAGACAGATCCACGCGGATTGGTGCGGCTCGGCCGACACCAAGAAAGCATCGCGAATCCTCAAGGGTTCGAGTCTGGTTGAGGGCACCGGCAGGTCGAGAGGCCGCACCTCTCCGGTCCCTACATCAACCGACTGCACCTGCTCCCTCCGGTGGTCCATGATGAGCAACCTATTACCCTCGGAACCTGCATGCATCTCGCCGCCGCCCGTTAGACCGCTGGCAAGCAAGCTGGCGGGAGTCGCGGCTGCCGGCGACGGCACGAGGTAGACGGAGCCGATCGCATGGTCCAGTATTACGGCCGACCCGTCTCGAGAGAGAAAAGTCAGAGAAGCACCATCCTGGACACTGACCACGAGCCGGCTTGTTCCATCGGCTGACAGCAGATGCACCGCATGCTCGGAGGCAACAAGCAGCAGGCTTGCGTCATCGTTGACGGCCACCCTCGCCGGCAGTCCCGGCAGGGTGGCAGCCTGGAGACTCTGTACGACGTGCGGCGCCTGCGGCAAGCCGGCGATGACCTGCAAGCGGCCCAGGTCTGCAGAAAAGAGCACCGCACTCTGCGCTTTCGGACTGAAGGCGATCAGATCGACGGAGTGCGGGGCGCCGGGGATCACCTGGACCGCTCCCACCTGGAGTCCATCCAGGGCCGCAGCCGCAATGGGCTGACCGCCGCGCTCAATGAGGCCGTACGAATGACCGGGTGCCAGGTGGAGGCGGCGGGTTCCTTCAGGCAGGGCCAGCGGATCGCTGAACACGGCAGCTCCTGGGACACCCAGGATTGCGCGCAACTCCAGCGGTGACGGCCAGGCTACGTAGCCCAGAACCGGGCGGTCCAGCGGAGAACTTGTCAAAGGAACTCCTCTGGCGGGCCGTTGCCTGTTTCTGGAAGACTGTTCCCTTCTGTCGATCGGATCCTGAGCCGCTTGCTGCCCAAACATCACACCGCTTATCAGCAGCAGGCATAGATTCCAGCAAACCAGGTATGCCCACACGACGGGCCGAGTGCACATCATAGGCGCCTTACCCCCTCTGTTGATTCCGAAGGCTGACTGGAACCCACTTGAATGCTTGGGCAGGTTCAGCGGGATCCACCCCACGGACTCGCGACGAACGCGCTACACCCGTCCCGCGTACCTCGATGGACAGGTACTTGGACCATCTATGCCCCGAAACCGCCATCCTGACACGTCCCTTGAACTCTCCAGCCACCCGGGGCCGGAAGGCCACCCGGAAAATTGCGGTCCCACCAGGTCCTACGGTTGACGGCAGCGGTTCGTTGCCAGTCACCTCGAATAACTCCGGTTCCTCAACCGCTGTGATCGCCACCACGCTCTTCGAGCGGTTTACCAACACCATGACGACCTCGACCCTCTCCCCCAACTCCACTTCTCCAAACCGGATCTCGCCCGGGATGAGCGCTACCGCCCGGGTTCTGCGATGCTGCAAATACCACCACGTGCCCGCCGCCGCCCCGGCCACAACCGCCGCAATGACGGCGGTCCGGGCACCCGATAACCCTCGGCCCGGCGTCCGTTCCCCGGACCACGACTCTGCCGTGGAAGAACGGGAACGGGCACTGGGCACATCCGCCTTGGCGGCACGGGGAAACCGGAATTGCGGCGCGGCCGGCCGCCCGGGGAGCGGCGTTTGTGTTGCCTTCTCACCCACCAGGGCTCGCCAGTCTGTGCCAGCAGGCCCGGAGAGGCGCGGCTCTGTGTGGCGCAAGCCAGAAACTCTCACTTTCGGAGTCGGTCCGAAAATGGGTGTACCCGGGGCGCCAATCGTTCCTGACGGAGGCGCCGGCGTCGCAGGTGTGGGAGGTGTGGAATCGTCTCCACCACTAGTGGCCACCTTGGCGCCAACCGCCGCCGCGGCCGCCCCGCCCGCGATGGCTCCAATCGCAACACCCGAAAGCCCGCCTGCGGCAGCACCCGCACCACCGGCGGCGCCTGCGGTTCCGGCGGCGCCTGCGGTTCCGGCGGCGCCCGCGGTGCCCGCGCTACCCGCCGCACCTGCCCCGCCGGCGGCACCCGCTCCGCCGGCGGCACCCGCAGCGAGGGCGTTACTCTGCGCGATTGTCGCCGCCGCGGTCTGTCCTTGGAATGAAGCGGTCACCTGGATCTGGAACTGCCCCTGGATTCCGTTGGGGTGGAAGCCTCGTGCCACGGCCCGGCCCAGACTGTCGGTCCGCGTAATGAGGCTGCGGGAGCCGCCTGCGAAGGCCCCGCCCGCTCCTTCGGTTGGAAGCGTGAACACAACGGTCGCTCCGGCAACTGGCTTGTGGTTCACATCCTCCACCTGCACAATTGGCTCCCTTGCGGTGCGAAGCGCAATGTTGTTGATGGCGCCCTCGCCTTCGACGATGACCAGGTTCAGTTTCGGGGCCGGCCGCTGAGCCGCTACGGGGAGCGGGATGGCTCCCAACGCAACCAGCGAAATCAACACGCAAGGCGTTGCCGTGCGACGGTGAGGCCGGCGCCTGCCTGTATGGGGCCGGTCGCAGATCACTCTCAAAACCGCCATCTCGCCACCTCCGAACGTCCTACGGGCACATTCCGTCGATTACAGGTCTCGGTTCGTATAACCATAAACAACCTGGTGAGCTTAGATTCCATAATTCAGGCCCTTCTTTTTCACACCCTTTTGGTGCTCGGTCTGCAGCCTGGTCGTGGCTGCACGAGTTCCGCTGCGCCATGGCGCGGCCCAAGGCGCGATCGGCTCGTCGGCAGGGTTGAGGAGGACGAATGCTACGTGGGCGGCCTGTAGGAGGGGTGCCGGGAGGCTCAATCCGGACAATGCCCTGGTTGTTGTTGCTGCTCAAGAGGGGGTAGGGATCGGCAGGATTCGGATGCGCCGCGCAATCGACGATTCCGCCAAGAGTCCCATCCCGTTCGTGCAGGACTCGGCGGAGCCAGCAACTATCATCCACACCGACAAGTGGTCAAGCTACCTCCCGAGGGAAGGAGGAAGGAAAGGTTACGAGCACGAGATCACCATTTCGACTCGAAAAAAGCAGGCCGCTTCGCAATCCAGCGCTGCGAGTCCACCGCGTGATCACGCTCCTCGGGCGCTGGCTGATGCGCACTCCGATTCAACCGGCGACGATCAGAAAGAGGCGAACAAACTCTTCTTCCGTCCTCGTGCGGCAAGCGGTCGCAGTCAAACCGGTGCTCCTGGGCCGCATTCATTACCCTGAGACCACGCAGAAAACGAAGCCACAATCTCTTGGGATAACCTTAGTCCCGGAAGGCCAAGCGGGCTTCACTCCCGCCCCTCCCCCGCCTACTCCTCCCCCCTCCCCGCCTTGCCATCCATGGCCCGCTGCATGGCCAGCAGCCCGGCCCGCTGCCGTGCCGCCCGCACGCGCACCTCTCCCAGGTCGGACGGCGCCGGCAGAGTTCCGCCGAGGTGCCCCGCCAGCGCCTGCACGGTCGGGTACTGAAATAGCGCCACCACGGGCAGGCTGCGGCCCAGGCGGCTCTCCAGTTCCTCATGCACCCTGGTCATCAGAAGCGAGTGGCCGCCCAGATCGAAGAAGTTGTCTCTCAGACCAACCCGGTCCAGACCCAGCACGTCACGCCAGATCGCGGCGATCACCCGCTCCAGCTTGTTGCCCGCCGCGGCGTGGGAGCCGCCGCCGGGCTCCGTGCGCGGGGTCCGCAAAGCCTGGCGGCTCCCGTTTCCGTTCAGTCGCATCGTGTAATGGTCCCCGGGAAGCCCCCTTCTTGAACTGGATCCTTCCTGCACGGGTCGACGCCGCGCGTTGAACGGGTACTGGCACACGACGGAGGCTATAGAGCTAACAACCCGCCCTCCCGGCATTCCACACACACTCCCGTTTTTTTTCATCCACAAATAAACCCGGAAATTTCTGCTTCGTGTGGAATCCCGCTGCTTTATGATGTTTCTCATAATGGAGCACCCGAACGGTCTCCGGACGGATGACTGGGAGCTCGTGGAGAAATGCCGGACGTCTGCCGACCACGAGGCCTTTTCCGAGCTATGGAGGCGCTACGAGCCCCGCATCCGGGCCGGGTGCCGGCGGGTGTTAAGAGACGATGCGGCCGCCGAGGACATCACCCAGGACACCTTCCTGCGCGCCCTCGTACACCTGGAGCGATACCGGTCGAACAATTTCGCCGGCTGGCTGTGGCGCATCGCTTATCACCTGTGCCTCAACTACTTGCGGTCGGCCGGGGTGCGCGCCCCCCGTGCGCCGCTGGAAGAGGCCGATGCGGCGATTCCCGTGAATGGCGGCAGGCGGGAGGACGATATCGTGGAGGCCCTCCTGGACCTGATCGAAACCCTGCCCGAACGCCAGAGAATCGTCCTCAAAATGTTCTATCTGGAGGAATGTTCCTACGCCGAGATCGTTCGCGCCACCGGGTTTTCGCAAAAGGAGCTGAAGAGCGCCATCCAGAACGGCAGGCGCATGCTCCGCCTGAAATGGGAGAAGATGCAGCATGGCCGGACGTAACTCGCACGACGAGCAATTCGACCAGGACCTCCGCCGCCGCCTCCACGCCGTCCGTACGGACCGCGGCGAATGCCCCAGCGTGGAGGCGCTTACCCGCTACACCTTCGACGAGGCCTCCTGGGCCGAGAAGGAGGAAGTGCGGGCGCACGTGGCCCGCTGCGGCTACTGCGATGCCCTGCTCTACCGCATGCGGGCCTTCCTCGAACGCGGGGAAGAAGCGGCGCCCCCGCCCGCCGCTGTCTGGGCATTTCTTCGCCGCCCGCTCCTCGGATACGTCCTGGCCCTGGCCTTGGTCTACCCGGCCTGGCTCGGCCTGAGACCCTCCCGACCGGCGCCGCCGGCTCCGCCGCCTGGAGCGCCGGTCGAAGCGCCGCCGGTCTACAACCTGAACCAGGTCCGGGGCGTCTCCGGCCGGCCGTCGGCGGCCGCCGCCGCGGAGCACTTCCTCGTTCAGTTCACTTTGCCGGTCACGCCCGGCTCCCGCTACCTCGCTACCGTCCGGACAGCCGGCGGCCGCGCAATCGTCTCCCGGCAGCCGGTCGAAAGCTGGGATGATCTCGGGAACTTCTCTTTGGTCTGCCGCGCCGCGGATTTCCCCGCCGGCCGGTACTCGGTCGAAGTAGAGGAACTGCCTGCCGGTTCCGCAACCGCGGCCGGCGCGAAGGTCTTCACGCTTCTGCGTCACCCGGGGATGCCTTGAGCCGGACGATCTCCTTATTCTGTGCCGCTGCCCTGCTCCTGCTCTCGCTCTCCGCCCCCGCGCAGCCCCCGCCTCCGATGGCGGACTATAACCAGGCCTGGCGGGTGGCCATCCAGGGCCGCTTCGACCAAGCCCTGCCCCTGCTCGGCGCCATCATCGACCGCGACCCCAGCTTTTGGCGAGCCCATAAGCTCATTGCCGACACTGCGCTCTACTTCGGCAAACTCAGCGAAGCCGAGTCCTTCTTCCAGTCCCTCGCCCGGCGGCGCCCCCCCGACCCCTATCCCTGGTACGGCCTGGCGCAGGTCGCCCTTTCCCGGGGCGCCCATCTTGCCGCCGCCGCGCACCTGCGCGAGTGCATCCGGCGCGCACCGGACGCCTGCGCGTGCTATGACGACCTCTCGATTGCCCTGTCCAACGGCAAGAACGGATCCGCCGGCATCGCCGGCGAGGACGTTGCCCGGCTTGTGCCGGAGGCCGCCGCCAGCCCCTGCCTGGGCGTCGCCGTGGCCACCGCCCATACCTGGCGCTTCGAATATCCCCAGGCTATCGAAGTCGCCGAGCGCGGCCTGGAGGCCGCCCGGCAGGCGGGCAACACCGATCTCATGATGGGCTACGCCTTCGTTCTCCGCGGCGCCTACGAGGGCCAGGGCAATATCCCGCGCTCGTTCGAGTACTCGCGGCTCCAGGTGGAACTGGCCGAGGCCCTGGGCGACGAGGGAGCCGCTTTACACTACTCCGCCTACCGCGAGCGCCAGGAGGAACTGGCCGGCAACCTGGAGGCCGCCGTCCAGCTCAGCCAGGCCCACGCCGCCCGCGCCCGGGAACTCAACGCCCCGATGCTCCTGGCCGGATGCCTCGACGCCCTCGCCCATCGCCTGGAAGCCACCGGCGACCTGCACGGAGCCATCGCCGCCGAACAGGAGGGGGTCGAACAGCAGCGGCGCATCGCCGATCCCGCCGGCGCCGCCAACGCGCTGGGCCGCATCTCGCAGCGCTATCTCGCCCTTGGCCTGGTGGACGAGGGCGTCGAAGCCGCCCGGCAGTCGGTGCAGGAACTGGCCGGGACCGGGCCGGCACGGCTCGGCACCCTGGCTTTTTCCCACCGCAGCCTGAGCGACGCCTATCGCGCCCGCGGCGACTATTTCCTGGCCTTGCAGGAGGCCGAGCGGTCCGTCAGCATCTTCCAGCAGCTCGGCATGAACTGGCAGGCCGGCGCGGGCATCGGCCGGATCGGCGAGCTGTACGCCCACCTGGGCGACCTGGAGAAGGCTTTCCGCTACACCCGGGCCGCCCTGGATGCCGCCGTGGCCCACGCCGACCCCGGCGAGCAGCAGATCCGCCTCGCCATCCTCGGAGACCTGGCCCTGAAGTCCGGCCGGTCCCTGGAGGCCGCGAACCATTTCCGCCGCGCCCGCGCCCTCTCCGCCCGGGCCCGGCTTCCGGACTTCGACGCTTACGCGCTGCTGGGCCTGGGCCGCGCGCAGACCCTCCAGCGCCGCCACGCCGCGGCCGAAGGCAGTCTCCACCAGGCCCTGGCCGCTTTCCGCTCGCTGGGCCTGCGCGTCAAGGAGGGGGAAGCGGCCGTGGCGTTGGGCTCCCTGGCCCTCCGGCGCGGGCGGCCGGCGGAGGCCGAAGGCCATTTCCGCGCCGCCCTGGAACTGGCCGAGACCGTGCAGTCGCCCGAACTCTCCCTGGCCGCCCACCGCTCCCTGGCGGACACGGCCGCCCGGCGCGGCGACTTTCCCCTGGCCCTGCGCCATTCCGAAGCCGCCCTGACGCAGGCTGAAACCCTGCGCGCCTTCCGCCCGGACCTGGACTACCGAGCTGCCTTCCTGGAACAGAACTGGCGCCTCTACGGGGATGCCATCCATCTGCTCTGGCGGCTGCACCGGCGGGATCCCGCGGCGGGCTACGACCGGCGCGCCTTCGAAATCTCCGAGCGCGCCCGGGCCCGCTCGCTGCTGGAAACCCTGGCCGGATCGCGTGTCTCGGTCCACAAGGGATTGAGCCCGGAACAGGTGCGCCGCCAGGCGGATCTGTTCGCCGCGCTCTCCCGGGCCGCCGACGGCCTGCTTCAGAAGCCCGGCGCCGACGGGAGGCGCCGCTATGACGAGTCGCTGCGGAGAGTCTCCGCCTGGGTGGCGGAACTGCGCGCCGCCGGCAGTGAACTGGCGGAGCTGCAATACCCCCAGCCGGCCAGTCTCGCCGATCTGCAAAAGGCCTTCTCCGCGCCCGGGACCGCGCTGCTCCAGTACGCGGTCGGCGATCAGGCTTCCTTCCTCTGGGTGGTGGGCGGCCGCCGGGCCCGCATGTTCCTTCTGCCTGCCCGCGCGGCGCTGGAGGAAGCGGTTCGGGATTACCGGAAGCTCCTGGCCCACCCGCCTCAGGGGTTTGAGGCGCTCTCGCTGTGGCGGCGGCAGGCCGCCGCGGTCTACGGGCTGGTGCTGGCCCCGGCGGCCCCGTTTTTGAGGAATGCCCGCCGGCTAGTCATCGTTCCCGACGGTATCCTGCACTATCTTCCGTTTGAAACCCTGGCGGCCGGGGACGGAACGCCGCCCGTGATCGAAAACTGGACCATCGCCTACGCACCTTCCGCCTCGGTCTACCTGCAGTTACGGAACCGGGGGCCGGCCGGCGGGCCGGGGCGGCGCGAACTGCTGGCTTACGGCGACCCGGTCTTCCCCCGTGAGAAGAGCGCCGCTGGAGAGACGCCCGCCCTCGCCCGCCTGGTGCGCGCCGTCTACGACGGAGCCGGGCTGAACCTGCGGCGGCTGCCCAACACGGGCGAGGAAGTCCGCGGCATCGGCAGCCTCTTTCCCGCCGCGCAGCGCAAGCTCGTGCTGCGGGACTTAGCTACCGAGGAGGCCTTCAAGCGCGAGGACCTCTCGGCCTTCAAGCGCATCCACTTCGCCACCCACGCCATCCTGGACGAGCGCACGCCCTCCCGCTCCGGCGTAGTGCTTTCCCCCGGCCGCGGGGGGCGCGAGGACGGCGTCCTGCGCCTGAACGAGATCTTCAACCTGAGGCTCGATTCGGACCTGGTGGTGCTCTCGGCCTGCCAGACCGGCCTAGGCCGCATCGTGCGCGGCGAAGGCATCGTCGGCCTGACCCGCGGATTCCTCTACGCCGGCGCGCCCCGCGTGGTGGTCAGCCTGTGGGAAGTAAACGACATGGCGGCGCCTGTGCTCATGCGCAAGTTCTATGCCGGCCTGAGCTCCGGCGCCGCGCCTGCGGCGGCCCTACGCGACGCCAAACTCGCCATGCTGCGCGGCCCCGCCCCGCTCTACACCCACCCCTACTACTGGGCGCCCTTCGTAGCTATAGGGCCGGAATAAGCGCTACGGAGTTTGTGGATTTCACCACCCGCCAGGCGTTATCTCCATAGACAACTTCCGCCCACCCGAGCTCTCTATGTCTATTCCAGGTACGGATATGCCCGGCGCCGTCCGGCTCTCCCGGCGACTCCTGGCAGCCAGCTACCTGCTGACCGTACTCGCCGCCATTGGCTGTGGTCGGCCCGGCGCAGCCGGCGCTTACATCGTGCTCGCGCTCTCCCTTCCTTTTCTGATCTGGGTCTGCCACGCCATTGGAAAGCGGCGGAAGTGGCCGCGGATCCTCATGGTGGCCAGTTCCGTGCTGAACGGGCCCATCCTGCTGGCCGGCCTGGACCAGTTGCTTGGAGACTGGCCCGGAATCCTCACCGCCGGCGCGGGAGTGCTCCTGATCACCGCCACCAGCCTGCTCTTCCATCCCCGCGCCTCCGCCTGGTATCGGTGACAGGCTACATAACCCCCACACTCCCGCCGTGGTTTCCGGCTAGAGTGGATCCAAGCATGGCCATCACCTACACTCACGACGCCTTCGACCGGCTCTCCTGGCACGACTGTCACGTCTGGCGCCTGGAGCTCCGCAGCGGCGATCCGGAGCGGCAGGATTGGACCGCGGACCTGGTCCTGGATCTCGATTACATCGTCGAATGGCTCTGCCATCCGGATGGGACCTGCCGGTTCCGCGTGGCCCCCGCCACCCTCGCCTTCCACCAGGCCGGCGACCTGCGGATCGGCATCGACTGGCGCCTGCCCGGCCAGCCCGCCTGGCTTCACGAGCTATCCATCGATTCGATTGTCCGCGAGCCCGCCCCCAGCCCCAATTTCCACCACTGGACCATCCGGCTCAACTGGCCGCGGGGCGGCCTGATCGCTTTCACCGCCTCCGGCTTCACCCAGGTCCTTCACTCCGAGGGACTCCTCACGGACCGGCAGAAGCTCACGCCGTCCGAGAGGGCGGGACTACTCGCTCCCGGCCGACCCTGAGCCCCTTACCCTCCGAACACCAGCGCCGAACTGCCCTTGGGCAGATCGAAGGCCGCCGCCACCGCGCCTCCGTCCCGGGTCCAGGTGCCCGCTTCAAGCTGCTTCATTCCGCGCACTTCCCGGAGCGGCCGCCTCTTCCCCTCCGCCTCCAGAGCCAGCGGCGGGCGGCCCGGCGAAGTCACCCGCAGGGTGAAGGCCGGGCAGGCGTACGGCGCCCGCAAAACCACCCGGCTGCCCTCCCGCTGGACGGCGGTCAGCTCCCTGGCCGCCCAGTAGCGCGCCAGCTCGCATAGCTTCATCCACAGCAGGTTGTCGTAGCGGGCGTTCAAACGCCGCACCACTTCCTGAAATGCTCGGAAGCCCAGCTCCGCCCCGTTGTGGTGAATGCCCGTCCAGTGCGCCAGCAGGCAGGCCGGCTCGCCCCTTTCGATCACCTCCACCAGGCGTCCCGACTTCAGATCCGGGGTAATGAAAAGGTCCGGCCGGGGTTGCTGCGTCGCGTCCCAGTTGCCCGTCCAGTCGCCCGTGCAGGCGATGATCGAAACCACGCAGCGCGGGTCCGGCCCATTGAGCCCCGAGACGTACTCCACCCGCGGCGCCACGCTCTCTGGCCCCTTGCTGAAGGCGTGCCGGAAATAATGTGGGATCTCCGTCCGGAACACGTCCCGGCAGGCCTCCAGGCTGGCCTGCGCGAGCTGCGGCAGGGCGTCGTTGCCGAACCCGCCGGGTGTCGTGATGCCCTCGCACGGCAGGTCCACGTTCTTCAGGATCGTCAGCGCGTACTTCAGGTACGCCGCGATCTCGTCCACCGAGCGCCCGCCCGTCCAGTACCAGTTCTCCATGAACTTCAGGTTGCGGTGCGGATACGGATGCCCGGTGCTCAGGTCGATCACCCGGGTGTGGGTCACCATCTCCGGATGGATGTCCCAGTTCGGCATCATGAGGGTCCGGACCAGTCGCAGGCTGGCCTCCACCTCTTCCACCGTCCAGCCGGGCAGCTCGCGGTCCAGCCGCCCCACGCAGGCCGGGTACGGCACGATGCTGTACTTGCCCTTCACCCCCTGCTCCGCGCACCACTCGCCGAAGCGGCGCACGAAGTCGTCCGGGATCTCGAGCGGCATCTTGCGCCAGTCCTGGCTGTAGCTGCCGTCCGCCCAGGCCGCCCGGAACTGGGGGATGGCGAAGCGGTTCAGGTTCACCAGGCACGTCGAGTCGTCAATGATGAATGAGAGCGGCACGCGCCCCCGGGGATTCAACACTTCCACGCCCGCGGCGCGGGCCGGGCGCTCCCCGGGAACCTGGGCCAGCGCCGTCGCGGCGCCGGCCAGCCCCAGGAAGCGCCGCCGGTTCGTCAATCTGCTCGCCATGGTGTGTGCGGGTAGGGTCCTCAGCCGCTCGCCGGCGCCCGGCCGCGCACTGCCGGCACGTCACCGGGCCGCGGGCGCCGGACAGCGGCTTCTCGCCCCGGCAGGCCGTCAGAACAGCAGCCGGAGCCCGAACTGAATGTTGCGGTTGCCCCCTCCTTCCGTAATCTGCCCGAACAGCGGGCTGCTCACGTCCGTGGACGAGCCCCGCACGTCGAACTGCGGCGTGTTGAAGATGTTGTAGAACTCGGCCCGGAACTGAAGATTGTAGCGTTCTTTGATCGGATTGTTCTTGAAGAACGACCAGTTCCACGCGTAGCGCGCCGGAGTGCGCAGGTCCGGCTGGCTCAGGCTGTCGGTCGGAATCGTGTAAGCCGCCGCCGCTTTGAACGCGCTCGTGTCGAACCACTTCAAGGTCGTCGGGTTGTCGATCACGCCGCTCTTCAGCCGGTCCGCGCGCCCGTTGGTGTAAGCGAACTCCAGCAGCCCGGTATTGTCCGGACCGCTGATCAGGATCGGCCGCCCTGCCTGCAGCACCGTGATGCCGGAGAACTGCCAGTTCCCCAGCACCCGCGCCAGCAC
>JADZAF010000356.1 GCA_020852755.1 Bryobacterales bacterium
GCCGGGATTGGGACGGGAATTCCGCCTCTTCTTTTCGTGCCCCTGCTTTGTTTTCAACAGTTTCCTGGGTTCGTTTTGCAGGGCGCAGTTTTACACAGAAACGGCCGCCGGAAAGGCCGCGCGGCGATTCGCGGAGGCGGTGATCAGAGTCGGCGGCATGTATCGGCACCCTTCCCGGTGTAGCACGGAGCAGAGGGCGGACAGAGGGGGCCGGAGGGGGCAGTGGTTGAGGAGGGGGGAGATGTTTTTCGGGAAGGGATGTGAACGTCAGGACGCCGGGATCAAGAGATCGGGGCCGGCGGGCGGAATCCGGTGCCCGGCGTTTCCCAAACATGCGCGCACACCATGGGCCCGAACCGCATGTCTCCGAAACGAGCAAGGCAAGGAGAAGCGGCGATCATCACTAGAAAAGCGCGCACCACCCCCGCCAGACGACTTCGGTGGCGCACTTTTCCGGTGCAGTCTATGCCTAGAAAGGTCGCACCGGCCCGGGCGCGGGCATGACTCAAGCGTAAGAAGAAGACCGCTTGGCAATTAATGCCGCGAGCTCACCGGGTGATCGCGCTGCTCAAGCGCTGGCTGATAGGGACGCACCAAGGCGCGGTCAGCCACAAGCACCTCGACTACTACCTGGACGAGTTCACCTTGCGATTCAACCGGCGACGATCAAAGAGCCGCGGCAAACTCTTCTTCCGTCTGGTACAGCAAGCCGTCGCGGTTGATCCGGTGCCCCTGGATCAAATCCTCCACCCTGGAGCCAAGCCGAAGATGAAACCACAATCCGTAGGGCTACCTGAGTCAAGCAGATACCCCTCACAGGGGATTCTCATCCGTGATCGCGCGGAGGTGCGTGGTAACTGCTCGCCGACCTTGTCCGAAAGCTTCCGGATGACCGGCCAAACCGGCTCCTGCGGATCGGCCGACCATAACGGGAGATAGAAGCGGACGAGGCTTTTGTCGGCTTTGACCAACCTTGAACGCTCTCGAGCGAGAGCCGACCTCCTCGCCGAGACGATTGACCTCATCCTCTAAGACGCCGCAGAGGCGCTTGACGAAGATGAGGGGGGAATATGGTCCTTGTACTTGAGCGCGTCTTTGGCGCTGTGGATTGAGCATGCCGCGTCCCAAATCCAGACTTCAAGTGACTTGTCGGCTGCGGGTACCATTCCTATCCAAAGTTCTTACTGATTAAGCTCTGTCTGAACTGCGGTGGGCTCTGAAGGACGGCTGCTAACGCGGCAACGGCTCCTAACCATCTGCGTCTACAGGTCTTGGCCCCCACTGTATCGCCAAAACGTGCACCCGCCTACAGGGAGAGTACGGGAACTCAGTTGGGATACGCGAACGGCCGCACGCGTGGGCTTCGGAACCCGGGTTCTATTAGTGCCATAACATAGCTGCACGTCACAATATGTTGCGGTATAATGGGGACAATTAGCAGAAACAGACGTGAGTTCATCCAAGAGTCCGCCGGAGAGCACCCGGTTCCAAATCCTCGCGCTTGACGGCGGCGGCATCAAAGGAATCTTCTCGGCGGCAGTCTTGGCCGCCATTGAAGAGGATCTCGGCACGACGGTTGCCGACCATTTCGATCTCGTCGCCGGAACCTCCACCGGCGGCATTATCGCTCTCGCCTTGGGCCTCGGGCTAAGTCCCCGGCAGGTTCTCGAGTTTTACCTGCTCGAAGGCCCGGTGATCTTTTCCAACCCGGTCAGGCTGCGTTCTCTGCGGCAATACTTGCATTGCAAGTTCTCGGCCGGACCGCTCGCCACCGCCCTGCAGAAGTACTTTGGTGCAAAGCGCTTCGGCGACAGCAGCAAGCGGCTGGTTATCCCGGCCTACAATCTGGGCGACGATGACGTTTACATTTTCCGCACGCCGCACCACAAGAACCTCAGGCGCGATTATAAGGTTCCGGCCTGGAAGGTTGGGCTCGCCACGAGCGCGGCACCAACCTACGTTCCAGCCACGCGCTGCGTGGATAACGTCCGGCTCATTGACGGTGGGGTCTGGGCCAACAACCCCACCATGGTCGCGCTAGTCGAGGCTTTCGGTCCGCTAGGCATGCCGCTCTCGGCGATCCGCGTGCTCAGCCTGGGAACCTCAGATGAGATCAACGACCGCTCGCGCCGCCTCGACGTCGGCGGCTTTTGGCAATGGAAGAAGGCCGTAGTGGACGTAGTGATGCGCGGGCAAAGCCTCGCCGCTACCAACCAGGCGCGCTTTCTGCTAGGCGAAGGCAACCTGCTTCGAATAAACCCGCCGGTGCCCGCCGGCGCTTTGGCGTTGGACGTGGTCGGGCGCGCCGACGACCTCATCGCCCGCGCCGCCCATTTCAGCCGGCGCGAGATGCCGGCCATACAGGCCAGGTTCACGGACCATACCGCGCCTGAATTCACACCGATATATCAATGATCCAAACCCAGACGACTATCCCACTGAATCAAGTGACGCTCTCCGACCTGCTCGGTGCCATCGCCGACGGACTCGATATTCCCGAGGAACTCTACGAGGAGGCCACTCTCAAGTACGAGGAGGTTGGAATCTGGCTGGCTGAAGACGAGCAGGGGCTCGGCCGCTACTCGCCCGAAATTTACCCCCAAGGCTCGTTCCGCCTGGGCACAGTCGTTCGGCCCATCGATCCGGCTTGCGACTATGACATCGACCTCGTCTGCCACCTCGACATCAAGGAGGAAGCGACAACCCAGAAGGACCTCAAGGACATGGTCGGCAAGCGGCTGCGGGAAAACGCGGAGCTTGCCAAAATCATCTCGCCGTCCCGCCGATGCTGGAACCTCGACTACCCCAAGCAGTTCCACATGGACGTGCTTCCAGCGATCCCCAACGCCGAGCGGCTGCCTGACGGCATTCTGCTTACCGACACCGAGCTCGTCCGCTGGCAGAAAAGCAATCCCAAGGCATACGCCAACTGGTTCTATCAAGCGATCGCGATTCAGTTCGAGCGCAAGCGCGCCGAACTTGCCAAGGCGCTCTCCGCAAGCGTCGAAGACGTGCCCGAGTGGCGCGTAAAGACGCCGCTGCAAAGAGCGGTACAGCTCCTTAAGCGCCATCGCGACAACCTGTTCCGCGGCGACCTGGATAACCGTCCCGTATCGATCATCATCACCACTCTCGCCGCCCGTGCCTACCGCAACCAGGACAACGTCTACGACGCGCTGACGGGGCTGGTTGCCGACATGCCCGGCTACATCGAAAACCGCAACGGCCGGTGGTGGGTCGCAAATCCGGTAGAACCCGAAGAGAACTTTGCCGACAAGTGGAACGAGAAGCCCGAACGGCGCCTTGCCTTCCTGCGCTGGCTTGACCAGGTCCGCAACGACATCGAAGGAGTGGTCGGCAGCCGGACACTCGACAAAGCCGCTGAGGCTCTTTCCCACCCTTTCGGCACGACTGCAGTCGGAATTGCCGAAAAGGCCGTGCTCTCGCGCCACGGCATTGGTCTCCCCGCCATTGCCGTCGACACACGACCGCTGCCGGCGGTCAACTCGGATGTGCCCCACTGCCAGCAGCCGCGCTGGCCGGAGCGCTCGCGCTATAAGGTCGATATTCGAGGATCACTCCATATGAAGCGACGCGGTCCACGCATAGGCGAACTCGCCCGGCGCCGGATCTCCAAGCGACTCTGGTTGCGGTTCTCAATCCGGACGAACACCCCGGGTCCGTACACGGTCCATTGGCAGGTCGTCAATACCGGTGAGGACGCCGCCCGAGCCGGTCAGCTGCGCGGTGATTTCTATCCTTCTGAAGACAACGCTGCTGATGTGCGTTGGGAGACCACGGCTTACTCCGGCGTCCACTGGGTCGAGGCTTTCGTCGTCAAAGACGGAGTTTGTGTGGCGAGGTCGGGTAAGAAATACGTCACAGTGGCGTAGCCCGGCCGGTCCCTTTCCGTATGAGCCGAGCGCCTGACGCACCACTCGGCCTAGCGTAGTGGTGGGGATGAGGTCGGGCGGTATCGTTGGTAGGCGGTGAGATCACGGCAGCAGTAATGTCTGGACCACAAACGCTGCCTGATCCTGCATGGGCGGCAACACATGAGAATAACGCCGGGGATGAAAGCAACGCTAGACATCGTCCTTGAGCGCCTCGGCCGGTTGCACGCGGAGCGCCCGCAGAACCGGTCCGATGCAGGCCAGTGCGCAGACGGCCATCATGGCGATCCCGCAGGCAAGGAGCAGGGCGGCGTTTCTCGCCAGGGCTGCGCCCGATCCGCTGCTCGCGGCCGCCACTACGCCACCCACGAGGACGCATCCCACCATGACGCCCGCGGCGACCTGGAGGAAGGGTTGGCGGAAGATCCCGGCCACCAGGCGCGGCGCCGGGGCGCCGAGGGCCACGCGCACGCCGATCTCCCGGGTGCGCCGCGATACGGTCACCGACATCACGGAGTAGATTCCCGCCAGGGAGAGGGCCAGCGCGATGGCGCTTCCCAGCAGGATGAGGTTGGTGAAGATGCGCCAGAAGCGCGCATCCTCGCCGGTCGCACTGTCGAGCGGCTGAATGTCGTGGAGGCGGAGGGTGGGGCTCACGGCTCCGGCAATGCGGCGCAGCGCCGGCGCCAGCGACTCCGGATCGGTCCTGGCGCGCGCGGCGAGATACAAAGGATAGCTCTCGCGGCCCGGGCTCAGAGGGACATACAGGCGCGGCTGCGCCGGGTTGTCCAGGTTCAAGGGGGCCGGGCGGCCCGGCGCCAGATCGCGCACCACGCCCACGATCTCGAGCCACGGCCCCGGCTGGGCGGGCGATGGGGATTGGCCCGCATCCTTGGGGGATTCGTAGCGGATCCGCCGGCCGATCGCATTACGACCGCCCAGGATCCGGTCCACGAACAGGTTGTTGACGACCGCCGTGCCGGCGCTTTCGGTCAGGTCGCGGGAATCGAAGGCGCGGCCGGCGAGCACGGGCACTTGGAAGACTTCGAAGTAGTCGGGCGCCACGGCGGAGGCGCCGATTCTCCAGCGGCTCGGCGGCTCCCCGGGCGCCGCTCCCTCCACCTCAATGGCGCGGGGGTCCGTAGTCGCCGCCAGAGGGAGCCACTCGGCCAGGGTGACGCCGGCCACCGCGGCTTCGGCGGAGAGGCGCCGCTTCAGCTCCAGGACCGCGGCGGCATAGCGCCGCCGGAAGCGCTCGGGGACGGTTTCGGCGGCCTCTTCGGCCGGGCCTTCCGGGTCCATTTCGAGCCGCACCGAGAGGTAATTCGCGGCCGGGAACACGGGCTTGACGGAAGCGATGTAGGCGGCCTGGCGGTGGACCACGTAGGCCGCGGCGCTGAAGACCACGGTGGCGGCGATCTGGGCAACGATCAGACCCGTCCACACGCCGCCCATCCGGAGGCCTCCGCCTCCGGCGCTCGACTGGCGGAGGCGATCCGACATCCTTCGCCCGACGACCTTCAACCCCGGAACCACGCCCACGATGCAGGCGGCAAGCATGGTGAGCGCCGCCGCGTAGAGCGCGGTGGCGGGAGAGAGCCCGCCGGTGAACCAGAACGGCCAGCGGTCCGGCCCGGCCCGCATGGCTTCCACAGCCGCCTTCAACAAGGCATCCGCCGCTGCCAGGCCGAGGCTCGCGGCGAGCGCGGCCAGCACGAGCGCCTCCACCACGAGCTGCGCCAGGATGCGGCCGCGCGTGCCGCCGAGCGCGGTCCTCACCAGGATCTCCCTCTCCCGCGTGGCCGCGCGGGTGAACACCAGGAGGGCGACGTTGCCGCAGACCAGGACCAGGAACAGGAGGGCGAAGGCGTTGACGGAGTGGATGCCGGCCCGGACGAACAGGTCGGGGGAAAGCCAGACGATCGAGTTGGCGAAAGGCAGCACCTGGGGCGCCAGGTGCGCATAGCGGTCCGGGAAGCCGGCCGCCACCCGCGCCGCGACCCACTCCGCCTCGGCCTGCGCCTGGCGCAGAGTGGCGCCCGGCGCGAGGCGGCCGAACACCAGGAGCGCGTCGCGGCCGGGCTCCCGGACCAGCTCTGCCGAGCGCAGCGGTATCCACAGGTTGTCGTCGACGGGAAATGCGAAGCCCTCCGGCATCACGCCCACCACGGTCGCCTGAATGCCGCCCAGGCGCACCGCGCGGCCCACCACCGCCCGGTCGCCGTCGAAACGCGTCTGCCACAGGCGGTGTCCCAGGACCAAGACCTCGGGGGAACCCGCTTTTTCGTCGGCTTCCACCAGCGCGCGCCCGAGCAGGGGAGGAACGCGCGTCATCCGGAACGCCGCGGCGCTGATCTGTGCAACCATCACGGGCTCGCCGGCTCCGGCGCCGGCGGCGAGGTTTCGCTGGAGCACGCGGAACGCGCCGACGTCCCGCAGGGTGGCGAGTTCCTCCCGCCAGCGGAGGAAGTCGTAGGAGCTGGGGCGCTTCCGGACGTTCTCCGCCCGGTCCCAGTAGGTCAGGCCGACGATCTCCTCTCCGTCCGGCAGGGGGAGGGCCGGGTGGGTGGCCCGCTTGACGACCTCGAAGAGGCCGGCGCCGACCAGGATGGCGAAGGCCATGGCGAGACCTCCGACCACGGTGAGGCCCGGATAGCGCACCAGCATGCGAACGCCGAGCCTGAGCTCCATGGCCCAGCCCGCGAGCCACGGGAACGATCGCGCATCCCGCTGAAGCTCCTTGGTGTGCTCGACGTTGCCGAACGCGCGCCTGGCCGCGTAGCGCGCCTCTTCCGGAGGCATACCCTGCGCGATGAAGTTTTCTTCGAGCAGATGCAGGTGCGCGTCGATTTCCCGGGCGAGATCGGCCTCGGCGCGGCGCCGGTGAAAGGACGCCGCAAGCCGGCGGAGGAAGAGACGAACGTGCGACATTGCTCTCAGGCTTCCAGGAGGAGCTTGTCCACGAGCCCGGCGAGACGCCGCCAGCTCTCCACTTTCGCCGCCAGGGCGCGCTCTCCGGCCCTGGTGAGGGTGTAGAATTTGGCCTCGCGATTGTTCTCGGTCTTGCGCCAGGCGCCCTTGATCCATCCCTTCTGCTCCAGCCGGACGAGCGCCGGGTAGAGCGTTCCCTGATTGAGATCGAGGGGATAGTCGGAAATGCGCTCGAGCCGCGTGGCGATGGCGTAGGCATGCAGGGGCCCCATGGTGGCAAGGGTGCGCAGCACGATCAGATCGAGGCTTCCCTGGAGCAACTCCACGCGCCGTTCTTCACTTGACATGCAAGTGATTGTGGCACGCGCTTCACTTGACATGCAAGTGCAAGGGCTCGCGATGCGGAGCCTGGAGCGGCCCGGCCGCGGGTTTCGGCCGGCCGGAGGTGCCCGCAAAGCGCCGGCGGCACGGCAGAATCCGGGAACAATCGCCGTCCCCGGTGCGTACTGGGATTGCAGGCTCATGACGACCGATCAAGCGATACTCTTGCGCTCCGCCCTGATTGCGGCCGGACTTGCGCTGGTTTCGATCCTGGTGCTGGACGGACCTCTTGCGGTGACGTTGTCGGCGGTTCCCGACGAAGCCAGGCGAGCCATCAATCAGGGGGTGATGGCGTTCGAGTGGCTGTTCGGCTTTCGCGTATCCGTTTATCTGTACGGCGGAGTGCTGGTGCTGGCCGGGTTGGCGGCGCTGGCATGGAAACGCGGAATCGCCGCACGGCTGCTGCTTTTCACCGGCCTGGCGCACGTGACGGCGCGATTCGCGGCGGACATCATGAAGCCGCCGTTTTCGCGGCTCCGTCCGTACGAAGCCCTGGCGGCCGGCAGCTGGCACGACACGTGGTTCGCGCCGGTGGGGAATTCGTTTCCTTCGGGGCACGCGGTGCATTTCTGGAGCCTCTTCTTCCCGCTGGCGGTGCTGTTTCCGCGATATTGGAAGCCGTTGGTTGTGCTGCCCGTGCTGATCTCGGCGGCTCGAGTGGCGGTGAACCATCACTATCTCAGCGATGTGCTGGCATCGGCGGCGGTGGCGGCGTTGATCACGGCGGCGTACGCGAGGATGATTTCCGGGCGGGCTCGAGCGTGAGTTAGGCCGAGGGACCGCTCCCTTTGGTCGCGGCTCGGTATGGGCGGTCTTCGGTTTCAGGGAGCGCTGGTGGGGCCGGGGATGGCGACCGGGGCGGTGAGCCTGAAGCGCAAGACGCTCTCGGCCGGAA
>JADZAF010000357.1 GCA_020852755.1 Bryobacterales bacterium
ATCCTGAAGGTGGCCCGGACGATCGCCGACCTGGGGGAAGCGGAGACGGTGTCGGCCAAGCACGTGGCCGAGGCCGTGCAGTACCGCAGCCTGGACCGGAATTACTGGGCCTGAGGCTTCAGCCTCGCCCCGCGGGGATCGGCTGGCTGAGCCTGAACCCGCGCCGGCCATGCTATGATGTTCCCCATCCCTGAGGGGGGAGTTCTCACCAAATGGCCAAGCCGGGGACAACTCTATCTTTTGGCGAAGTCTTATGTCTTCGGCCCGTGCGGCGGCTGTGGATCGCGGCCATCGTGAGTGTTTTCGGGGATCTCCTGGCGATCTTCGCGATCATCGCCGTGGTCACCTTCCGCCTGCACGGCACGGCCGGCGACGTCGCCATGGTGATGGTCTCGTTCATGGCTCCCTTCGCGATCGTCAGCCCGTTCGCCGGCGTCTTCGTCGACCGCTGGAACGTCCGGTACACCATGATCGCCAGCGACCTGATCCGCGGCGTGCTCGTGCTCGCCCTGCTGGTGGTTCGCGACCTCCACCTGATCTACGCCATCCTGTTCGCCATGAGCGTCGTCTCCAGCTTCTTCATCCCGGCCCAGCAGGTGGCCGTGCGTGCCATCACGCCCGCGGCGGGACTCATGGCCGTGAACGGCCTGATGTCCCAGGCACAGCAGGGATCGCTCATCATCGCCCCAGCCGTAGCCGGAGAGTTCGTGCACCTGGCCGGGGCGAATGCCTGCTTCCTGTACGACAGCTTCAGCTTCTTCCTCTCCGCGGCGCTGGTCATGACTCTCGAGATCGACCGCGAGGGAACCGGCGAGAGAGCCGCCGTGCTCGATTCCATGCGCCAGGGCTTCCGCTTCATCTTCACGCACTCCACCATCTCGTTCGTCATTCTCTGCATGACCGCGGGCATGTTCGCCATGCGCTGTTTCGGAGCGCTGCTCTCGATCTACGTGCGGGACGTTCTGCACTCCACCGCCGCCGCTTTCGGCGTGCTCAACACACTCATCGGGGCCGGCATGATTGCCGGCACGCAGTTGCTCACGCGCTTCGCACGCCACATCCCGGAACGGAAACTGGTGGTCTACGGCGTCGGCGGAATGGGGGTGGCAGTGTGGGTCACCGCCGCTTTCGGCAGCATCGGATCGACCGCCGCCGGCATGCTCGGCCTGGGCTTTTGCGCCGCCGCGATCTTCATCACGGCCACTACCCTCATCCAGCATGAAACTCCGCAGGAGCTGTTGGGCCGCGTCATGAGCTGCCTGATGGCGCTGCTCTCCGGCTCCCAGGTGCTCTCCATGCTTGCCGCCGGCCCGCTCGCCGGGAAGATCGGCATTCCGAACCTCTACTACGCCAGCGCCGCCCTGCTGGTGGCCATCGGCGCCTCCGGGCATTACATGCTGCCCGGCAGGGCCGAAGACGGAAATGGCCGATCGGGCCTCACGACGAAGCAGCGACAGCCTGGATCATGGCGGTGATATACCCATAGCCGAAAGCGAAGCCCTGCGCGGTGCCGGGGTCGTCCGGATGGGTGGGGATGTGATCCGGCATCAGCATGTAGGGATAGTCGACCTCCTTCAGGGCAAGGGCGACCTTGAACATGTCCATGTCTCCCTCATCCGGAAAGACCTCCTGGAAGTCGTTTCGCCCTCCCCGGATGTTCCGAAAGTGAATGTTGAAGATCTTCCTGCGCTCTCCGAAATAGCGAATGATGTCGAGAATTTCGGTGGCAGGGTCCTTGAGCATCTCGGCCGTGGTCCCCAGGCACAGGTTCAGCCCGTGGTACGCGCCCGGCCGGATGGAAACGAATCTCCTGAGCCCTTCCGGGGTTCCCAGAACCTGGTCGATCCCATGGAACCCGGGAGGTGTCGGCACATCGTGAGGATGGCAGGCGATGCGAACCTTGTATTCCTCCGCCACAGGCGCAACCCTGTCCAGGAAATACGTGATCCGCTCCCACATGAGATCCGCGGGCACGCGCCCGGCCTCGGTGAGTTCGGCGGCTTTTCCGTATTCCTTCAGCTTCCAGGTCCGGGACAGGGAACCGCCGCGGCTTACGGTGGGCCGGGTGCTGAGGATCGGAAGCAGCGACAGGAAGTACTTGATGGAGGGAATACCCGCTTTCGCGCAGTTCCGGATCAACTCCTGGAACTTTTCGATATCCCGGTCCCGCTCGGGCGACTTGCCCATCATGATGGGGTTCAACGGCGTGCGGGCGAGCGGCATGTCCACCATGTCCAGGCTGAGGCCGTGGGACTCCACCAGCTGCCGCAGCGCGGAAAGCTTGTCCGCGCTCCACTCGTTCTCGGGAGGGAAGGCACAAAGGTGATTCACGCCGTGCCGTTTGAAGTACCGGAGGGCCCTGGCATTCTCGGGATTGCCCAGCCGCACCCCTCCCCGCTGGGTGCCCAGATGCATCCGGACGTTCTTCGACGCCGGGCCCGCAGCGGCCGCTACACCGGCCGAGGCGGTAGTATTGATGAAATTCCTGCGATTCATATCCGTCACCAACTGATCTTCAAGGCCAGCTGCAATCGCCGCATGGAAGCGTTCAGGCTTCGGATCTCACCCATGCGGGGAGCGTCCGGCACGATGGTGTCGGCCGACTGGAAGCCGATCCCCTGCGGGTTGCCGAAGTAAGGCGTGTTCAGAGCATTGAAGGCCTCGAATCGGACCTGCAGCCTCATCTGCTCCGGTCCGAAAGGAAGCTGGAAGTTCTTGTACAGGGAAAGATCCGTATTGCGCTGCGACGGTCCCCTCAGGATGCCGCGGCCCGCGTTTCCGTAGCGGCAGAGGTCCGGGCGGCCCGGGATCAGGCAGGTGGTCCGCCGGAAAGCCGAGGGATCAAACCACAACTGCCGGGTGGCATTGTCCAGACGGCCGTCTGCGATGCGGTCCGGCACGAACTCCACGGCCCGGGTGGCAATCCCGGTATTGAGATTGTTGGGTTGGGTGATGGTGATCGGGAAGCCCGACCGCAAGGCGAGAATCCCGTTGATCTGCCAGCCTCCGAGAACGGCATGGGTTACGCCCTTTGCCGTCTTCAGGAAGGGCAGTTCGTATACGAAGTTGAACAGCGTGACATGGGTGAGGTCAAAAACCTGCGGCGCACGGGAGCTGCGGCGGTTCTTAGGATCCTGAAAGTGCGCGTTGTCGTTGGCCCCGCCGCTGCCCTCGCCGTGCGCCTTGCTGAAGGTATACGCGACGCCATAGGCCAGCCCGCGGGAGTATCTCTTATTCAGGGACACCGACATCCCGTGATAGAAGCCGTTGGCCCCGCTATCCAGCATGCGAACATTGCCCAGCGGCCGGACCGGAATCTCGGGACGCAGCGGATCGTGGAAGTACTGATAGGGCCGCCGGGCCTGGAAATTCTGATCGAGAGAAGGCTCGGCTTGATTAAAATTATCGACGCTGTCCACCAGGTTCGAGGTCTTGCTCCCGACGTAACCGATGGTCAAGGCCGTTTCCAGCGGGAGTTCCCGCTGAATGTCCAGGCTCCAGGTCCAGTGGTTGCTTCCTTTCCGGTCCGGCTGAATCGAAACCAGGTTCTCCGGACTTAACGAGGCCGCACTCTCCGTCGGGAACAGGTTATTCCCGAGTTCCAGCAGCCGGGAGCCGGGCCGGATCTTGCGGGTAGTAATGTTGTAGGTCTGGCCGCCCGCCGTCACCGGAATCCGCAGGGCCACGTCCTGCACCGAGACGAACGAGAGATTGCCGGAGTACGGAGGCATAAACCCGAGCGCCAGGTACGTGAATCCGGTGGCGATGTTCGCATACCAGCCTCCCCCGGCCCGGACCACCCATTTGTCGGCCGGACGGAATGCCAGGCCCACGCGCGGCATCAGGAACCTGCGATCCGGCTCCATCAACGGGATGGCGGCCGCCTCGCCCACGGCGCCCGGATAGATGGTGGGTATCTTCCGGCCGTCCGCAGTGGTGTAGGTCCGCTCAAAATCGACCGTTCGGAAGGAGCCGTTGGCCGCCACCGGGTAACCGATGCCGTCGTAGCGAAGGCCAACGTTCAGGGTTAGTTTCCGATGCACCTCCCAGTTATCCAGGAAATACACGCCCCAGTGTTTCGTCCGCGGCTGCATGAGCGGCAGTCCTTCCGGGGTCTCGGCCATGTTGGCGTACCCCAGCAGGAACGACGCGAACCCGTGGCCCGATTCCAGGCTGCTGAAACCCAACCGGCCCCGGGTGACGTTGGAGCCCTGGTAATCGTGCAGGTCGTGGCGGAACTCGAAGCCCATCTTGAAGGAGTGGTTGGAGCGGATGATGGAGAGCTGATCGGAAACCTGTGTGTTGCGGAAATAGTTAATCCCGAAGGTGTTGCCGCCATCGCCGAAAGCGAATCCGAGCCCCGTCATCTGGGGAATGGTGTTCTCCCGGCCCACCAGCTTGCGATTTCCAGCCAGGGCTACGCGCCAGATGCCGATTCCCAGGGCGTCCTGGTCGAAATCCTGGAAATCGCGGCGGAAAACACGGTCCTCGACGGATTTCTGGATGCCGAAGCGGAACTCGTTCAGCATGGTGGGGCTGAAGGTGTGTATCCACTGCGCCGCCAGGTTGAGCGGATCGTTGAGATGGGTGTAACCGAAGTGCGGGTTGAACTCCGGCGCATCCTGCTCCTGCTTGTCCCATGCCAGGCGCGCAAACACGCGGTCCTTCTCGCTGAAGTTGTGGTCGGCCCGGATGAACCATGCATTTTGCCTGATGGTGGTCGGAACCGGCTTGCGGTTGGTGAAATCCAGCGGATCGACCTGGGTGAAGTCCCGGGCGGGAATATACTGCAGCAGGTTCATGGCGCCCGGATTGAGGCGATTGACCGGAATCACGTTGCCGGTAAACGGCTCGCCGGTAAGAAAATCGTAAATGAGAATGGGCGTCCTCACAGCTCGGCCGGTGCTGGGATTGATCGGGCTCATCAACTCCGAGAAGTCGCCCCGGCGCATGGCCTCGGACGGGTACCACTGTGTTTGCGTGCTCTCCGTGAGCCGCCGCCGGCCTTCGTAATTGAAAGACCAGAAGGTGCGGTTCCGGCCGTCATATCCGGGCAGGTAGACGGGGCCGCTCAGAAAGGCGCCGAAGTGCTGCTGCCGGAAACGGCTCTTAGGCCGCCGGGCTTCGCCCGGGGCCAGCCCGAAGTTGAGGAAGTAGTCTTCCGCGTCCAGGGCGTCGTTCCTCGCGAAGTTGTAAACACTGCCGTGAAACTCGTTGGTGCCCGATTTCATGGCGACCTGGACCTGGGCTCCGCCGCCCAGCCCGAATTCCGCCGAATACGCCGCGGTCTGGACCTTGAATTCCTCGATGGCGTCGAGGGAGGGCATCAGGCTCATGGTGTTGCTGCGGGATTCCTGGGCCTGCACTCCATCGAGCGTGATCTTCTGGGTGATCTCGTGCTGGCCCCTGGCCACCAGCGCCACGGAGGTTCCGCCCGGCGAGGCGCCTCCCTCCCCCGTCGTGGCCCCCATGCGCCCTCCGAAGATCACCCCGGGCACGAGCACCGCCAGATGGCCTATGTTTCGAGCTGCCAGCGGGAGTTCCACGATGCGGCGGCTTTCAATATTGCCGCCCACCGCCGCCTCCTCGGTTTCCAGCAGCCGCAGGCCGCCCACCACCTCGATTCGCTCCGCCAGCGCTCCTACCTCCAGCTGCACGTCCACGCGCGCCCGCTGTTGGAACTGCACGATGACACCGGACACCGTGTGCGGCTTGAAGCCGGCCATCTCGACGTCGACACGGTACTCGCCGGGCTCGATGAGAGGAAAAACATAGAGCCCCGATTCATTGGTCGTGCGGCGGGTGACCGTTCCGGTGGCCGTGCGTGTCAAGCTGACCTGCGCGCCGACCACCACCCCTCCGCTGGCGTCCCGGATCAGGCCGCGAATCTCGGTGGCGGTGGTTTGAGCCCACGTGGCAGGGCCGACCAACAGGGCGAACGGAGCCAGCGCCGCCGCGAAAATAAGGGTTGAGTTGCGTCTAAACATCGTGATCTCCCTCCGGACGAAGTTGAGTGAGTCCGTGTGCGCGGTTCTTCCGCTTCCGCGCGAACGCGGCGCGAGGATGGTCTTTAGAGGACAGCGGGTCGAAAGCCGGCGTGCCTTGCCTTGCAGCTTCCCCGCAGCAGCATCCCCGAAAAAACGCATAGCGGCCTCTCTCCTGGTGCCTGAGGCTGACACCTGGGCTGAGAGGGTATCATCAGCAGGGCAGGAGGGTCAACAGGGATGAAGGTCATTCCCCCCGAAAATCTGAAAAGACTCATGGCAGCGAAGTAACAGTGTTTCGCTTCATAGAGTTCGCGGAGCTCGGGCTTCCCGCACGCCGGACAGAAGGCTTGTCCGTCGCGGACTGTCGAACCTCGCACCCGGCGCCGGCGGCCTTGCCACCCGGCTGGGGTGGTACGGCCCCCCCTAGCTCCCTCTGGCTCCCCGGGCCGTTTTCCCCGCCCGGGCGAAACGGTTATCATGTTAAGCCGGCGGTTGACGCCGCGATGGCGCCAGGCGCACGTCAGGTCAACAGCGGCATCGAACGCAGGAGGCAGGGGTTTGGAA
>JADZAF010000358.1 GCA_020852755.1 Bryobacterales bacterium
CGCTTCCTCCACCAGCGGCAACGCCTCGGCAATCTGTTGCCGGTCCCAGCGGCTGCGATCCTGTTCTTCAAGAACCACCAGGTCGCCGGCCTCGTCGAGGCGCGCTTCCCTGCGCGCATCGTGGAGCAGCATCAGGCCCAGAAGGGCCGTGGCCTCCGCCGGAGGGGGTGTCATCAACGCGCGGATGAGGCGTCCCAGCCGGATGGCCTCGGCGCACAGGCCGGTTCTTACCAGGGGACCGCCCCGGGTAGCTGAGTACCCTTCGTTGAAGATCAGGTAAATCACCGCGAGCACGGCGTCCAGCCGCTCCGGCATCTCGTTTGTCCCGGGAACCGCATAGGGAATCCGCGCGTCGCGAATCTTGCGCTTGGCCCGCACCAGGCGCTGCGCCATCGTCGCGGGTGGCACCAGGAAGGCCCGCGCGATTTCATCTGTCTCCAGGCCTCCCAGGGCGCGCAGCGTCAGCGCCACTTGCGCCTCCAGGGCCAGCGACGGATGGCAGCAGGTGAAGATCAGCTTCAGGCGATCGTCGGGAATCTCGTGCGGATCGTAATCCGGCTCATCAAACGGCCGGCTCAGGGCGGCGTACGATTTGACACTCTCGCTGAAGCGCGCCTGCCGCCGGATCCTGTCGATCGCCTTGTGCTTTGCCGTCTGAATGATCCATGCTTGGGGAAAGTCCGGGACTCCTGAGGTCCGCCATTGGTCGACGGCGGCCGCAAAAGCTTCTTGCGCAGCATCTTCAGCGAGTTCGAAGTCGCCGAAGAGCCGGATCAGAGCGGCCACGATCCGCCCCCAGTCGGTGCGGTAGGTCACAGCGACGGCCTCGTCGGCCTCCCAGGGCATACAGACAATCGTAAATTTCTTGCCGGCAGGATGTCGATCCGGCGGCCCGGCGGTCGATTCATTCATGGAGGGACGCGCATGAAATACATGCTCTTGATTTACCTGGATGAGCAGGCAATGAACGACACCGAGCGGGAGCGCTGCTACGAGGAGTCCGTACAACTGGCTCAGGACCTGCACGCGCAGGGACAGTACCTGGCGGCCGCGCCGCTGCACCCGGTTTCCGCCGCCACCAGCGTGCGCATGCGAAACGGCAGGCGCCTGGTGACCGACGGCCCGTTCGCGGAAACCAAGGAACAACTCGGCGGCTACTTCCTGGTAGAGGCCAGGGATCTGGACGAGGCCATTGCCATCGCAGCTCGTATCCCGGTCGCAACCCTGGGCACCGTGGAAGTCCGGCCGGTGATCGAGGTGGCGGGACTTCCGGCCCCGAGTTCTGGTGACAGGCTGCAGGGCGCCCAAAAGACGGGGGTTGTGTAGCCTGTCACCGGAACTGAAATCCGAACAAGGAGACTTGCCTATCGTGTCGAAAGCCAAACAATCCAAGGGATCGATCTGGGCGGGCAGAATACTGACCTTGCTCGTCATACCGCCCTTTGCCGCGGGGATCATGAAAGTCATGCGAGTGCCCATGGCCGTGGAGGGATTCGCTCGCATCGGCATACCGGCGGAGGCGCTGGCGCCCATCGGCATCGTCGAACTGGCTTGCCTGGTGATCTATCTGGTCCCGCCAACCACGGTGTTGGGGGCCGTTCTGTTGACCGGGTACCTGGGCGGCGCCGTTCTGGCGAACGTGATCGGCCGTTCGGATTACATCCACGCTCTGGTCGTGGGGATCGTGGTGTGGGGAGGCGCCTGGTTCCGGGTTCCTGAAATCCGGCAGCTCTTCCCGGTCTACAAGGCTGAAGGTGATTCTACAGCCCGGCAGGTAGCCGTGCCGGTTGCGGGGAGTGAACGATGACTGCCGAAGCGCAGAAAGAGCACCGGTGGCTGCAAAGAATGGCCGGTGAGTGGACTTATGAGGGGGAGGCTGTGATGGCCCCGGACCAGCCTCCGGTCAGGTGCGCGGGGACCGAGATCGTACGCTCGCTGGGAGGACTCTGGGTGGTGGCCGAGGGCCGGGGCGAGATGCCCGACGGCGGGCGCGCCACCACCATCATGACGCTGGGCTACGACCCGCACAGGAAGCGGTACGTCGGCACCTTCATTGCCTCGGTGATGACCCACCTGTGGGTCTACGACGGATCGCTGGACGCGTCGGGCGCCATACTGACGCTCGACACCGAAGGGCCTGCCGGCGACGGCAGGATGGGACGGTTCAAGGACGTCATCGAGTTCAAGAGCGACGATCACCGGCTGCTGACTTCACACCTGACCGGCGAAGACGGAAAGTGGCACGAGTTCATGAGAGCCAGTTACCGGCGCAAGCAGCAGTAGCGGCGGCTTGGCCCTGCCCGCTAGCGGGACAGTTCCTCGTTCCCGATATCCCACATGGCTTCCAGGTCGCGGCGGCTGTAGGCCCGGAAGGCGATCAGGGTGTTGGTGGCTTCGATGCCCGGGATCTTCTGGACCTGTCCCGCCACCAGGTCGGCGAGTTCCTCGTGGCCGCGCACGCGCGCGATGGCGACCAGGTCGTAGGCGCCGGCCACGGAGTAGGCCTCACGGATGCCCGGCAGGTCGATGAGCGCCTGCGCCACCTCGGGGGTGCGTCCCTGCGCGGTGTTGATCAAAACGATTGCGGTTACCATGCTCATCCTTTCACCACCAGGTCCACATGATGGATCGCGTTCGCGCCGGTCCGCAAGAGCGGCCTCGGCATGGGCTGGGCGATTCCGTTGCCGTCGATGGTCCGGCAGCACAGATCGTAGCGGCCGGGGGGCAGGCCGGGCAGCAGGGCCGCCCAGTGTACGAGGGTGTAGCGCTGCGGCCAGGGTATGCGGCCGTCCCGTGCCTGGCCGGTCAGGGCGGGCAGCTTCCCGCCGGGCAGATCTCCGCCCCAGTGGTCCGGCGGCGGCAGCAGGGCGGCGTCCTTCCACCCGGCCCCGGTCCAGTACGGGTCGTTTTCGGGCCATGGCGCCTGCTGCAAATGGACGGCGTACTGCACCTTGCCCAGTCCGGAGATGCCCACCTGCGCCATGCCGGTGATCGCCGCGGGTTTCCCGGCGGCTATCTCCTTCGGCGGATTGACGAACCGGGCGCGGGTCTTCATGGCGCTCTCCGTGTCGTTGTTCAACTCCGCATCCGAGTCGTTGGACTTGTAATCGTTGGTCAGAACCAGGCGCGTGACCCACTTGATCTGCTTGCTGCCGTAGGCGCCCGGAACCATCATCCGCACCGGCCCGCCGTGGGAAGCCGGAATCAAACGCCCGTTCATCTTGTAAGCCAGGATGACGGGCATCTGGCCGGGCGGGGTTTCAAGCACCTGGCCCAGCGGCAGGGAGGCCTGAAACGGAGGCAGGTTCGGGCGGTGATAGCTCTGATAGTAGACCCGCCGGACGTTCGCTCTGGGCCGGGTGAGCCAGACGATCTCGCGCAGCGGGACGCCCTCCCAGAGGGTCATATGGTAGGGATCGGCGCCGTTGGTGCACACGCACACGTGCAGATACCGCACGGCGTGCTTCTCCGCCAGCGCCATCAGCCCGCTCCAGTCCAGGAGGTTGCCCGCGGCGCGCGACAGGGGCTGTTCCACGACGCTGTTGCTGGCGGGGTCCGGAACGGCTTCGAGCGACCAGGTCTCCGGAAGCAGTCCGATCTCTCGCAGCCGTTCCGGGGGCAGCTTTCCCACCTCGGCTTTGCCCTTGTCCAGAATGAAGGCGCGCTCCAGGGGAGTCAGGTACTCCAGCCGGGCGATGGCCTCCCGCATGCGGGGGTCAATGGAAGCGCGCGCGACCGCCGGGGAGAGGCTCCATGCGGCCGCCGCCGCTCCGCTCCCGTGAAGAAAACTGCGCCGGTTCATAGAATTCTCCGGACTTTCCATACTTTCAGGCGATAATATCATCACACTAACATTCTCAGTGTGAGGCTTGCCTTCGCCTGCCCCTGCAGCGTGCGAACCGGTTGGCCGGACGAGGGAACATGAAACCGTTGATCCTGCTCACCGGCGCCACCGGTTACGTAGGCGCGGAACTGCTGGCGGTGCTGCTGGCGGGCGGGCGCCGCGTCCGCTGCCTCGCGCGGCGGCCGGAAGCCCTCAAATCCGGCGCCGGGGAGGGGGCGGAGATCGTGCGTGGCGACGTTCTGGACGCCGCTTCCCTCCGCCAGGCGATGGCGGGAGTCCATGCTGCCTACTACCTGGTCCACTCCATGGGCTCGGCCGGGTCCTTCGAGGAGCAAGACCGCGCCGCCGCGCGCCTGTTCGGCGATGCCGCAAAGGAGGCGGGAGTGGGGCGAATCGTCTACCTGGGCGGGCTGGGCAGCGCCGGTGAGCAGCTTTCCGCGCACTTGCGCAGCCGCCAGGAAGTAGGGGAGATCCTGCGGGCGTCCGGTGTGCCGGTCATCGAGTTTCGGGCCTCGATCGTCATCGGCGCCGGCAGCCTCTCCTTCGAGATGATCCGCGCGCTGGTGGAAAGGCTGCCGGTGATGATCGCTCCCCGCTGGGTTTCCGTGCCGGCCCAGCCCATCGCCATCGCCGACCTGCTGGACTACCTGGCCGCCGCACTCGACCTGGCCGTGGGAGCCAGCCGGGTGTTCGAGATCGGGGGCTCCGACCGGACCTCTTACGGCGGGCTCATGCGCGAGTATGCCCGGCAGAGAGGGCTGCGCCGCTGCATCCTTTCCGTACCCGTGCTCACCCCGCGCCTCTCCAGCCTGTGGCTGGGACTCGTGACTCCCCTCTACGTGAGGGTGGGCCGCAAGCTGATTGACAGCATCCGGCACCCCACGATTGTTCACGACAACTCGGCGTTGGAGGCTTTTCCGTTCCGTCCCCGCGGATTCCGCGAGGCGATAGCCGCGGCGCTGAGCACGGGACGGCAGGGCCTGGTCTTCGACTCGCGATCGATCCGGGTGGATGCTCCCCCCGGGAAAGCGTTCCGGCCCATCGGGCGGATTGGCGGCGCCACGGGCTGGTACTACGCGAACTGGCTCTGGAAATTGCGCGGCGCGTTAGACCTGCTCGCGGGCGGAGCCGGACTGCGGCGCGGCCGGCGGGATCCCGACGGCCTCCGGGTGGGTGACGTGGTGGATTGCTGGCGCGTGGAGGCTTTCGAACCCGACCGCCGGCTGCGACTGGCGGCCGAGATGAAACTGCCGGGACGCGCCTGGCTGGAGTTCGAAGTGACCGGCGATGCCGCCGGCAGCACCATCCGCCAGACCGCCACGTTCGACCCCCTGGGCCTCGCCGGGAGGGCTTACTGGTACGCCGTCTATCCCCTGCACCAGTTCGTGTTCCAGGGAATGCTGCGCGGCATTGCCCGGGCGGGCGGCGCCCGGGGTATCGATAAATAGAGCCTCCTTTTCACGCTCCATCGAAGAAACCGATGTATAGTGTTCCTTGTGGAGTGGCTCAACTACCATCACCTGTTGTACTTCTGGACGGTTGCCCGGGAGGGCAGCATCGCCAGGGCCTGCGCCAAATTGCGCCTCGCCCAGCCTACCATCAGCGGCCAGCTGCGTCTGCTCGAGGATACCCTGGGGGAGAAACTGTTTACCCGGGTGGGCCGCGGCCTGGTCATGACCGAGGTGGGCCAGGTGGTCTACCGCTATGCCGAGGAGATCTTCGGCCTCGGCCGGGAATTGCAGGATGTGCTGAAAGGAAGGGCGGGAGGACGCCCGCTGCGGCTGATGGCCGGCGTCTCCGACCTGGTCCCCAAGCTGATCGCTTACCGCATCCTGCAGCCGGCGCTGTCCATGCCGGAACCGGTGCGCCTGGTGTGCCATGAGGACACGCCCGCGCGCCTGCTGGCGGAACTTGCGGAACACCGGTTGGACGTCGTGCTCTCGGACGCCCCTCTGACCTCCATGATCCGCGTGAAGGCATTCAACCACCTGCTGGGCTCTTGCGGCGTGACCCTGTTCTGCGCCCCTTCCATGGCGGCTTCCTACCGCCGGAACTTCCCCGCTTGCCTGGACGGGGCGCCCTTCCTGCTGCCAGGCGAGGGGGCCAGCCTGAGGTATTCGTTGGACCAGTGGTTCGACTCTCAGAAGATCCGGCCGAAAGTCGTGGGCGAGTTCAAGGACAGCGCGCTGCTGAAGACCTTCGGGCAGGCGGGCGCGGGCATCTTTCCGGCCCCGTCCGCGATCGAGAAGGAAGTGCGCGAGCACTACAAGGCGGCCGTCGTCGGCCGGCCCGAAGGGGTGGTGGAGCGCTTCTATGCGATTTCCGTGGAGCGGAGGCTGAAGCACCCCGCCGTGCTCACGATTTCGGAGGCCGCGCGCGACCAGCTTTTCGGCCCGGCCGCCGGGTAGCGGCAGCCGGTTTTTGCACGCTCCCGTTCCATCGGGAAAGCCGATGACTCTCTTCCAAAAGATCTAAGACACCAATCGGTCCCGGACCGCATCCCAGCAAGTGAACGGGCCGCGAGCAACACGGCCTGCAAACCAGACAAGGAGAACCACAACGTGATCAAGCATTTGCGAACCGGGATCTTTCTGAGCGCCACGCTGGTGGCCGTGCACACGGGATTCGCCGCCGGCCCAGCCGGGGAAGCGGCCGGCAAGCGGCTCGAACGGGAAGTCCGGCGCGAGCTGGTTACCTTGCCGTTCTACAGCCTGTTCGACCACCTGGCTTTCCGGGTGGAAGGAGACATGGTGACGCTGATCGGCAAGGCCAGCCGTCCCACGCTCAAGAGCGACGCCGAGAACGTCGTGAAGCGGATCGAAGGGGTCGAAACAGTGGTGAACCGGATCGAGGTTCTTCCCCCTTCTCCCAACGACGATCGCCTGCGCCTGGCCCTGTACCGGGCCATCTACGGCCACAGCGCGCTGCAGACCCTGGCGCTGCGCGCGCTGCCTCCGATTCACATCATCGTCTCCAACGGAGATGTGACTCTGGAGGGCGTGGTGGCCAGCGAGATGCAGAAGAACATCGCCGCCATCCAGGCCAACGGCGTGGAGGGCGTCTTCTCCGTGACAGACAACCTTCGCGTGGAAGGCCGGAGCTGAGGACTGTCCGGCCGGGGCGTGGGACCGCCTGCGGCCCCGGCCGGACCACACCAGGGATCTCATGCGGCCTTTTCCGCCATTGCGAACACCCGGTGAGCGCTCGAGGAGCTTCTTGCTCCCCGGCGTGCTGCTCCTGATTCTGCCCCTGCCGCTGCACGCCCGGGCGGCCGACCTCGAAACCCAGCACGCCGTCGACATCACCCTTCCGCTGACTTCAAGGCTGGAGCTGGTCCTGCACTCCCGGCTCCGCACCCAGCCCGCGGCGCTGGGTCTTTACCAGGTTCGCGCCGGGCCCGTCGTCTCCTGGAGCGCCACGCCCCGCATTGCCCTTTTGGCCGGATACTACTACGCCCAGCAGGAGCGGAAAGCCGACCGCGACTTCATCGCCGGTCACCGCGTGTTCAGCGGCGCCGAGGTGGCGGTGGCCGGCAACCGCCGGGTGGCTTTCGACCAGCGCGGGCTGGCTGAGCGTTTTCTCTCCGATGCCGCACCGGATTTCAGCCGCTACCGTTTCCGCAGCCGGTTGAGCGTCAAGGCTCCCGTCGCGCCCTATACCGGCCTCGAGCTCTTCTTCGATGCCCGGGGCTGGCGGAGCACGCGCCATTCCGCCGGCATCCGCTGGAGCCCGGTCCGGCGGGTACAGCTGGACCTTGGCTACCTCTACGAGCGCCGGAGACACGACATCGGCGGCAACCGCCACCTGTGGCTCACCTCGTTCCATTTCAAGAAAGCTTCGCGGCGCGCCGATCCGGAGCTTTGAACCAGCCGCCCGGAGTCCTGAGTTCGAAAAAACCGATGGATCTATTCCAATCTATCTATTGATTGGCCCGCCGGGCGCTGCATCCAATCAAGAGACAATTAAGGCTGACCTTATATCCAACAGCGAACACGGAGTGAAGAGCACATGAACCGAGTGAAAACCCTGATGCTGCTGGCGACTCTGACGGCCCTCATGATGTGGGCCGGAGAGGCCCTGGGCGGCAGAGCCGGACTGTGGTTCGCGCTGGCCGTGGCGGCGGCGATGAACCTGGGTGCTTACTGGTTTTCCGACCGGATCGTGCTGCGCATGTACCGGGCCAGAGAAGTCGGCCCGGCCGAGGCGCCTGAACTGTACGGAATAACCCGCGATCTGGCTATGCGCGCGGGTCTGCCCGTGCCCAGGATGTACGTGATTCCCGAGGACGCTCCCAACGCCTTCGCCACCGGACGCGACCCGCGCCACGGCGTGGTGGCCGTGACCGAGGGGCTCCTGCGCCTGCTGGACCGGCACGAGGTCGCCGGCGTCATCGCGCACGAACTGGCCCACATCAAGCACCGCGATACCCTGATCATGGGAGCGGCGGCCACGCTGGCGGGCGCGTTGAGCATGCTGGCCAACGCCGCCATGTGGGGCTCGCTGTTCGGCGCCTCGCAGTCCTCCGAGGAAGAAGGCAGCCATCCGCTGGCCGGGCTGCTGGGAGTGCTGGTGGCTCCCCTGGCGGCGAGCCTGGTTCAGATGAGCATCTCCCGCACCCGGGAGTTCCTGGCCGACGAGGCGGCGGCCCGCTACACCGGGCGTCCGCTTTCTCTGGCCGGCGCCCTGCGCAAGATCGAGGCCTGGAGCCGGAGGATTCCGATGGAGTCCGGCTCGCCGGCCACGGCGCACCTCTTCATCCACAACCCGTTCACCGCGGAGGGCCTGGCCGCTCTGTTCCATACCCATCCGCCCGCTGAAAAACGCATCGCCCGGCTGGAGGCCCTGGCCTCCGGCCGTGTAAGAACCGCCGCCTGACGCGCGGCTCCCGATTGGACATAAGCCGAAAATGACCTACTTTCCCTTCGCCGACTACTGGTGGTTCTACCTCGGATTCACCGGCTTCGTTCTGGTGTTGCTCGCCCTCGACCTGGGTGTTTTCCACCGCAAGGCGCACGCTGTGTCCTTCCGCGAAGCCAGCCTCTGGAGCGTAGTGTGGATCGTGCTGGCGCTGCTGTTCAACCTGCTGTTCTACCAGTACGCCGCCTGGAGATTCGCCTCCGATGCCCGGCTGCTGGAGACGCCGGGATTTGATCCCCAGTTGGCGGCCCGGCAGGTAGGTCTGGAGTTTTTGACCGGCTATGTGGTCGAGAAGACACTGTCGCTCGACAATATCTTCGTGTTCGTCGTGGTGTTTTCGTTCTTCGGCATCCCGGCCGTGTACCAGCACCGGGTCCTGTTCTACGGGATCGCCGGGGCGCTGGTCTTCCGGGCCGTCTTCATCGCCCTGGGTTCGGTGCTGCTGCAATACCACTGGGTCATCTGGGTCTTCGGCGGATTCCTGATCCTGACGGGCGTCAAGATGATGCTGGCCCCGGACCGCAAGATCGAGCCGGAGCGGAACCCGCTGATCCGGCTGTTCCGGCGCTTCGTGCCGGTGACGGGCGAATTGCACGGCCAGCGCTTCTTCGTGCGCCTGAAGGGCGTGCTGCACGCGACCCCGCTATTCCTGGCGCTGCTGTTCGTCGAGATCAGCGACATCATTTTCGCGATCGATTCGGTGCCCGCGATCTTCGCCCTGACCCGCGAGCCGATGATCGTGTTCACCTCGAACGTCTTCGCCATCCTCGGCCTGCGGGCCCTGTATTTCCTGCTGGCGGGCGCCGTCGAGCGCTTCGCCCTGCTGAAGTACGGACTGGCGGTCGTGCTGGTGTTCGTCGGGCTGAAGATGGTCTGGCTGAACGAGGCGTTCGGGGGCAAGTTCCCGATCTCCTGGTCGCTGGCGATTATCGGCGGCGTAATCGCGGTGTCGGTGCTGGCCTCCCTGCTGTGGACCCGGGAAGGCTCCCGGGCCGCTCTCTTGAAACAGGAGGATTGAGGGGAGCGGCCGCTACGCTCCGCAGGCGAGGCTGGAGCGGATGATTCGTCCGAACGAAGTGGGGGCGTACTTCTGCACGATGAGCGGAGCGTTGTGCCAGCTCCAGGCGGTCCAGCCGATCTGCAGCCGGTCGAAATAGGCGATCAGCTTGCGCCCCCATCTGAGGTCGCTCTCCGTCCCTCCCCATTCCCCGGCGAACACGGGGGCCTGGGAGGCGAGGCTTCCGAAAGCCCCGGCCCAGTCTCTGCCCCGGGCCGGGTACACGTGAGTGGAATAGACCAGGTGCGGAATGTCCATGGGCATGCCGCGCAGGTCGTAGCCCCAATCGGTGCCGCTGACGAAAATGAGGGCGTCCGGATTGATATCGCGGACGGCGGCGATCAGCCTCCGCGCCCAGGGTTGCCACTCGGCCGCGGTCACCCGGTAGCGGCTGTCCGGATACTGGGTTCCGTCCTCGCGGTTCAGGCGATTGGGATCGTCCGGAAGCCGGTCGTGAGGCTCATTGAAGATGTCGTACAGAACGGCCGGCTCGCCCAGGTAGCGGGCGGCCAGCAGGCCCCATAGTCCTGCCGACTCCGAGTTCGGCAAGGGAGCCACGAAGTTGCGTTCTCCGCCGTACGTGCGATCGGCATCCAGCCATTGCAGGTCCAGCAGGGTGTAGGCGCCGAACCCAGAGGCCCAGCGGATCACCTGGTCCAGGGCGCTGCAGTAGTCCTCGCCGCTCCAGACGCCCCGCCCCCGCAGAACCCAGTCCTGGTTGAAGGGCAGGCGGATGATGTTGGCGCCCCAATCCTGGACGATGGTCCGGATCTCCGCTCTCGAAATCTCGGCCGCGGAAAGAAAGCCTCGCTCGTCGGGCTCGGCGTACTCGAGTCCGGAACGGTTGACGCCGCGCAGCCGCACGCTCTCTCCGGAATCGGCCCGCACGATCCGGTTGCGCTCTGTAGTCAGCCGCGGCAGGCCGCCGGAAAGCTCCCCATGCATGGCTTGATGGTACAACGGGGTTCCGGAAGAGCTCCCGCCCGGTTCCTCGGTCCGGGCTCTCCCCGTGAGTACTTTTCGGGACAAGAGACCCACCCGTTGTCGGGCTGATAGCCCGATTCCTAATAAGAGATCTGATTATAGATCAGTGATATAATTCGCATCTGTCAGGAGGGCTCGACAGTTGCCGCAGGGCGTGGCCAGCAGCACAATGCGCCTCTCGGCGTCCCTGCACTTCATCCCCCTCGAAAGTGTTTCCGGGCGGTTCCTGGTTTATGCTCCTCTGCGCCAGTCGGCCTTTGTCGCCAACCGGGCGGCTGTACAGTCTCTGGAGCGCCTTTGTGAGGGCCGTCCGTCACCGGACCTGGATCCCGGCGGCCCGTTTGCCGCTCTCCTGCGCCGCCTGGAGATCCTCGACGCCGGTGATGAACCGTCCCCGGCTTCCCGCGCCTGTGGAGAGCCCCGGCCGGTCTCGCTGACCTTGCTCCTGACCACCGCCTGCAACCTGCGCTGCTCCTATTGCTACGCCTCCGCGGGTGAGGCTCCTCCGGAATTCATGGGCCGCGAAACGGCGCTGCGGGCCATCGACTACATTTTCTCGAACGCTGCCATCCGGAGAGTCTCGGAAGTAGAAGTGATGTTCCACGGAGGCGGCGAACCCACCCTCAACTGGCCTGTGCTTCAAGGCGCGGTGGACTACGCTCGCGCGCGGGCAGCCGCTTCCGGCGTGCGTCTGTTCACGTCCACAGCCACCAACGGCGTTCTGTCTGACGGCCAACTCGATTGGCTCTGCCGCAATCTGGATCACGCCACGGTGTCCTTTGACGGCCTGCCCGCATGTCACGACGCGAACCGCCGGGATGTCCGCGGCCGAGGTACGTCGCAGCGGGTGATGCACAGCCTGCGGCGTCTCGACCGGGCGGGCCTGTCCTACGGCGTTCGCCTCACGGTGACCCCCGCTCAGGTGCGCCGCTTACCGGACTCGGTCGAGTGGATCCTGGCCACCTTCCATCCGGCGGGCATCCTCGTCGAGCCGGTCTATCGAATGGGCCGCTGGAGCGGCCGACCCTCGCCGGAATCCCTGGAGTTCCTCGAGGCTTTCCGCCAGGCGAAAGACCGGGCCAGACCGTACGGACGGCCGGTCGGCTTTTCCGGCGCCCGGGTGGGATTGCTGACGAATCACTTCTGCGGTGTCTCCCGGGACAGCTTTGCGGTCGCGCCCAGCGGCAGTGTGACCGCCTGCTACGAAGTTTTCTCGGAAACCCGGCCCTGGGCCTCCACCTTCTTCTACGCCCGGCCCGATGCGGGTTCCGGGTACGAGTTCAACCTGCCGGTCCTGAATCACCTGCGCAACTTGAGCGTGGAATCGAAGCCGCACTGCCGGCAGTGTTTCGCCCGCTGGACCTGCGCGGGCGACTGCGCCTACCAATCCCTCTGCCTTCAGTCGGACGGTGAGTCCCTGCCCGGCAACCGGTGCCACATCATTCGGGAACTGACAAAGGATATGATCCTGGAGCGGATCGAAGCCTCCGGCGGGCCGGCCTGGCATGGGGACCGGCCGAAGCCCGCAGACGGCCGGCCTCACGAGGCTCTATGCGCCTGAGCGCGTGTACCGCCGGCGCTTCCCCCCAGAGCGGTTTGGGCGTCTTCGCCGTGCCCGTGCGGGACGCATGGCTCTTGCACGCTCCTCTTCACGAGCAATCCGCTCTCCTGAACTCGCCGGCGCTGGAACGGATCGCCGCCTGCGAGGATTCCGGGTCCGGAGCGCTGCTCGCGATCCGCCGCGCTCTGAACAAAGCCGTACAGCCTCCCCAGCCGCGACAGGGTCCTCTGTGTCCGCTCTTCCTCTGTCTTCTTCCGACCAGGGCCTGCAATCTGCGCTGCTCCTATTGCGGTTTTGGGGCGGCCGCCTGCAACGAACCGGCAATGAATGCCGGAGAGGCCGCCCGGGCCGTGGATTGGATGGCGCGCCAGGTCCGCGATCGCGGCGGCGAAACCCTCGACATCCATCTCTTCGGCGGCGAGCCTCTTCACGCTCCGGACGTAGTCGAGGTTGTCGTGCACCGGACCCGGGCAGCCGCCGCCGAAATGCGGCTGACACCGCACCTGCAGGTGATCACCAACGGCGTGTGCAGCGAGCAAAGGGCCCGCTGGGTAGGGGACTACTTCGACGTTGTGGTGCTGTCCTTCGATGGGCCGCGTGACATTTACGACCGCCAGCGCGGCTGCTGTGACGGCCGGCCGGCGTTCGACGCCGCTGTCCGCACCGCCGCGATCCTGAGCCGCTCCTCCGCCGATCTCTACTTTCGGGTGTGCGTCACGGATTACAGCGTGGGCACGCTCGCCGCCGCTACAAGCTGGTTCTGCGAACAGTTCCAGCCTCACACCATTGACCTTGAGCCGCTGAAGCCCACGCCGGAGTCCTCGGCGGCGGGATTAGGACCGCCCGATCCCTACGAATTCGCCAGGGAGTTCTGGCGAGCGCGCCGGGCCGCTCTTCCTTTCGGCACGGAGTGTCACTACTCCGCGGCGCTGTCCGGTCCACCGCGGCTGTCGTTCTGCCCGGTCGGGAGCGACGCTCTGATCCTCTCCCCTGGCGGCTCGGTTGACGCCTGCTACCTGCTGGAACAGGAGTGGGGCGCGAGCGGCCTGGACATGCATCTTGGAAGCTGGGACGGTTCCGTGATGCGCATTTCCCAGCACGCGGTCGAGCGGGTCCGACGGATTCCCAGCGGTACGGCGCGCTGCCTGAACTGTTTCTGCCGCTGGTCGTGTGCCGGCGGCTGCCACGTGGTCCACAAGGGTTCGGGCGCCGGCGCCGGCTTCGACGACTTCTGCGTTCAGACCCGTTTGATCTCCGCCTTGCTGCTGCTGGATGAGATGGGAGCGGCGGACCGGGCCGAAGATTTGCTGACTGATGAAGGAGCCCTGAAGCGCCTGGCGATGCATTCCGACGACCGGCTGCCTCGAGAGGGCGGCGCCCATGCCTGAGCGCTACGATCCCACTTCCGGCACGGCCTGGTCCGTGGAACCGCGCGGCCTGCTGGTTCTCCCCTCTGACGGAGGTCCGGCCCTGCGGCTCGAATACCCTGATGCCGCCGTCTGGGACCTGCTGGCTCTGGGGAACCCACCGCCCGCTGTGGTGGAGAAGATCGCCGCCATGCAGGGCATCCCTCGGACCGCCGCCGAAAGGACTGTGTTTGACGCCATCCTACGCTGGACACGTGCGGGCCTGATCATGCGGAGAGGCGGCGATGGCTAACATCTCGCTGACCACCCTCTGTAACCGGGTCTGCGCATCCTGCTTCGGAACAGGTACGGTCACACGCGATCCGGCCGCTACTATGCACATGAGTTCCGGGGACTTTGACCGCGTTCTCGATTTCCTGGAGCGATCCGGAATCCGCCAGGCACGCCTGCTCGGCGGCGAGCCGACCCTGCATCCGGACTTCGGCGGCCTGGCCCGCCGCGTTCTGGCTCGCGGCCTCGACCTGGTTGTCTTCTCCAACGGTCTGATGCCGGAATCGGCCCTGGCTCTGCTGGAATCGGTTCCTCACCCCCGCATTGCCGTCCTTGTCAACGTTCGCTCTCCGGTGGAGGCGGCGCCCGGGGAGACCGCCCAGGTTGAGAAGACCCTCTGCCGGCTGGGCCCTCGCGCTTATATCGGCTTCACCATCGTCCGGGCAGGGCTCTCGCCGGACTTTTTGCTGCCCCTCATTACACGCGCCGGCACACGCCGGCAGATCCGGCTTGGCCTGGCCCATGCAACAGTCACGGGCTCCAACGTGAGCCTGCATCCCCGTCTCTATCCAGCCGCGGGCCGGATGCTCGCGGAATTTGCTGAAAAGGCCTGGAGTCAGGAGATCGGTCTCGAATTCGACTGCGGCTTTGTCCCCTGCATGTTTCCCGAAGGCTTCCTGCAGTCAGCCGGTCCGGCGTGCCGGCTTCCCGCTCCGGAATGCAGCCCGATTCTGGACATTCTGCCACGGGGTGCTGTGGCCGCCTGCTATCCGCTGCTCGAAGCCCGCCTCGAACCGCTCCCGATCTCCCAAGGAGCCGCATGGCTGCGGAGCCGTTTTGAGGAATTCCTCGGCCGCTTTCGATCGATTGGCATCTACCGCCGCTGTTCCGCCTGCGATTTCCGGCGCCGCGCCGAATGCAGCGGCGGATGCCTGGCAGCATCTATGCAACGCCTGAGGCCCGCAACGCTCCATTTGCAAGGAGACCCTGTTGATGAACGACGAATCGGAATCCCAGTGCCATCCCGCTTCTGACCCGGACTCCGGCGCTCCGGAGGTTTTCGCGGTCCGACGACACAAGGGCCGCTGGGTACTCAGCCGCAGAAACTTGCTGGCCGCGGCCGCAACACTGGCCCCGAGCGCGGAGGCGGGAGCCGCCGAATGCGACGCCAGCTTGAACGCGCACGACATCTCGACCTCCGATGTCGCCTTCAGCCCCGACGGCCGTTACCTGATCTCCTGCGGCTACGATGACCTGATCAAGCTGTGGTCCATTCCCGATGGAATCCTGTACAAGACCCTCAAGGGACATCAGGATGGCATACAGTCCATCGCCCTCAGTCCGGACGGCTCCTTGCTGGCTTCCGCCGCGAACGACAGAACCGTCCGGCTTTGGTCGCTCCCGGACGGCGGAGCGGTCAAGACCCTGACCCACGCCAACTGGGTGTTCTCCGTGGCCATCAGTCCGGACGGCGGCCTGCTCGCCTCGGGCAGCAGGGATAACACCGTCAGGCTCTGGTCATTGCCAGGCGGCGACCCGGTTCGTACACTCAGCGGGCACGCGGGCATCATCGACGAGATTGTCTTCACGCCGGATGGCCGATCGATGGTTTCCGCTTCTCGCGATGCGACGGTCAAGCTCTGGTCCGTGCCGGACGGAGCGCTTCTTCGTACCTTCAGCGATCACACCAAGGAAGTCTATTCCCTCGCCGTCAGCCCGGACGGCCGCCTGCTCGCCTCCGGCGGCCTGGACTATACCATCAAGATCCGGTCTTTGCCTGATGGAGCGCTGTTGAAGACACTCACCCCGAAGACCAATAGCAGCATCTCCTGCCTGGCCATCAGCGCTGACGGCCGGCTGCTGGTTGCAGGCCGCGGCGCCGCGATCGACCTTTGGTCGCTCCCGGACGGCAATCTGCTCAACTCGCTGACCGGCTCCGTCGCGAGCGTGGCGGCGGTGGACATCAGTCCGGGCGGCGAATTCCTCGCATCCGCCACCGGGGCGCGCGGCGCCAATTCGGGAGGCAACATCCAGCTCTGGTCGCTGCCGGACGGAAGGCTTCTGGGCCGCTGCCTGACGGATGTGAATTCCAGCCACGGCATGGGTGTGGAGTACCAGATTGGAGACACGACCTACTCGGTTCCGTGCAGCGCTCCCATCCCTGCCGAAGCGGTCTGCACCTGCAACTGCGTGCAAGGGCGGGCGGGATCCTATGGAGGAGGCGGAGGGGGAGGGCCGTGCACTTGCGTGCCGGTCGTGTATTACTACCCGAATTAGGTCTCAAGGGGATAACCATGCTGGCACGAACACCCGTACTCGCGGTCCTCTTCTTCGCTGCCCGGCTCATCGCGCAGCTGCCGCCGGGTTTTATTGACTCGATAGCAGGCACCGGCGCCAGCGGTTACTCGGGCGACGGCGGCTCCGCCACCGGCGCCCGCATCGAGGTGGCTTATGACGTCGCCGCCGACGCCTGGGGCAACCTTTACCTGGCCGATACCTGGAACCACCGAATTCGGAAGATCGCGCCCGACGGCGTAATCACCGTTTTCGCCGGCAACGGCGCCCAGGGCTTCTCCGGCGACGGTTCGCCGGCTGTCTCGGCCATGCTCAACTTCCCCCGCGGGCTCGCGGTCGATGCCTGGGGCAACGTCTTCCTGTCGGATTCCGGAAACGGGGTGATCCGCAAGGTCGACCGGAAAGGCATCATCCAGACGGTGGCGGGCAATCGCCAGACCGGCGACGAGGGAGACGGCGGGCAGGCCCTCAAGGCCTCGTTCCGGGTGCCGCGCGGGCTCGCGGCCGACGTGCGCGGAAACCTCTACATCGCCGACACGTTCAGTTCCCGCATTCGCCGCGTGGCGCCGGACGGCGTCATCAGCACCGTAGCCGGCAACGGCCGTCTGGGCTACCTCGGGGACGGAGGTCCGGCCACCCAAGCCAACCTCGGTCTTGCCCATTCCCTGGCCGTCGATCATGAGGGCACCCTCTACTTCAGCGACACGTTCTTCCACTGCGTTCGACGTGTCCGGTCCGACGGCATCATCGAGACGGCCGCCGGGACCGGGCAGCCCGGCTTCTCCGGGGACGGCGGTCCGGCGACTGCGGCGCAGGTGAATATGCCGCGAGGCCTGGCCCTCGACCTTCATGGGCGGTTGTACATCGCCGACTCGGGCAACAATCGTATCCGGATGATCGGCTCGGACGGGGTGATGAGCACGGTGATCGGCAGCGGAAGCCGCGGCTACGCCGGCGACCAGGGGCCGGCCGGCCAGGGCCTGGTGGACACCCCCTACGGGCTGGCCGCCGACCCGCGGGGCAATGTCTATGTTGCGGACCTGTTGAATTACCGGGTTCGCAAGGCCCGTTTCGAGCCGCTCCTGGAGAGACCGTCGCTGACGGCTCAGGCGGTATTGAACGCGGCCAGTTACCGGGCCGAGATTTCGCCCGGCGGCCTGATCTCCCTGTTTGGAGAGAACTTCGGTTACCGCCAGCTTTCCTTCGCTGTCGCCCCCCTGGCTCCGTCCCTGGGCGGGACCTCCGTGATCGTTAACGGTTCGCCGGTTCCCATGCTGTTCGTCTCGCCCGCGCAGATCAACGCTCAGCTTCCCTGGGCCGCTCCGTCCTCTGTCGATGTGAAAGTCAGCTTCGGCGGCGTGGAATCGGACACGGTGGCCGTTCCCGTTTCGACGGCGTCGCCGGGCATTCTGCTCTGGGGAGCCAATCGCGCGGTGGTCCAAAACGCCGACTACACTCTCAATACGCCGTCGGCTCCGGCCGCGCGTGGGAGCGTGGTTGTCCTGTACGCCAGCGGCCTGGGCGCGGTCTCACCGGTCCCCGGCGACGGCGCCGTGTCTCCAGCGAGCCCCCTGGCCGAGACTGCCGGCCGCACCACCGCGCAGATCGGCGCTATTCCCGCCACAGTCCGGTTCAGCGGCATGACGCCGGGCTACATCGGCTTGTGGCAAGTGAATATCCAGATTCCTTCCAACGCCCCGGCCGGTGATGGAGTGCCGGTGAAGATCGCGGTGGGAGGTTCCGAGTCCAACGAGGCGTTGATCTCGGTCCGTTAGGGAGGGAGCCCAGTGCGCGAATCATCCAGACGTTCTCTGCTGCGGTTCTTCGCCGGTTCCGGCAAAGTCTACGTTCGCCTCGGGGAATTGCCGCGGCTCGGAGAGAAAGAGTTGCGCGCCACCGTGCCGGTCATCCGGCCGGACGCCAGGATCCTGCTGGACGGCCGCACGGTGTCGGCAAGTCTGCCCGGCCGCAAGCGCGCTCTTCCGCTTTTTGCGGCAACCCCGGAGAATCTGTTCGTCTTCAACCGGCTGAACGGGATGAACTCCCTCGGAACCATCAGCGCCGAGTTGGGTACCCACACCGGGTGGACCCAGCCCCGCTGCTTCGCACATGTCCGCTCGCTCTTCCTCCACCTGGTGGAGCGTAGGGTTTCGATCCACGCGAACACGGTTGCGCGCCGCGCGCGCGGCTGCACCGGATAGTGAACCGGGATGTGGAATCGAGCCGTCCGGCTCCACGCGGAGCTGCCCGTCTTCCGGATCGGCGGGGGTTCGCGCGTGATCATCTACACTCCCGGCTATCTCAGCGTCGTGAGCCGGGACGAGGTTGAGCCGCTTGTGAGATCCCTTCGAGGCGAGCCCGGCGGGGACGCCAGGGCCAAACAGTTGGCTTCCGCCCTGCTGCCCGCGGCCGTGGAGAACATCGCGCGCTGGCGCAGCCTGAACCAGGCAGCCTTCCAGCCCCGCTGTCTCACACTCTACCTGCACAATGAATGCAATCTCCGCTGCGGTTACTGCTTTTCCCGCGCCGGCCGCACCGGGCCTGGCGCCCCCATGCCTTCCGAAGCCATCGCTGCGGCCGCCGCCACGGTCGCCCGCCACTGCCGGCGGGCCGGCTGTCCCCTGACGGTCGTGCTCTCCGGCGGCGGAGAGCCGACCCTGCATTGGAGCCTGCTGCGACAGGCAGTCTCTCTGACCAGGGCCGCGGCTGCTCGCGAAGGTCTGGCCTGGAAGGGCGCAATCGTTACGAACGGCGTTGTCTCCGCGCCCCGCGCCGCCTGGCTGGTGCGCACGTTTTCATCGATAGAGCTTTCCTGCGACGGGCCGCCGGACATTCAGGACCGGCAGCGTCCAGGCATAGGGAACCGCCGCTCCTCCGCGGTGGTGGAGCGGACGGCCCGCATTCTGGAGGGTGCCCGGCACATCGCCGTCCGATCCACTATCACCCCCGAGTCGATGATGCGCCAGGCCGAGATCGTGGACTACGTGGTGAATGTTCTTGGCCTGCGTTCTCTGCGTTTTGAGCCCGCCTACCACCTGCGCTGCCGCGCGGCGTCGCCATTCCGTGCCGGCCACGCCGCGGCGTTCGTCGAGAACTTCCTGCGGGCCCAGGAGCGGGCCCGGGCTTCAGGCGCGGAGCTCTGTTTCGCCGGCTCCCGCCTGGACGAGATCCACGGGCCGTACTGCAGCAACTTGAAGCAGGCCTTGCACCTGACTCCTCAAGGAACAGCCACCCAATGCTTCTTCGCCTTGCCGCCGCAGGCCGCCGCCTCCTCGGCAGCTCTCCTCTGCGACAGTTGCTTCAACCAGTATCACTGCGCCCGCGAGTGTCCTGAGCGCTGCCGGGCCGGCCCCGTCTCTTCACAAGATGCGGGCTTCCGCTGCCGCGTGCAGCGCCTCCTTGCCGAAGCCTGGCTGATGCGGGCGGCGGGACTGTAAGCGCCGGCGGCCGGCGCTTCGCGGCGAATGAAGCAGGCCTCGCGGGGCCTTTCCTTCCCGGCGGCGGGCAGGACCGCGAATGCGAAAGATCATGCGAAGCTGAAAGGCGCCAAACAGGCATACCGGGTCATTGCCGCGAGCGGCAGAGGCAGCGGATTTCAGCTACCGGGTCAGTCTCCGGCGCAGCCAGGCTTGGGCGAAGCGGAGGTCGTGGCGGACCACGTGTACGGAGATCCCGAGCGCCTCGGCCGTTTCCTCTGCGGTCATGCCCCCGAAATAGCGCATCTCGATCAGCCGGGCCAGAGACTCGTCCTCCGCGGCGAGAGCCTGGATGGCGCTGTCCAGCTCGATCAATTCGAGCAGCTCCACGCCCTTCTCGCCGCTTACTTCCAGGCTGGCTTTCCAGAACTCATCCCCGCCGGCCCCGGCTGACCGTTTTTGGGCGGCGCGCGCCCTCGCGTAGTCCACCAGAACCTGGCGCATGACCCGGGAAGCGACTGCCAGGAAATGAACCTCGTCCGTGAACTTGCGCTCGGCGCCCTCGAATAACTTCAAGTACGCTTCGTGGACCAGGGCGGTAGCCTGCAAGGTGTGATTGGGGCGCTCACCCGCCAAGTGCCGGCCGGCAATCCGGCGCAGTTCACGGTAGAGAGCCGGTGTAAGTTCGCTTACGGCGGAATGATCGCCGGTCTGTAGCTTTTTCAACAGGTCCGGCGCCGGTGAACTCATGCCCTGCAATCTTACCATGTCAACTTTTGCGAGTCATGAGCTGTTTCACACCGGATTTGCGCGTTCTAATCCGAAGTTCCAGTCGGAGTGTCGCCAGGGGTCGAATGCGAGCCGGAGGGCGCCAGGGCATGGAAATGCGACGGACGGGGGTCCAGCCGGGCGGGCGCGACAATGTCGCGGGCGCCTCGCTGCGTGAGCTGTTTCACGAAGTGGCCGGCATGCCGGCGGAGGAGCGAAGCCGTATCTTCGCCGAGCGGCGCGTCCCGCCGGATCTGCGCGTGGAAGTGGAGTCGCTGCTGCGCTACGATTCGTCCGGCGGCCCGTTCCTCACCCGCCGCGTCCATCAAGTGGCGGAACAAGCCCTGCTTTGGGATGGCGGATCCGTGCCGCGGTGTTGCGGTCCCTACCGCCTGTTGGGGCCGCTCGGCGCCGGGGGCATGGGGGCCGTCTACCTCGCCGAACGATGCGACGGCGAGATCGAACAGAGAGTCGCCGTCAAGTTTCTCCGCGCGGACGCCGACTGCCCCGAGTGGCGCGCGCATTTCCTGCGCGAACGGCAGTTGCTCGCCTACCTGAACCATTCCTCCATCGCGCGCCTGCTGGACGCAGGCCATACCGTCGACGGCCGTCCCTACCTGGTCATGGAGTACGTGGACGGCACTCCCATAGACGAGTACGCCGCGCCGCTCGATCTGCGTGCGCGGCTGCGCCTCTTCCTGCAAGTCTGCGAGGGCGTGTCTCACGCCCACCGGCACCTCGTCGTCCACCGCGACCTGAAGCCTTCCAATATCCTGGTCGATGCCTCGGGCCAGCCCAAGCTTCTGGATTTCGGGATCGCCAAACTGCTGGAGGTGGGGGCGGACGAGACGCGCGCCGTGGAACGGCTGCTGACCCCGAGTTACGCGAGTCCCGAACAACTGCGGGGCGACGTGCAGACCACCGCCACCGACGTCTATTCATTGGGCGCGGTGCTCCACAAGCTGCTGGCCGGGCACCCGCCCCGCGAGGTGCTCCCGCTGGCGCACGAGCCCTTCCGGCAGCTGCCGCCCGATGTCGGGCATATTCTGCGCAAAGCCCTGCGCCACGAGCCCGGCCTGAGGTACGCCTCCGTGGATGCGTTCGCCGCCGACGTTCGCGCCTTCCTCGAATCGCGTCCCGTCGAGGCCCGCTCCCGCGATGCCTGCTACCGGGTCCGCAAGTTTTTGTGGCGAAACCGCGCGGCCGCGGCCGCCGCGGTGATCACGGCGGCCGGCCTTCTGCTGGGCGCGCAGATGGCCAACCGCGAGCGAAGAGTGGCGCGCGCGCGCGTGATGCAGGTGCGCCAGCTGGCCAATAAGATCCTGTCGCTCGAGGAAGTCAGCAGCGGATTGCACAATTCCAGCAAGGCCATGCATGAAGTCGTGGAGCTGTCCAAGGAGCACCTGGAGACCCTGCTGGCAAAGGCCCGCCGCGACCAGGACCTGGCGCTCGAGGTGGTGGAAGCCTACTCCCTGCTGGCCCGGGCGCAGGGCATCTGCATGGCGTCGCACCCCGGACAGCGCGCCCGGGCCGAGGAAAGCCTGCGCAAAGCGGCCGCCTTCGTCGAGCCGATCCTGAAGGCTCGCCCGGACCACCGGAAAGCGCTGCTCACCGCCGCGCGGATCAGCCACGACCGGATGGTCCTTACGGAGAATGAGCGCCGCAGCCGGGAGGCGGTGAGGGAAGCGCGCAGTGCCGCGGCGTACCTGGACAGGCTGGTGGAGCTGGGTCCGCTGTCGGCGGCGGAGAGCGATACCGCGTCCGAGCTGTTCTACAATATCGCCCTCTCGCACAAGAACCAGCGCCTGCCTGTGGACGGAATCCGCTACGCCCGCCGCTCGATCGAGGTGTCGCAATCCTCGCCGAATGCCTCCATGCGCCAGAGCCTGGCGCTGAGCATGCTCGCCGACTTGCTGCGGTATACAGGGGACCTGGAAGGCGCGCTTCAGGCGGTCCGCGAGGCCCGGACCCGCCTGGAGACCGCCCGCTTCTCCAACGACAGGGAACGCCTATCCGCCTGGTGCGCGGTGCTGGGGCGCGAGGGCAGGATTCTGTACGTGCCCGGCGGCATCAGCCTGGACCGGCCGGGCGAGGCTCTTCCCGTTTACCAGGAGGCATTCGATCTGCTCGAACAGTGGACCCGGGCGGACCGGAACGATGCCTGGACCCGGCTCCTGTTCGTGACCGTAGGACGGGCGCTGGGCGACACGGCAAGGCTCCGAAGCCCGCAAAGAGCGCTGGCGGTCTACGATCATGCCCTGAGCCGGATTCGCGAGGTGCGGGACCATCCGGAAGCGCTCCGGGGAGAGGCCGAAATGCTGGCCGCGTCTTCCTACGCCTTGCGGCGCCTGAATCGCGCCGCCGAGGCGAAGAGCCGGATCGACCTGGCCTTCCGCCTGCTTGCGGAAACAAAAGACTATCCCGCCGGCCGGATCCCCCTGCATGAGGCGGCCGACTTCGCTCTGCGCGCCCTGGGCGACCACCTCCTTGCGGCCGGACACCCGCGGCGGGCGGCTGACGTCTATGAGACGCTGCTGGCCGGCATTCTGGCCACGCAGCCGGACCCGCTTCACGACTTGCCCCAAGCGGTCGGGCTATCCGGCATCTACGGCACACTGGAGGACCTGCACCGCCGTGCCGGGCAGCAGCATCGCGCCGAAGCGCTCTTCCGGCAGCGCCTCGAGCTGTGGCGCCATTGGCACGGCAAATCGCCGGACAACCCCTTCATCTCCGCCCGGCTGCGCCGGTTTCCCGGTGAGAAAGCCCGCCAATTCCTTCCTGCGTTCGCGCTTCATGAAGTGAGGGAGGATGAAATCCGTGAGACACACGATCACCAATCAGGCCTGGCGCCGGCTGGCCGCCGCCATGGGAATGGCGCTTCATTGCACAGCGGCTCTGGGGCAAATGTCCTCGGCGGGAAACGCGAAGGTACCGGCGGAGATCCAGGTGCCGGCGGGCAACAAGGCCTTTCTTAAGGCCGCCGCAGCCGGTACCCAGAACTACATTTGCCTGTCCGACGGCTGGACGTTTCAGGGTCCGCAAGCGACCTTGTTTGTCAGTTTCCAGACCGTTTACGGCGAGGCCCTGCAGCAGGTGGCGACGCACTTTTTGAGCGCTAATCCGGTGGAAGGCGGCATTCTGCGGCCCACCTGGCAGGGCTCGTTCGATACCAGCGCGGTATGGGCCAAGGCCATCGCCAGTTCCAGCGACCCGAACTATGTGGCCCCGGACGCCATCCCGTGGCTGCTGCTGGAAGCCACCGGCGCCCAGCGAGGCCCCACCAATGGCTCGTTCCTTTCCGGGACCACTTATCTCCAGCGGGTCAATACGACCGGTGGTGTCGTGCCGGCGGGGGCCTGCACGGTGGGTAACAGAGCCCTGGTGACTTACACCGCCGACTATATCTTCTACAAAGCCGTCAAGTGAGCTGCCTCTCGCGGGCCCTCGGGCAGGCGTCCGGCGATGGGCTACACCCGCGCCAAGGCGGCACTCCATGAATGAGAACGTGAGGAAGCTGTTCCGGCAACTGGCCGATCTTACTCCATCCCAGCGCGAAGAGTACTATGCGCAGCGGCAGGTGCCCGACAACCTCCGCGCGGAGCTGGAGTCTCTGCTCCGGTTCGATGCCCCTCCGGGCGACTCGCTGGGCGGCGTGGTCGAATCAGCCGCGGAGCAGTTCCTCCGGTCTCACACGGAGTCGCCGCGGCTTCCTCAAACGGGACCGAAGCCCGGTGAGGATGGCAACGGCCGCCTGGAATGAAACCCGCTGAGGCTTGCCAATTTCTCCCGCCGTTCGCGCTTCACAAGATGGAAAGAGACAAACAGCGCTTCCAGCGTATTCAAGAAGAGGGAAATCAAGATGAAATCGATTCCGAACACACTGAAGATATCGGCAGCAATCGTCATCCTTTCGGGCGGACTGTGCGGGCAGGACTTCGGAGCCCCCAGGCGCGGGGTGGAACCCGGCGCGGGAAAGTGGAAGACCTGGATGATTCCATCCGGTCAGGCTTATCGTGTTCCTCCGCCTCCCGGCCCCGCCGCGACCCGCGTGGAACTGCAGTGGCTCCGGCAAACCACCGGAAACCTCGACCCCACCGCGGTCGAGCAGGTCAGGTATTGGGACGCCGGGGCGCCCGCCTACCGCTGGATGGACATGCTGGAGAGGCGCATCACGGCCGGAGAACTGCTGACCGCCCATCCTCACCGCCCTTTGGCGTACGTGGCCCTGGCGATGTACGACGCCACCATCGCCGCGTGGGATTCCAAGTATGCGTACAACCGCCCGCGGCCCAGCCTGGCGGACCCCTCGGTACGCACTCGGGTGGCCGTGCCGGATAGCCCGTCCTACCCGTCCGAGCACGCCGCCGCCGCGGCTGCGGCCGCCGGAGTCCTGGCCTGGTTCTTCCCGGATCACGCCTCCGCCTACCACGCCATGGCCGAGGAGGCGGCGCGGTCGCGGCTTTACGCCGGTGTGCAGTATCCCAGCGACATGCGCGCCGGAATGGAACTGGGAAAGCAGGTGGCTCAAAAAGTGATTGAATACATCGCCAATGACGGGTACACCGTGACGTGGCACGGCACGGCGCCGTCCGGCCCGTGCATGTGGACGGGCGCGAATCCCGGCAACGCCGCCGCGACGGGCTGGAAGACGCTGCTTCTTTCTTCCGCCGGCGAGTTCCGCCCCGGCGCGCCGCCGGACTGCGGATCCGACAGAATGAAGGCGGAAGTCGCTCTCGTCAGGAATTTCCCGCGAACCTTCAACACCAATCAGAAGGCCTACTTCTGGCAGAATCCGGAAGGGAGGGAAACGCGGCCGTTCATCCTCGCGTCCAAATGGATGTTCGAAGACCGGCTGGATCAGAATCCCCCGCGCGCCGCGCGCGCTTACGCCCTGATCGCCGCGGCCCACTATGACACCTTCATCGCCAGTCAGGACGCCAAGTTCGCCTACTGGTACCTGCGGCCGCATCAGCTGGATCCGGGAGTTACTCCGCTGTTCGCGGTGCCTAACTTCCCGAGTTACCCGTCCAATCACTCTGCGTTTTCCTGGAGCCGCGCAGAGATCCTCTCGTATCTCTTCCCGGCCCGCTCCGAGGAGGCCGCCGCCATGGCCCGGGAGGCGGCCGATTCACGAGTCTGGGCGGGTATCCACTACCCGGTCGATCTGGAGGCCGGCCAGACACTGGGCCGCGGCGTGGCCCGGAAGTTCATCGAGTGGGCGCGGAACGACGGCTCGCAGTAAGTACAACGTACAACCGGCGAGCGGTCCGGTACAGCGGGCCGCTCGCACATGGAGGCAGCCATGGCCGACAGGTATTCCGACTTTGCCGAACTCTCGCGGAACGAGGTTTCGGGCATCGACTATCGCATATTGATTCGCCGGGCAGGCGATGCCGTCGCGGTGGCCGCGCCGCATGGCGGAGGAATCGAGCCCGGAACCTCGGAGATCGCCGAGGCCCTCGCCGGCGGGGAGTTCAGCTTCTATGCGTTCGAAGGATTGAAGCGGTCCGGCAACGGCGCCCTGCATATCACCAGCACCCGTTTCGACGAGCCGATGTGCGCGGCCCTGATGGCGTCAGCCGTCACCGTCGTCACGGTTCACGGGGAGGACAGCGATGCGCCCGGCGAAGGCGTGTTTCTGGGCGGCCTGGACGACTCGTCCGCCGGCCTCATCGGCGCGGCCCTGCAAGCACACGGCTTTCCCGTCCGCCGCCACCCGGATCCAGGACTGCAGGGGCGCGAGCCCGCCAACCTGTGCAATCGCGGAACTTCCGGCAAAGGGGTTCAGCTGGAGCTGTCGCGGACCATCCGTTCGCAGATGTTTCCGTCGCTGACGCGGGAGGGCCGCAGGTGCCGGACCGCACGGTTCTACGGCTTTGTGGAAGCGGTTCGCTCCGTGCTGGCGGTTCGCCTGCCCGCCACCGCCCGGTAACGCCTTGTCCGCCGCAGCTCGGCGGCCGCATTGCCCCGCGCCTGGATGCAAGGTTGTAAAATTGCTTCTCAAATGAAGCACGACGATCGACGAACCTTCATCCAGACGCTCGCCGGCGCGGCGCTGGCCACGCCGGCCTCCCCTGTGCTTGGCGCCAACGACCGGATCAACATCGGCATCGTGGGCATCGGCGGCCGGGGCCGCGACCACATCGACGGCTTCGCGAAGCAGCCGCAATGCCGCATCGCCGCCGTCTGCGACGTAAACCAGGCCGGGCGCGAGCGCGGCGCCGCCCAGGTCGAGAAGCTGCTGGGGTACAAGCCGGAGCAGGTTGTCGATATGCGGCGGCTTTTCGAAGACAAGGATATCGACGCGGTCTCCTTCGCCACGCCCAATCACTGGCACGCCTTGGGCGCCATCTGGGCCTGCCAGGCAGGCAAGGACGTCTATGTGGAGAAGCCGCCCTGCCACAACATCTACGAGGGCCGCAAGATGGTCGAGGCGGCCCGGAAGTACAACCGGATCGTCCAGGTCGGTTCGCAGAGCCGCAGCAGCCCCCTGGTGCAGCGGGCCGTGGAGCTGCTCGGCCAGGGCGTGATCGGAAAGGTCTACGAAGCCAAGGGCCTGTGTTTCAACCCCAGGAAGTCCATCGGCCACACGCCCGACCAGCCGGTTCCGCCCGGCATCGACTGGAACCTGTTCCTGGGTCCCGCCCCCATGCGTCCCTTCAGCCGGAACCGCTACGCCTACAACTGGCACTGGTTCTGGGACACGGGCAACGGCGACATCGGCAACCAGGGAATCCACGAAATGGACAAGGCCCGCTGGGGCCTCAACCGCGGCTTGCCGCGGCACGTCAGCTCCACCGGCGGCAAATTCGTTTACCAGGACGACCAGGAGACCCCCAACACGCAGCTGGCAGTGTTCGACTACGGCGACGCCCAGATTACCTTCGACGTGCGCGGGCTGATCACGCCGGGAGAAGGCGATGTCCGCCGCGGCAATCACTTTGTCGGCAACATCTTCTTCGGCAGCGAAGGCTTCCTGACGCTCGACGGCTTCGGCTTCCGCGTCTATAGAGGCGACAAGCGCGAGCTGGCCATGGAGCAGAAGCCCGAAGGCGGCGGGCCGGACAGTCTTCACCTCGCCAATTTCCTCTCGGCCTGCCGCAGCCGCGACTACCGCCAGCTCGCCGCCGATATCGAGGTCGGGGTGACGTCGGTTGCGCTCGTGCACTTCGCCAACATCAGCTACCGGGTGGGCCGGCGGTTGACCATCGATCCGGAAAGGTGGAGCATCCTGGACGATGCGGAGGCCTCGCGCATGCTGACCCGCGACTACCGCGCTCCGTACGTTGTGCCGGAGAGGGTGTGAGGTGACGTTGCCATGACGAGAACCATCGCCTGTCTGCTGCTGGCCGCCGCGCTCGCCCATGCGCAGCTGCGCTCCGGCGACCCCGCCTCGGCCGGCATGTCGGCCCAGCGCCTCTCCCAGGCCGTCCGCCTGCTCGAGACCGAGACTGCCTCGGGCCGTGTCCTGGCCGCTTCGCTGCTGGTGGCCCGCGACCGGCGCATTGTTCTGCACAGGGGCTTCGGACGCCTTAGCGCCCAGCCCGGCGCCCGCCAGGTGGAGCCCGATACCGTCTTCCTGCTGGCCTCCATCACCAAGCCCGTTACGGCCTGCGCGCTCATGCTCCTGGTCGAGCGCGGCCTGGTGTCGCTCGAGGATCCGGTCTCCCGCTACCTGCCCGAATTCAAGGGCGCCGACCGCACGGACGTGCGGGTCCGCGACCTGCTTTCCCACACCTCGGGCATGCCGGACATGCTTCCTGAGAACATCGAATTGCGCCGGGCTCACGCGCCGCTCTCCGAGTTCGTGCGCCACGCCATGACCACGCCCCTGCTGTATCCGCCCCGCACCGATTTTCGCTACCAGAGCATGGGCATCCTGCTGGCGGCTGAGATCGTGGAGCGCGTCTCGAAGCGACGCCTGCGCGACTTCATGAAGCAGGAGATTTTCGATCCCCTGGGGATGAAGCGCAGCGCGCTGGGCTTGGGGCCATTCGCCATCCAGGACACCGCCTGGTGCCAGACGCCCGGAGGCAACGCCGCCGATCTCGAGCGCTTCGGCCCGAACAGCCCCTACTGGCGCGACATGGGCCATCCCTGGGGCGGCATGCACTCCACTACCGGGGATTTGGCCGTCCTCCTCCAGACCTTTCTTGACGGCGGGTCCTACGGCGCAACCCGCGTTTTCGGCTCCGCCACCACCGCGGCGATGATTCGCGATCAAAACTCGGCTATCCGCAAACCGTGGGGCCTCGGCTGGGGCCTGGCGACCTCGCCGGTCTGGTGCTACTTTGGCGACCTGGTTTCACCCCGCACCTTCGGCCATAGCGGGGCTACGGGGACGGTGGCCTGGGCGGACCCGGAGCAGCGGCTGGTCTGCGTCATCCTCACCACCCGGCCCTCCGGCGAAGACAGCGGGCGCCTGCTCCGCCTGGTCTCCAACGCCGTCTCCGGCGCCGTGGAGCGCTGAAAAGCCGATACACGCTCGGGTCCGGATGTGGGGCCGGGCGTTCCGGCCCGCCGCCGGCCTTTCGCCCGGCGCCCCCGCGCCGAAGCGCGGCAGCAGTTGGAAAGGGCTGCCGCAGCAGCCCGGGCAGGCACGGCGCGCGCTTGCGGCGAACCTCAGAACATCACCCGGATGGTCAGGTGCATCACCGGCTGGCCGCCCGACGACGAGGTCGGCGACTCGTTGCTGATTTTTCCGAAAGTCTGCGGGTTCACGAAATCCACCGTGGTGGTCGGGTTCGTGTAGTTGAACGTGTGCAGCGCGTTGTTCATCTCCCAGCGTACCTGCAGCGTCACCCTCTCGGTCAGACCGAGGTTCTTCTCCGCCGAAACCTGCGTCCAGCGGAGACCGGGTCCGCTGACGATATTCCGTCCCGCGTTGCCCGGGGTGAATTCGGCCGGGTACGAGAAGACGTCCATGCTGGTGAACACGCTGTTGATGTTGGAGGCGTTGAACCGGTCGCCGCCGAAATCCCGCCAATCGTCCCTCAGGCGGATGCTGCCGTTCAAATCCGGCCGACGGTCCCCCATGGCGGTCGGCAGGTACAGGTAGGGGCTGTTTGCGAAGCTGAAGGTGAGCGGGTTGCCGGTCTCGAAGGTCTGAATCCAGACGATCTGGTAGCCGCCGAAGATCTTGTCCCAGATCCCGCTTTTGTTCAGGAAGCGCTTGCCCCGTCCCATGGGCAGTTCGTAGGTGACGGCGCTGACGAAGCGCTGGGTGCGATCATAGCTGGCCCGCGCCTTGTTCAACGACCGGTTCCCGATCGGCGCCACGCCGCCCGCCGCCGAGTCGATGGTCTTTGAAAACGTGTAGAAGGTGATGAAGTTCAAGCCCTGCGAGTACCGCTTCTCCAGCTGGACGGTGCCGGCGTGGTACGTGGAGTGTCCCATGTTCGCGTTGCGCAGCGTCACATCGCCGAAATGCGTGTACGGCCGGTAATTCTGAAACGCGTTGTTCAGCGCCAGGTTGATGGTCCGGTTGCCCTGCGCGTAATCGAACGGCAGCGTGTTCAACGGCCAGTTCTCCGTCAGTCCCACGCCCGCCGACCCCTGGTAGATCAGCTCCAAAACGTAGTTCGAGTTGATCTCGTACTGGATGCTCTGGTTCCAGTTGAGCTGGTAAGGGTTGTGCAGGTCGGGATTGTACCGTGCCGTCCCCCGCCCGCTGTAAGTCGTTCCCTGGTACGGCGAGGTTCCGTCCGGCCGGATGGTCATCACCACCGGGTTGGGGCCCTGGCTGATGGAGTAAACCGGCCGGGGATCACCCGTGGGCATCGACTGGCTGACCTGGCCCGTGTACTCCTCGAACTGCCCCCCGGGGAACTTCACGTCAATGGTGTTCACCGCGAAACCGGTCCGGAAAACCCAGCGCCGCAGGGGGTGCCACGCCAGGCCCAGGCGCGGCTGGAAATTGTTGTTGTCCCGCTTGTTGAGGGGCGTATCCGGGTGCGTGACTCCGCCTTTCTTCCCGGTGACCGGGTCCACCGCCTCGGGATCCCACTGGCTCATCTGGCGCCACTTGGTCATGAACGGGCTCTCGTTGGAGTACCGCACGCCGAGGTTCAAGGTGAGAGTGGGAGTTACTTTCCAGTCGTCCTGTACATAGAAGCTGTGGATATAGTCGCGCGGCAGCCAGCTCGCCAGGTTGCGGCTGAAACTGGCCGACCCTACGTAGCCCAGAAGAAAGCCCACGAACGTATTTCCGGTGCGCGCCATCGCGCTTCCGTTCGGCAGCAGTCCCGTGGCGGAAATGAAGTTGAAGCTCCCGGCCACGTTGGAGGGCACCGACCACTGATTCTGCCGCAGCCGCATCAGCTCGTAGCCCATTTTCAGGGCGTGGGTACCGGTGATCTTCGTCAGGTCGTCGCGGAAGGTGATGTTCTCGTTCACGTTGTTGGCGGGACCCGCGGTATTGAAGCCGTAGCCGGTCACCAGCTGCGGCATGGCCTTCTCGGGCAGGTTCGGAATCCCCAGCAGCGAGCTGCTGTCCACGCCCCACGTCGAAGACCACGTCCAATTGCGCCGGCGATAGTAACCCACCCGGATGTCATTCACCGTGGTGGGACTGACCATCCAGGTATTGCCCAGCGTCCACGTGTAGGAGGTCCAGGGGCTGTTGCTGTAGTTGCTCCCGTCGAACTCCGGCAGGTGCCACATCTGCGGCCGCCCCAGCCCGGCGTTGGCGCTGTAAGTCATCGAAGCCTGCACCTTGAAGTCCTGGCTGAACTGGTGGTCCAGGCGCCAGCTTCCGTCCGGTTTGAAGCTGCGGGCGTACTCGATCCAGTAGTAGTTGTTGTACGGGCCGGTGGAGGTCAGCGCGCTGGGATTATTGGGCGTGTTCCAGGGATCCAGAGCCAGCACCCTGCGGGCCACCGGATCGATGCGGCTTTGCGGAATGATGTTGCCCGGCATCGGGTCGCGCGTCCAGTTGCCGCTGGCGTCCCTGCGGGTCGAGCCCGGATCGTAAATGGGCTGCCCGATGCCGCCGAAGCTGAAATCGCCATTCTTCATTTCGGGTGTGGGAACGCTTCCGTAATATGCCGTGGACCTCATCTTCTCGATGAACTTCTGCCAGGAGACGGAAAAGAACGTCCTGTTCTTCCCGCTATAGACCTTGGGAATCCAGACCGGGCCGCTCAGGTAGGCGTCCGGGAAGATCACGAAGGCCGAGCGTCCGCTGGGATATCCCGGCATGGGCTGCGTCATCCGGTAGCGGTCGAAAAAGCGGCGATGCTGCATGACGCGGGTGCGCCCGAACATGGCCGCTTCCCCGTGCACCACGTTGGTCCCGGTCTTGGTGACCACGCTGACCGCTCCGGCCGCGGAGTGCCCGTACTCCGCCGGCAGGGCGGTGGTCAGGACCTTGACCTCCGCCACGGAGTTCAAAGGCACCTTGGTCGTGGCGTTCTGGTCCGCCGGATTCTGCGCGTTCACGCCGTCGTCGAAGAAACCCGCCGTGCCGCGCGCCCCCGCCACGTGAAAGCCGCCCAGGGTCTCGCCCCAGGTGTAGCCTTCGTCGGTCATGCCGGGTACGTAGTTCAGCGTCGAGTTCGTGAAGCGCTGGAAGGTGGGCAGGGTGTAGAGGAACTTGCCCTCGGCCACCTCCCCCGCCGCCGAGGTCTCGGTCTCGAGCAGGGGGGCGGCCGCGGTCACCTCGATCGAGTCGCTGGTGGTGGCGACCTAAAGGGCGGCATACACCGCCCGCA
>JADZAF010000359.1 GCA_020852755.1 Bryobacterales bacterium
CGGGTCCGGTTCGACCACGGCGCGTCCTTCGTTCGTGCGCAGATTCTGAACGCCCTGTCGGACCTTCCTGATTAGGCTGCCCGGGTGGGACGGCCCGGCGGCGGGACATCAGGCCGCAGCCGGGACGGACTTTCGATCCAACCCGGTTTGAACTCCTCCTCCACGCGCTACGGCGCTCGCACACAGCCGTGAGGGAACCCTTCGGGATCGCCTTCGGTCCTGGCATGCTGGAGCAGGCCGGCGATTCAGCCTTGGGGTGTGACATCGTACAGCCGACGACCCGAACATTTCCGGCACCCCGGGCCGCCCGCAGCCGGGCCGGAAGCTGCATGCCCCCGAAAAAAGGCTAGCCAGCCTGCCAACTTGCGGCTAGAATTGCCTCCAGGAGGCGGGCGTGAATCCCGGTACTCCCGGCAAGGCCACGGCGGCCAATGCGGCACGGAGGGAAGTCGAGCGCGTCTGCGAGGCGGCCCTCAAGCTCCCCTCATCCGAGCGGGAAGCGTACCTCGACCAGGCCTGCGGCAGTGATTCGGGGCTGCGCCGCGAAGTGGAATCGCTGCTCCAGCACGAGCAGTCCGCCCAGCGGTTCCTGGAGACTCCGCCACTCGATCTGCTCTCCAGCGGCGGTGTGGAGGCGCCCGCCGGAGAGCCTCTTCCCTCCGGGCTCCAGGTGGGACCCTACCAGATTGTGGCTTCTCTGGGCGGGGGAGGGATGGGCGAGGTCTATCGGGCGCGGGACACGCGCCTCGGGCGGGACGTGGCCCTAAAGTTCCTCCCCGCGCGCCTGTCGCAAGATCCCAAGGCTCTGGAGCGCTTCCAGCGCGAAGCGCGATCGGAATCGGCCCTGAACCACCCCAACATCTGTACGCTACACGACGTCGGCGAGCACCAGGGGCAGCCCTACCTGGTGATGGAGCTGCTGGAGGGCGAGTCGCTGAAGCAGCGCCTGGAACGGGGTCCGCTGGGGCCCCGCGAGGTGGTGGATCTGGGCATTGAGGTCGGCGAGGCCCTGGAAGCCGCGCACGCCCGAGGCATCGTGCACCGGGACATCAAGCCGGCCAACATTTTTCTGACCCGGCCGGGGCGCGCCAAGGTACTGGACTTCGGGATCGCGAAAATACTGTCGGAGCCGCTGCGCGCGGCGGATTCTGAAGACGCCGTTGTTTCAAGCGCCGCGTGGGAAACGACGGGCACGGAACGGGGCCGTGCGGTGGGAACGGTTTCCTACATGTCGCCGGAGCAGGCGCGAGGCGAGGAGGTGGACGCGCGTAGCGACCTGTTTTCCGCGGGTGCGACGCTCTACGAGATGGCGACGGGGCGGCAGGCGTTTCGAGGCGCAACGCCCCGAGACACCATGGACGCGATTGTCAACGACGCGCCCGAGCCGCCACGCGGGGTGAACCCCGCATTGCCGCGGGAACTGGAGCGCATCATCCTGAAGGCGCTGGAGAAGGACCGGGCGGCTCGCTACCAGAGTGGGGCGGAATTGCAGGCCGACCTGGAGCGGTTGCGGCGAAAAGCGGGGCGCCTGAAAAGGATTCTGTTTGCTGCAATTCCCGTAGCCGCCGGCCTGGCCATCGTCTTTGCCGTGCGGCCCTGGGGCGCCAAAGAGGTAGCCCCATTCCGGGATGCCATTTTCACTCAACTCACCGACCGCCCCGGACAGGAGACGTACTCGAGTCTGTCGCCCGATGGCAACTCATTTGTATACGCCGGCCGGGCTGCCGGCAACTGGGACATCTACTTTCAACGGGTAGGCGAGAGGGGCGCAATCAACCTCACCAAGGGCTGCCCGGCCGACGACACGCAGCCCGCCTTTTCTCCGGATGGCCAGCAGATCGCGTTCCGCTCCGAGCGGGACGGCGGCGGGATATTCGTGATGGGCTCGAAGGGTGAGCCGGTGCGACGAGTGAGCGACTCCGGCTACAATCCGGCATGGTCGCCGCATGGCCGCGAGATTGTGTGTGCCACCGTGGCAGTCCCGCGCCCTGACATGGGATGGGGCCACGAGAACAGCCGGCTCCACGTGCTGCACTTAGCAGAGCATAGTAAACCGGGCGGACACACGGGAGGCAAAACAAGCATCCCGACTCCTGGAGCAGCACAATACCCCAACTGGTCTCCCCACGGCTGGCGCCTCGCATATACCAACATTCTGGACATCTGGACGGTATCGGCCGAAAGCGGCGGGGCACTTCCCGTCACTCAAGATCCCTATCGGAACTGGAGCCCGGTGTGGTCGCCCGATGGCAAGCACATCTACTTTGCGAGCGACCGCGGCGGCGCAATGAACATCTGGCGTGTACCCGTGAACGAGCGGTCGGGTAAGGTGAAAGGGCAAGCCGAGCCGGTCACGACACCGGCGTCTTACGCGGGAAACTTGAGTTTCTCCAGGGACGGCCGGCGCATCGCGTACGTAGAAGAGCGCTGGCGATCGAACATTCAGAGGATCCGATTCGATCCGGCCACAGAGCAAGTGCAAAGGCAACCGGAAGCAGTCATTGAGGGCTCTCGCCCGGCGTACCTTCCCGATATCTCGCCCGAAGGGGAATGGCTGGCCTTCGCGACGCGCGGCAGGCAGGAGAACATCTTTGTTGCTCGCAGCGACGGAACTGGTCTTCGCCAGCTCACAGACGGCGCCTATTGGGACCGCAAGCCGGTTTGGTCGCCGGATGGAAAACAAATCGTCTTTTCCTCCACACGCGGTGGCGGACGATGGGGAATCTGGCTGATCAACGTGGACGGCAGCGGTCTGCGACAACTCACCCAGACAGGCGGGATTGCTGGGTTCTGGTCGCCGGATGGCAGCCGTGTGGCCTATACAAACCCACCGCAAAGGAGAACGCTTGTGCTCAAGGTAGGTGTGCCCGGGGAATCCTACGCTCCGGAAGCGCTGCCCGCTATGAACGAACCGGGGGCGTACCTTTGGGTGGCATCGTGGTCCCCCGACGGAAAGAAGTTGGCAGGCAATCGGATCCGTCCTGGTGGGGTCGCTTCCGGTGTGGTCCTCTACTCTTTCGAGTCCCGGAGCTATCGTGTCTTGACAGAGTTCGGGCGCAGCGCACGTTGGCTGAGCGACAGCCGCCGGTTGATCTTCCAACACGAAGGCGACCTCTACTTGGCTGACAGTAGCACCGGGCGAGCCCGTAAACTGCTTTCGGTCAGTCCCCAGGAGGAAGTCTGGCCGGCGATCTCTCCCGACGACCGCTGGATCTACTACAGCGCAGCCAGCACCGAGTCCGACATCTGGCTGATGAGCTGGAAGTAGCAGAGCGCCGCTTCCAGCTCACCTGGCTCATCGCACGGCGACACTGACTGCATTGGAAGTGGCCGCTCTTGGCTTCAACACAAGCCTGGCATCTCCGGCGGCACACCGTGAGGTGCTCTCGGCCTCTCACCGCACCGGAATCTTAACGTCCGATCCGTTGATCCATGCGACGGCTGGAACCAGGCTTGCCAGCCCGGGTTCGGTGCCCTCCGGCATTACGAAATCCACCCGGTAGACGTTGGTCATGGTGGGCCAGCCGAACTTGTTCACCACCCGCGCTTCGCGCCCGTTCACCGTAACATCGACCGGCGAGTTGACCTCATGCAGCTTGCCTTCCTCGAATGGCGGGAAAGGCTTGCCAGGATCGAGGTTGGGGCGGACTGGGCCCAGACCCGAGACGCTCA
>JADZAF010000360.1 GCA_020852755.1 Bryobacterales bacterium
ACCCCCTCGACCGACACGTTGAACTGCGCCGGCGTGGCGGCGCTCATGTGCTCGAAGACGCGGTTGCGGTCCCGCAGGTCCAGGAAATTTCCGGCCGACACGTTGGACACGCCTCCCTTCGGCGGCCGCGACCAGACCACTACCAGCCGGTCGGAATCCGGGTAGGGAACGGGACGTAGCAGCAGGCAGTCGACCAGGCTGAACAGGGCCGTGTTGCCGGCAATGCCCAGGGCCAGGATTAGCGAAGCGGCGCAGGCGAAACCGGGGCTCTTCGCAAGCAAGCGCCCGGCGAAGCGAACGTCCTGGGCAAACGATCCGGGGATGCGATCCGCGGCGGCCATCATCCAACCGGACGCACACGGCGGGCCCCAATGCGGGCGTGGAGAATGAGCGGCTTAGCGGCCCGGTTCGGCGGGCGGGCGTCCGGATGCGGGACGGCCTGCTGCGGAACTGGGCGGCTGGGCAGGATTCGGCGGCTCACCGGCCTACAGCCGGCAGAGGGCCGGATCGTACCGGGGAGCACCTCACCGGGCCTACGCAAGTATGACCTTACGTCATGTCAGCGGTCCGCGAACGCAGTGGCATAGAGATACGCCTGCCTTGCTGCCGGCCGAAGGGTAGTGTCTCAGAAGGAAGTCAACCCGGGCCCGGGGAAGTGGGCCCCCACTTCTCACTGCCATGTCAGTCCTAGTACTTATTAGGCATCTCCTCAGTCCCCTTCGGTCGGCCCCGCCGCTCGATAAGCGGTGGTATACTACGCCGCCGAAAGGCAAGTGAGGAGGTCCATGATGCAGCCACACCTTGCGTTGTTATGCTCTCTGCTTGTATCTTTGCCGGCAACGGGCAATCCTGCGGCCCCGAACGATCCTTCCGGCCCGAGCCCGAAGGTCAAGGAACGCCTGGCGAAAGCCACTCCCGGGTCGATTGTCGAGGTAGTGCGGACCAACAGGGAGCGCCTGCGTGGACGACTTATGGTCTTGGGGGAGAACAGGATCGAGATTCAGCACTGCAAGAACCGCAAACTGGCTCTGCAAACAGTGCCTCTGGCCGAGATACGCTCTCTAAAGGTCCATAGGCACGGGATACTGATTCCGGAACAACGGCCCGTACAGCCCTGGGCCCTCCTGGAGCAGACGACACTGATTCCCCAGGGGCGGGCGGTCGTGATCAGGCACAACAGCAAGGGCAAGCTGACCGGGCAACTCGGCGCGCTTGAGGAGGCGGAGTTCGAGCTTCGAACCGTCGGGGGGGCCGGCGTCACCAGTCTAAGATATGACGAGGTACGGTCGATTGAAGTGGACGACGGCGGCAGAGACTGGCTTGTGTGGTTGATCGTCCCGGGGGCGGTGGTGGCGCTGGGTGTTGTAATGGCTTACCTGGTTCCTTGGCACTAAGCCCAATGAGGCTGGTATTGCCTCGTGCAGCGTTCTCTTCGTCCGTACCGCGCAGCCGTCCAAAGGCAGGGTGTTGAGTTGTTGAACCACGGCAGTGAGTAAGTGAGGCTCACTGTACGGATTCGTAAGCGACCTGCGGGAGTCGGCGCCAAGCCTGGGCGAGTAGGGCGAGTACACGCGGCGGCTGAGTGAGGGCCAGGCCGTCAACTTTCCGCTACACTGCGGGCCTCGACGGCGACCGTTCAATAACCACGATGAGAATAAGTTATTGAACTGATTGGTGCTGGAGGAGGGGGTCGAACCCTCATGCCCAGTGAAGGGCGCGGGATTTTGAGTCCCGTGCGTCTGCCAGTTCCGCCACTCCAGCGCGGGGGAATGCCTGAACGACTTTCAGTATAGCATCGCGGCTTCGACGTTCCCTCCTCCCCGGAGCGCGCCGCGCGTGCCTTGGGCGCCGTTCGCGAAAACGGTTTGGCGGAAACCCACATTGACATTCTTTAATCCTCAAGAGTACACTGAACCCCAACAACAGCCAGGATCCGGCGTTATTGCAGGCTGCAATGGTAGGCGCCCACCGCAGCGTGGTCCCCGGCAAGCCAGGGGAGTTGCGGGGAGGCAAGGACGATTCTCGCATCACGGGGCTGGTGATCCGGCTTGCCGGTCCCGCAGCCGGTTCGCTTCCGCGTTGCCCCGGGGTAGGGAGCGAACCCGACGTACGGAGGTCTTTCACTCGATGAAGTTGACGACTCGCTTGCTTCTTCTGGGGCTGAGCGGCATCATTCTTCCGTTCTCCCTCTTCGGACAACTCGATCGCGGCGCCATCAGCGGCATCGTGACCGATCCCTCGGCGGCCGGCGTGGCCGGCGCCAAGGTCACCGCTACTCATCTGGACACCAATGTGGCGACGTCCACTTCCACGTCCGCCACCGGCAACTACACCCTGCCCATGGTCCCGGTGGGGCGCTACCGCTTCGAAGTCGAGGCCGCCGGCTTCCGGCGCTCGGTCCGGCCGGACGTAACCGTTGCCGCCGGCTCCACCTTGCGCCTGGACGTTGCGTTGGAACTGGGCATGGTGACCGAGTCGGTCGAGGTCGTGACCGAGGCGCCGAACCTGGAGGTCGACACCGCCAGGGTCGCGACCAACGTGACCGGCCGCCTGGTCTCGGATCTCCCGCTGGTGGTTTCCGGCCGGATCCGCAGCGTCTTCGACCTGGCCGTGCTGGCTCCGGAAACCAGCACGGGGAATAATTTCCGCATCGGCGGCGGACAGGGCGCCAGCTACGACATGCTCATGGACGGCACCTCCACCTCGGCGGCTTCCAACAACTACCAGGCCGAGCGGGCTCCGCTGGCGAACGTATCGGTGGACGCCATCGGCGAGTTCAGCGTCGAGTATCGCGGCATGAAGGCCGAATACGGGCGGGCCATGGGCGTGATCAACTTCGTGACCAAGTCGGGCACGAATGAATTTCACGGTTCCGCCTACGATTTCATCCGCAATGACGCGCTGGATGCGCGCGGTTTCTTCGCGGTCTCAACGCCCGTGCTCAAGCAGCACAACTTCGGCGCCACTTTGGGCGGCCCGGTCCGCTTGCCGAAGATCTACGACGGCCGGAACAAGACTTTTATGTTTCTGAGCTACGAAGGGTTCCGGAATCGAGCGGGCAGCAGTCCCACCTATTCGACCATCCCCCTGCCGGAGATGTACGAAGGCAATTTCAACGGCTGGGTGACCGGCGCGGGCAAGTCCATTCCGATTTACGACCCCGGTACCACGCGCCTGGCCGCGGACGGAAAGACCTACATCCGGGACCCGTTCCCGAGCAATCTGATTCCCACCAACCGCTTCAGCCAGGTGGCCAAGAACTACATTTCGATCAAGCCGGCCGATTTGGTTCCGAACGTGCCCGGCGCCGGTCCGCGGCAGAACTTCTTCCGCGACAAAGGCGGTCAAACCGAGCCCTGGAACAAGGCCAGCGCCAAGTTGGACCACAATTTCACGGAGAGCGACCGGTTCTCCTACCTCTTCACGCACGGCCGCTGGGAGACCATTGACATGCCCGACGGCCCGCCGGGACTTCCGCTTCCCTTCAACGGGCTGCACAACTGGACGCGCAAGAACACCTCGCACCGCTTCAACTACACCCGTGTCTTCAGCCCCACGGTCCTCAACAGCCTGCGCGTCTCCTACAACCGGGATCTGGGGGACCTGATGACCAGCACGGCGGTGGACCCCAACGCCAAATGGGGCGAGCGGGTCGGCATCAAGAACTCCGACCCGACCCTGGACCGGGGGCTGCCGGCGATCCTGATGACGGAGTACACCCAGTGGAGCACCTGGGGATTCGGATTCGATCGCGGGCGCGACCTTCATATTGCCGACGACCTGACCCTGATCCGCGGCGCCCACACCTTCAAGGGGGGCTTCTTCTTCCAGGGCGACCGCTGGGACGGCGGCGGCCAGCACCGCAATAACGGCTCCTTCGGCTTCACCCAGCTGGCTACCGCGATTCCAGGCGACCAGAGCCGGAACACGGGCAACGCTTTTGCCTCCTTCCTGCTCGGCTACGTGAACGATACCGCGCTGGAGACCAAGCGCAATGTGATCCAGAAGTGGCGCTACATGGGCGGCTACTTGCAGGATGACTGGCGGGTCACCTCGAGGCTGACTCTGAATCTCGGCCTGCGCTACGAGTACACCTTCCCGGTGACCGGCGGCGCGGAAATCGTTTTCGGAAACGAGCCTCCGGGATTCTCCAATTTCGACGCCGCGGCTTCCAATCCGGGCGCCGGCGGGCGTCCGGGAGCCGTGGTTTTCACCGGCAAAGGCGCGGGCCGCACCGGTAGGGAAGCGCCGTTCGACGGCTGGAAGAAGGCCTTCTCGCCGCGCTTAGGGATGGCCTATCAGGCCCGCAAGGGCACGGTGCTCCGCTTGAATGCCGGGCGCTCGTTCGCGGCCGTCAAGGTCACCGGCGGCAGCGCTCACTACGACGGCTTCATCGGCAATTTCTCCTGGGCCTCGGCGGACCTCAACATCCTGGATTTCCCCACCATGCTGGACCAGGGCCTGCCGGCCTGGAAGCAGCCCCCGAACCTGGTGCCGGACGTCTCCAACAACCAGGCACGCGTGGACTACTGGCTGAACGAAGCCGGGCGTCCCTCCGAATATTGGACATGGGGCTTTGACATCCAGCAGGAGTTGCCGGCCAACAGCGTGTTGACCCTGGGCTATTCCGGCAACGCCGGCGTGCACCTGACCTCCGGACTGTTGGGACACAACCAGATCGACCCGAGGTACCTGACTCAGTACGGTCCGGCGGTGTTGCGTAGCCGGCTGACTTCGGCAGCCGGACAGGCCACCGGCATCCCGATGCCCTATCCCGGCTTCAACGGCACTGTCCAGCAGGCGCTGCAACCCTTCCCCCAGTTCAAGGAGATCGATTCCACCAATGGCGGCGAAAAGAACGGCCACTCCAGCTACCACGCCATGGTGATGAAGTTCGACAAGCGCTACTCCTCCGGCCTGACCCTGCTCGGATCCTACGTGCTGTCGAAACTCTTCACCGATGCCGAGTACGCGGGGCTGTCGCGAAACTACGCGCTGGATACTTTCAACCGCGGGCTGGAGAAGGCGCTGAGCGGCAGCGACCAGACCCACGTTACCCGCATGTCCTTCAGCTACGATCTTCCCTTCGGCCGCGGCGTCCTCGGCGGGCCGGGCGGCCTGGCCGGGCGCCTGCTGGGGGACTGGACTCTGGCGGGCTTCCTGCAATATGCCTCGGGAATGCCGATGGGCGTGGCCCCCGGCGTGAACCCGCCCATCTATCCCGGAACCGGATCGAACCGCGTGACCATCGCTTCCTACGACAACTGGCGGGCGCCCGTATCGGGCGAGAAGTTCGACCCCTTCAAGGACCTGTGGTGGAACAAGTCGGCCTTCCAGCAGCAGCCCGCCAGCGTGCTGGACTCCACCCTGGGCAATGCAACCCAGCGAAATCCGAAGGAGCGCAGCCCCTGGATCCTGGACGAGAACGTGAGCGTGGCCAAGAGCATCAAGGCCACCGAACGTGTCAGGTTCGTGATTCGCGGCGAAGCCTTCAACCTCTTCAACCGCGTTCGCTGGGGCGGTCCCAGCGGCACCTGGACGGCGGGGAACTTCGGCCAGGTGCGCAGCCAGGGCAATAGCCCGCGCCGCCTTCAGTTCGGGCTGAAGGTCGAGTTCTGAGGCTCTGAGCGCAAAGCAGCGGGGCGGCAGCCCGAGGGACGCCGCTCCGCCTGCTCCGCTGACAATCGCAGGAGATCCGACCGTGAAACAGAACAGGCGAAGACTACTCACATCGCTCGGGGCCGGGCTGGGCATGGCTTCCGCTCCGGTCTCGGCCCTGGGCCGGCAGATCGGCGACAGCCGTGCCCTGGGCACCTCCCGGGTGCCCAGGCTCAAGATTAAGGAAGTGCGCGCGGTCGAACTGCGCTCCTTCGGCAGCCGCTTCGTGCGGGTCTATACCGACCAGGGGCTGACCGGCACCGGCGAGATGGTGGACAACGTCGGCTCCGCGCAGATCATCAACGAAAAGATGGGGCCCGCCATCGCCGGGCGTGATCCCCTGGACATCGAGGCGATCTACTTTCACTTCTGGGGTTGGGGGCAGGTCCCGGGCACGACCTGGCCCGTGTTTATGCGCGGCAGCGGCGGTGGACCATACCTGTCCGCGTTAAGCGGAATCGAGATCGCTCTGTGGGACCTGGCGGGAAAAGCCCTGGGCGCGCCCGTCTACCGCCTGCTGGGCGGCAAGGTCCGCGACAGGATTGCGGTCTACTTCTGGGGTCCCGGCGACGATGCCGAAACCATGATCCGCCAGCACGGGATCCGGGCCTTCAAGATGGGGATCGACGTCGGGGTTACCGAACGCGGCGATCCTTCCTGGAGGCTCGATCCCGGCAAACGCAGCCACTGGACGGTGACCAACCGCGAGATCGACGCCATCGTCCGCAGCGTCCAGAACGCCCGGGAACGCGTGGGGCCGGATGTCGAGCTCGGCGTCGAGTGCCACACCCGCTACAACACCGAATCGGCCATCCAGATCGGCCGCGCCGTCGCGCCCTTCCGCCCGATGTGGCTGGAAGAGCCGATTCCCAGTGACAATCTCGACGCCATGGCCCTGGTGCGCCGTTCCATTCCGGTGCCGGTGGCCTGCGGCGAAAACATCTACACCCGGTACGGCTATCGCCAGGTCATGGAAAAACAGGCTGCCGCCATCATCCAGCCGGACATGACCAAGTGCGGCGGGCTGCTCGAGACCCGCAAGATCGCCAGCCTGGCCGAGATCTACCATGTGGACCTCGCGCCCCACGGCACCGCCTCACCGCTGGCCGGCATGGCCTATGCGCATGTCTGCGCCACCGTGCCCAACTTCCTGATCCTGGAGTTCGGCCACCTGCTGCGGCAGCAGAGCGCGCCGCTGCGGGCCCTGCTGCGCAACCAGCCGCGTTACGAGAAGGGTTTTGTTCACATCCCGGAAGCACCCGGCATCGGCATCGAAGTCAACGACGACGCCATCCGCGAGAACCTGGCGCCCGGCTTCCGCTGGTCGTAGGCGCCGGCCGGCCCGCTACCCTTGGACCACCGGGATCGACGCCGAGCCGTAGATCCTGCCGCCCTTCACCGTGGCGGCCGGCTGAAGTTTCTGGTGCCCGGTGCGTTTGGCGCCCACCGAATCGGTGAACTCGAAGTTGCCCTCGGCGAGCGAGAACAGGGCCGCGTCCGCCTCGCTGCCGGGCCGCAGCGTTCCCAGCCCGTTGGAGAATCCGAATACCGCGGCCGGGTTGCTGGTGGCGCGCTCGATCACCTGCTCCAGCGAGAGGCCGAGGTGCAGGAACTTGGAGAGCGTGGTGGCCAGGTCGTAGACCGGGCCGTGCACATTGAATTGGTGCACGTCGCTGGAAATGGTGCCCGGCAGCACCTCCTGCCGCAGCGCCTTCTCCGCGGTATCGAACGAAAAGCTGCCCGCCCCGTGGCCGATATCCATGTGCACCCCGCGAGCGATGGCCGCCCGGACCTCCGGCAGCACCCGGTCCCGCCCGTCCAGGATGCCGCCCTCGCCCGCGCGAAAGCTGTGGGTGACGATGTCGCCCTTTTTCAGCATGCCCATTATGTCCCGCAGCGGGGAAAACGAACCCCCGATGTGCACCATCAGCGGCAGCTTCACGGCATCCGCCGCTTCCCGCGCCAGGCCCAGCGCCTTGAGGTCGTGGTCGCCGGCGATGTTCCGCGTGAGCCGGATCTTCACGCCCAGGATGACGTCGCGGTTCTGCTCGATGGTCCGGACGGCCAGCCCCGGGTTGGCGTAGCGCAGGTCCAGCAGCTCGCCCCAGGGATTGTCGTTGGAGAGCGTGGACTGCCCCACCACCGAGATGTTCAGCAGGACGTAGATGCGCGTATCGGCCGCGTTGATGACGTACTTGCGCAGGCCGGGGAAAGTGTGGGCGCCGGCCGACCCCGCGTCCACCGCCGTGGTCACGCCCTTGGCGATGCAGGTAGGGTCCGCCGGAATGCCCAGCGGGGCCACGCCGTCGTAGACGTGCACGTGGATGTCGATCAGGCCGGGAGTGACGATCATTCCCCGCGCGTTCAACACCTGCCGGGCCGCGCTCTCCTCGATGCGCTCGGCGACCTGCGCGATCCGGCGGCCGGAGATGGCCACGTCCCGTTCCGCCGAGAGGCCCTGCGAGGGGTCGATGACCCGGCCGCCGCGGATGAGCAGATCGTAGCGCGGAGCCGCCGTGCCGCCTTGCGCGAGCGGAGCCAGACCCAGAGCATGGCCCGCCGCCGCCTCTTTCAGGAATTGCCTGCGCGAGTGAGACGATCGCATGGCAGCAGCATATCACCCCGCCGGTTCCCGGCCTAAGAGGATTTCCCGAACATGGGCGGCGGCGGGTTCGAGTATACTGGTATACGCTCGCTTTGAGCGCCCGCAGGATGGCGCTGTTCCGCACCCGCAGCGCCGCCGTTTACGGCATCGATGCCCATCCGATCGATGTCGAAGTCGACATGTATGCCGGCACGGCGCGCGACTTCATCACCGTAGGAATGCCCGACACGGCGGTTCGCGAGAGCCGCGAGCGCATCAAGTCCGCGCTCATCAACTCCGGCTTCGGCTACCCCAATAAGGCGGTCACCATCAACCTGGCCCCGGCCAACGTGCGCAAGGAGGGCGCGGGCTTCGACCTTCCCATGGCGCTGGGCATATTGGGCGCCATGGGGTCGGTGCCGCGCATCGACGAGCACCTGCTGGTGGGCGAGTTGTCCCTCGACGGCAGCCTGCGCTCCATACGGGGCGCGCTTTCCGTGGCGGTTTGCGCGCGGCGGCACGGCATCGGCAACCTGGTGCTGCCTGCCGATAACGCCGCCGAGGCGGCCGTGGTGGAAGGGGTGCGGGTCTTCGGCGTGAAGCACCTGGCCGAGGTCGTGGCCCTGATCTCCCGCCCGGCGGAATTCTCCCCGGCCCAGCCTCTCGCACCCCAGCCCGGGGCGGCGGAATCGAACGCGCCCGATTTCCGCGACGTGCGGGGCCAGGCTACGGCCAAGCGGGCCCTGGAAGTGGCGGCTGCGGGCGGCCACAATGTGCTGATGATCGGACCGCCGGGATCGGGGAAGACCATGCTGGCCCGGCGGCTGGCCGGCATCCTCCCGCCCCTGACTTTCGAAGAGGCTTTGGAGACCACCAAGGTCCACAGCGTGGCCGGCATCCTGCCCAAGGGGATGGGCCTGCTCTCCTGCCGCCCGTTCCGCGCCCCGCACCACACGGTCTCCGACGCCGGCTTGATCGGCGGCGGCACCGGCATGGTGAGGCCCGGGGAGGTCAGCCTGGCGCACCACGGCGTGCTCTTCCTGGACGAGCTGCCCGAATTCCCGCGCAACGTGCTGGAGCTGCTGCGCCAGCCCATCGAGGAGGGAACCGTCACCATCGCCCGCGCCCAGATGACCCTCTCGTTCCCTTCGAACTTCATGCTGGTGGCGGCCATGAACCCGTGTCCCTGCGGCTTCTACGGCGATGCGACCCGGGAGTGCCGCTGCACGCCGGGCATCATCCAGCGCTACCTGGGGAAGATCTCGGGGCCGCTGCTGGACCGCATCGATATCCATATCGAAGTGCCG
>JADZAF010000361.1 GCA_020852755.1 Bryobacterales bacterium
CCCGATTCAAATTGAGTTTCGGTGACAGGCTACATAACCCCCAAACCGCGCGGGTTGGGGGTTATGTAGCCTGTCACCGAAACTCAATTTGAATCGGGATCCCCGCGGGCACTCATCTAACAGGCAGGAGGAAAGTGAAAATGCTGGAGCGCAAACTGTTCGCTATCGGTGCGATTGCTTTGCTGGTTGGAGTGGCTGCCCCGGCATACGGCCAGGGCGAGCGAACCCGCAACCGTCTGGAGCGCGAAATTCGGCACGAGCTCGTGATGCTCCCCTATTATGGTGTCTTTGACAACCTGGCCTTCCGGGTGGAGGGATCCAAGGTGATCCTGCTCGGCCAGGTGACCCGGCCGACCCTCAAGTCCTCGGCGGAACGCGTGGTGCGGGACATCGAGGGCGTCGAGCGGGTCGACAACAATATCGAAGTGCTGCCCCTTTCTCCCGGCGACGACCGCATCCGCCTGGCCACCTACCGGGCCATTTACGGGCACACGGCCCTGAATCGCTATGCCTTGCAGGCGGTTCCGCCGATCCACATCATCGTAAACAACGGCAACGTGACGCTGGAGGGTGTGGTAGCCAACGAGGCCGATAAGAACATCGCCCTCATGCAGGCTCGCGGCGTCCCCGGGGTGTTCTCCGTGAACGAAAACCTGCGCGTCGAACAGCAGTAACGCTTACTTGCGCCGGAAACCCGGCGCGCCCGACTGTGCGGATCCGTTCAGCCTCTCCATCTGGGCGGATCCGAACTCGCTGCCTTCCGAAAGCAGGTCCGCCGTGCTCTGAACCGCCTTGGCCAGCCCTTCCCCGGCATGTTTCGTGGTGGCCGCCAGAATGTGATAAAGCTCGTGCGCCACCACCCGGCCCATGGCGCGCCCCAGCAGCAGGTCGCGCTGCATCTTGCCCGCGTTCGAGCCGGCGCCCAGGCACTTCCGGATCTGGTCGCATTGCACTTCGCTGAGTGGCTGCACCTGCCCCTTCGATACCTTCGTCGAAGCCAGAGCAAGCGTTTCCCCGTACGGCGCCAGTTCACTGATCTGGGGTGGCTGCGGACCCCCGGTATGGCAGGTTCCCTTGAACTTCAGCAGGATGGAGTCGGGCTCGCCCTTCTTCATCTGCGAAGCCTTTTTCCAGTCGAAGGCGAAACCGCTGGATTCCATCAGGTGGCCGACCTCCTTTTTCATCTCCTGAAGAGAAATGTCGGAAGGCGTCCTCTCGAAGTCCAGAAAAAGGGCAATCGGCGAGGCTTCTTTTCCACCCCCCGGGAGAAGACCGGCCAGCAAGGCCGAAAAGATCACGACGTAAGAGAATCGCGCCACCATCATCGCGCACTCCGAAAATCCGGAAAATTCTGAAGCCGGGGGAACCGGTCCTGACGGATCAACGCCGGCGGCGGCCGGAAGCTGCCGGGATTTGAACCTGCGGGAGAGCCAATTCGGCTTGGTTCATAATAGCACGATATGAAAAATCACAACAGGGCGCCGCCGGAATTCCTTTATTGGTAGATTTCGCCCGGTTGTGTGGGGTGAATTCCAGCTTCCGGCGGTCTCTTAACCGGCTAAATTGGCCGCAATTGCCTCCGCGATCAGCTTGCCGTGATGCCGGCCGTTCTCGATGAACACTTCGTTGGTGTGCATCCCGGCCACGACCACTCCCGCCAGGTGCACTCCCGCCCGCTCGCTCTCCAGCGTCTGCGGATTGGTGCGCGGCCGCCTCGTGTCGCTGTCCAGGGCAATGCCGAGCGAAGCCAGAAACTCCAGGTCGGGCCGGTAGCCGGTGAGCGCCAGGACGAAATCGTTGGGAATCCGCAATTCGCCCTCCGGCGTCGCCAGGAGCACCGAGTCGGGCCGGATCTCCCGCACCGTGGTGTTGAAATAGGCCTTGATCTCGCCGCTTTTGATCCGGTTCTCCAGATTCGGCTTGATCCAGTACTTCACGTGATCGGAAAGGCCCGGCCCGCGGTGCACCAGGGTCACCCGCGCGCCCGACCAGTGCAGTTCCAGCGCCGCGATGGCCGCCGAGTTCTTGCCCCCCACCACCAGCACGTCATGCGCGTAGTAGGGGTGCGCCTCTTTCCAATAGTGCTGCACCTTCTCTAAAGACTCTCCGGGCACGTTCAGCAGGTTGGGCACGTCGTAATACCCCGTGGCCAGCACGATCTTGCGCGCCCGGTACTGGCGCCGGCAGCCCAGCCGGTCGGTCGTGTCCACCTGAAAGGCCAGGTCGCGGCCCTTGATGGCGTCCACGCGCTCGTACTGGTGCACTTCCAGCCGGTAATGCTCCGCCACTCTCCGGTAGTACTTCAGCGCCTCCGTGCGGGTCGGCTTCTCGTACATGCTGGTCATCGGGATGCCACCGATCTCCAGCAGTTCCGGCGTGGTGAAGAAGGTCATGTGGGTGGGGTAGTGATAGAGCGAGTTGACGATGCAGCCCTTCTCGATCACCGCCGTCTTCAGATTCCGCTGCTGCAGTTCGATCGCGCAGGCCAACCCGGTCGGCCCCGCGCCCACCACCAAAGCGTCGTATTCGTTCACAGCATGCTCTCGACTGCCGCGTAGACGTGATCCAGCGCGGGCTGCAGCCGGGAAGCGTCCTTGCCCCCGGCCTCGGCCATGTCGGGCCGGCCGCCGCCCTTCCCTCCGACCGCCTGCGCCACTGACCCGGCCAGTTTCCCGGCATGCACCTTCCCGCTCAGGTCCTTGGTGACGGCGGAGACGATCGCGATATTGCCGTCATCGGCCGAAGCCAGCACCACCACCGCCGTCTTCCACTTGTTGCGCAGCGAATCGGCCAGTGTGCGCATCTGCTGGCGGTCCATGCCGTCCACGCGCGCGGCCAGCACCTTGACGTCCTTGATGGTGCGGGCCTGCGCTTCCAGCTGGCCGGTGGCCGATTGCGCCAGCCGGGATTTGAGCTGCTCGATCTGCTTCTCGAGCGCTCTCTGGTGCGACACCATCCGCTCCACCTGCTCCACCAGTTCGGGTTCGGAAGCGCGCACCAGCTGCGAGAGCCGGTTCAGCCGCTCCATGGCCTGCTGGTACCGGCCGACCGCCGCCTCCCCGGTCACCGCCTCGATGCGCCGCACCCCCGCCGAGATGCTTCCCTCGTAGACGATCTTGCAGACGCCGATATCCCCGGTGCGCCGCACGTGCGTTCCGCCGCACAACTCACGGCTGAAATCGGGGATCGAAACCACCCGCACGCGGTCGCCGTACTTTTCTCCGAACAGCGCCATGGCCCCGGTGCTCAGGGCCGCGTCCAGGGGCATGGCTTCGGTCTCCACCTCCAGATTGGCCAGCACCTCCTGGTTCATCAGCCGCTCCACCTCTTCGATCTCGGCGCGGTCCATGGCCGCGTAGTGGGTGAAGTCGAACCGCAGCCGGGCCGGCTCCACCACGCTGCCCGCCTGCTTGACGTGCGGGCCCAGCACCTTGCGCAGGGCCGCGTGCAGCAGGTGGGTGGCCGTGTGGTTGCGCATGGTGGAGCGGCGCGATTCCCGGTCCACTTGCGCCCACAGTTCATCGCCTACGCGCAGCGGCGCCTCCGCGGCTACGCGATGCACGGTCAGCCCCGGAACCGCCGGATACGCCCCCTCGACCCGGGCCGCCAGCTCGCCGCTCTCCGAATAGAACCCCCCGGTGTCGCCCACCTGGCCGCCCGCCTCCGCATAAAACGGGGTCTCGTCCAGCACTACCTCGGCCTGCGTGCCGGGCGCGATCGCGGGGACCGGCTCGCGGTCCACCAGGATCCCCAGCACGCGCCCCTTCGCCTCCAGGTACTCGTAGCCCGTGAAACGGGTGCGCCCTTTCTCCAGCAGATCCTGATAAGCCGGCGCGACGGCCGCCTTCTCCGCCCCTCGCCAGCTGGCCCGCGCACGCTGGCGCTGCCGCTCCATCTCTTCCTCGAAGCCTTCCCGGTCGATGCGGATGCCGCGCTCCCGCGCCATGTCCTCCTGTTCGTCCAGCGACAGCCCGTAGGTGTCGTAGAGCTTGAACGCCACCGCTCCGGGCAGCGCCGGCTCGGCCAGCGATCGCACTTCGTCGTTGAAGACTTTCTCGGCCACCAGGAACGTGGTGGCGTAGCGGTGCTCCTCCTCTTTTACGATGCGGGCCGCCCGCTCCACGCTCTCCATCAACTCCGGATAGGCCGGCCGCATCAGCTCCGCCACGAAGCCCGTCAGCTGGTGCAGGAAGGGTTCGTCCGTCCCCGCCATGCGCCCGTGCCGCATGGCCCGCCGCATGATCTTGCGCAGCACGTAGCCGCGGCCTTCGTTGGAAGGCACTACGCCGTCATGGATCAGGAAGGTGGTGGCGCGGGCATGGTCGGCCGCGATGCGCAGGGCCACGTCGGTCTTGGGATCCGCGCCGTACGACGTGCCGAACAGGCCGGCGGCCCGCTCGATGATAGGCAACAGCAGGTCGCATTCGTAGTTGGAAAGCTTGCCCTGCAGCACCGCCGCCAGCCGCTCCAGGCCCAGCCCCGTGTCGATGGAGGGCCGCGGCAGCGGCGTCATGACACCGCTCGCGTCCCGGTCGAACTGCATGAACACCAGGTTCCAGATCTCCACGTAGCGCCCGCCCGCGTCGCTGGGGAACGGCTCGTGCTCGTGCCCCGGTTCGGACGCCTCCGGGCCCAGGTCGTAATGGATCTCCGAGCAGGGGCCGCAGGGGCCGGTCTCGCCCATCTGCCAGAAATTGTCCTTCTCGTCCAGGCGGAAAATGCGCTCCTTTTTCACCCCGGCGACCTTCTGCCAGAGGCGCTCGGCGGCGTCGTCGTCGCGGAAGACCGTGACATACAGGCGGTCGGCGGGCAGCCCGTAATCCTTGGTGACCAGGTCCCAGGCGAACTCGATCGCTTCGGCCTTAAAATAATCGCCGAAGGAGAAATTGCCC
>JADZAF010000362.1 GCA_020852755.1 Bryobacterales bacterium
CCGCTCTCGAACATTCTGTGGGGTTACATTCAGGACGAGCCGAACCGGCTGAGCGTGCGCCGCAGGGCCTACGAGTACGAGCACGAATACGGCTTCCCGCTCTATGGCAAGGCGGTGCCGTCGCTGATGCCGGCCGACCGGAGGGCGCGGTTCGTGGAAGGCTTTCACAACCTGCTGTACCGGGCGACGGTGTTCTTCCAGCAGGACGACGATACGACGGTGATCGCGGACGGCTTCGCGCTGCTCCAGGCTTTGAGGGAAGTGCATCTCACGCTGGCCGAAGGAGCGCACAACCAGTTCGGGGACCTGCCCTGGACGGCGCGGGTGGAGATGCTGATCGAGCAGTGGATCCTGGCGCGGCCGGAGATCCGCGATTTCCTGCAAGGGCGGCCGATGGTGCCGTACGCGGAAGCGTGGATGTCGCAGGTGGATACGATGAAGCGGCTGCAGAACTGGAGCGACGTGACCATCACGCATTTCCACGACCTGGCGCGCCTGGGAGAGCAGATCGTGCTTTCGATCCGGTACGGGGACTGGGTGGCGGTGACCGATCCGCAGCAAGCCTCGAACTGGGCGCGGTACTGGCGTCCGGAGATTCAGGCCTACATCCACGCTTACCGTTCGGCGACGGGCGTGGACCTTACGGTGGAACCGGTGGATGCGACGGCCCCTTCGGTGCACCTGCGGGACCGGCTGGCGATGCAGACCAAACGGGTATAGTCCGCGCGCGCCGTGCCCAACTTCACCTCCGCTCTGTACCTGGGCTTCGAGCACTCCAGCGAGACGCTGCGGCCGTGGAAGAACCTGACCACGGGGGCGCCGGGGGTGCTGGGCGCGCTTCCGGGAGCGGCCGCGCTGGCGGCGGACCTGGCGGCGCTTACCGGTTTCGAGAGCGCGGCGCTGGCGCCCTCGACACTGCACGTATTCTGGGACCTGTTCGGCATCTGGCCGAAGGAGAGGATCAGCATTCATGTGGACGAAGGGGCGTATCCGGTGGGCCGCTGGGGCGTGGAGCGGAAGGCGGCGCAGGGTGTGCCGTGCAGCGTCTTCCGTCACCACGACCCGGGGTCGCTGGCGGCCAGCCTGCGCAACGGGCGCCGGCCTTCGCGCAGGCCGGTGGTGCTCACGGACGGGTATTGCCCGGCTTGCGGCCGCATGGCGCCGCTGCCGGAATACCTGGCGCTGGCGCGGCGCTCCGGCGGCTGGCTGGTGGTGGACGACACGCAGGCATTGGGACTCTTCGGCGCCGGGCCGGGAGCGCGGGCGCCGTACGGGCGAGGCGGAGGCGGGTCGTTCCGGTGGTGGGGCACGCCGGCGGAGGACGCTGTGACGGTCTGCTCGATGGCCAAGGCGATGGGAGCGCCGCTGGCGTTCGCGGCGGGGAGCCGGCGCATGATCCGGCGGTACGAGATGAACAGCGAGACGCTGGTGCACTCGAGCCCGGTTTCCGCCGCGCAGGTGGCGGCGGGCGAGCGGGCGGTGGTGTTGAACCGCGAGCGGGGGGAAGAGGCGCGCAGGACGCTGGCGCTGCGGGTGGCGGAGTTCCGGACGCAGCTGGCGCGGGCGAAGTGGAGGCCGGCGGGCGGGCGGTTCCCGGTGCAATCGTTCGCGATTCCGAGTGAGAAGGAGGCCCTGGCGCTGCACGCCGCGTTGTCGCGAATGGGCGTTCAGACGGTGTTGCAGGCAGCCGGGCACGGCGGGCAACGGCGGATCGCGTTCGTCATCACGGCGAAGCATTCGGCCGCGGACGTGGACCAGGCGGCGGAAACATGGCTGCGGGCGGTGACGGCCTGCGGGCCGGCGCGGCGCAGGAAGGCAGGGTGAGAGAGACATGGAACCGGAATTCATTCTCGAGGGCGAGGAGGCGCGGCGGATGCCCAGGCGTCCGCCCGGAGGCAGGCCGTTTCCCCACCCCAGGCCGCGCCCGAGGCCGGGACGGTTTCCGAGGCCGTTTCCGCCGGTGATTGCGGTGGGAGCCAGGGCCGGGTTTGCGGATACGGGACCCGCGGCCGTGCGGGGCTGCGGAACGCTGGTGGTGCTGAACGGGTTCACGCCGGAACAGGCCCGTCTTTCGCCGCGGCACTATTCGGAGTTACTGCAGGCGGCGGCGGTGCTGGGACGGGTACAGGGGAGTGTGTCCATTGAAGTAGTAAGCCGGGGCCGGGGCGCGCAGGCCAGAGGCGAGGAAGTACGCCGGCAGCTGACGTTCTACCTGGGCCTGAGCGGCGTTCGCAGCGCGATCCGCGTGACCCCGGCGGAAGGGGCCGAGGTGGTGGAGGTGCGGGCCTGCGCGGGGTGAGGCCCTGGCCGCACAGACAGGAAACCAGTTTTTGCGATGGAAGGAGAGAGGGCGATGAATTACGAGTTGGAAACGGAACCCTTCGAACTGGGCGAGGAGTTCGAGACCGAACCGGAAGCGGACGGCGAGTTCGAAGAGGAAACCTTGATCACTCACCCGAGCCTGGGCTACGGGCGCCGGGTGGCGGCGGAGTTCGAATTCGAGGAAGAGGGCGAAGAGCCGGAAATCGGCCGGGTGATCAGCCATCCGCTGCTGGGTCCGGGGCGGGTGGTCTCGGCCGAAGCGGAATTCGAGGAAGGCGAGGCGGAAGAGGAGATCATCGGCGCGGACGACCGGATCATCGTGGCCGATACGAAGAAGGCTCCCTACCGCTGGGTGTGCTGCCTGGACCTGTATTTCCCCGATCCCGACAACAAGAAAGCGCTCCTGTTTTTCCGGGGCAGCGGAACGCTGATCGGCGAGAAGCACGTGCTGACCTGCGGGCACAACCTGATCAACAACATCGACGGGTCCAAGGGCACTACCAAGAAACTGGCGGTCAAGAAGATCGTGGTGACGCCGGGTCGCTGGGGAGCGGGAGCGAGCGCGAAGGACAAAGCGCCGTTCGGGGACAGCAAGGCGGCGTCGTTCCGGACCACGGACGAGTGGAAGGACCGGCTGGACCGGCAGTACGACTTCGCGGTGATCAAGCTGCAGAAGGCGCTGGGCAAAGGCAGCCTGGGTTATTGGGGCAGCCCGTCCAGCGGGCAGAAGACCAGGATCGAAGTGGTGGCTCCCGCCGATATGAAGGGGAAGACGGTCAACCTCTCCGGCTACCCGGGCGACAAGTGCAAGCACCTGCCCGCGGTAGGGAGCGCCTCGCAAGCCGCGCTGCAGGCCTGTTCGGAGGCCGACTGGGCCTCGACGCAGTGGCGGGCGTCGGGCAAGGTGCTGGACCCGTCGCCGGCCGGGGCCAGCAAGCTGATCTACTACGACCCGGACACCTTCGGGGGCCACAGCGGGAGTCCGGTGTGGTTCTACTACCCGTCGAGCGGGATCCGCAACCTGATTGCGATCCACACGGGCAGCATCGGGGGTTCGAACCGCGGAGTGCGGATCACGAAGGACGTCCTCGACAAGGTGAAGAAATGGATGTGAGGGCGCGGGCGGCGGAGAGGACGAACGGCTGCGGCTGCGCGCATGCCCGCCAGGCCGCGGCGCCGGCCGCCGAGCTCGAGATTGTCGGGGCGGACAACCGCGCGATCGTGGCCGACACGAAGAAGGTCCCCTTCCGCTGGGTGTGCAGCCTGGAGGTCTACTTCGAAAACCCCGACAACCGGAAGGAGTTCATCCGCTGGCCCGCCACGGGCACGCTGATCGGGGAGAAGCACGTGCTGACCTGCGGGCACGCCCTGATCAACGACATCAAAGGCACCCGGGGGACCACCCGGAGGATGAAGGCGAAGCGGATCACCGTGATCCCGGGCCGCTGGGGAACGGGCAGGACGGCGGCGGAGCAGATGCCGTTCGGATCGAGTGAAACGGCGGCCCTGGACGTTCCCAAGGAATGGAAGGACTTTCTGGACCCGGTGTACGATTACGGCCTGATCAAGCTGAAAGAGCGTTTGGGCCGAGGCGCCCTGGGCTACTGGGGCGGCCCGGCCAGCCGTCCGGCGACAAAGATCCGGGCAGTGAAGGCGGCCGGTGTGAGGGGCAAGGCGGTTTACACGGCGGGCTATCCGGCGGACAAATGCGGGCACCTGCCGCAGACGGGCAGCGCGCCGGACTGGACCGTGAATCCCTGCCAGAACCGGGCGGCGACGCAATGGAGCGCGCGGGGAACCGTGCTGAGCACGCGGGGAGCGGGGACGCTGCTGCACGACCTGGACACGGCGGGGAGCCAGAGCGGCAGCCCCATCTGGATTGAGGATTCAAAATCCGGTCAGCTTGAACTGGTCGCGATCCACACCGGCTACGAAGACAAGGGGGTGTCCAACCGCGCCGTGATCCTGACCGAAGACGTGCTGCGGCAGGTGCAGAAGTGGATGTGAGCGGCACAGCCGGAGAAGTGATCGACTGTCACTGCCACGCGGGCGAGGGCGAGGGTTTCACCGGCCCCTGGGACACGCGCGCGCCGCTGGACCGCTACCTGGAGCGGGCGGGGCGTGCCGGGATCGCGCGCACGGTGCTCTTCGCGGCGTTTCACGGCGACTACGCGGCAGCCAACCGGCGCATCGCGGAGATCGTGCGGCGGGCGCCGGACCGATTCCTGGGTTTCGCCTTCGTCCACGCGGCGCGCGACCGGGGCCGCATCGGGGCCATGGTGGAGGAAGCGGTCACGCGGCTGGGCCTGGCGGGAATCAAGGTACACCGGCACGACGCGCGGCTGAGCCGGGAGGTGTGCGAAGCGGCGCGCGGGTGGCGCCTGCCGGTACTCTACGACCCGATGGGCGAGATGGCGGCGGTGGAACTGGCGGCTGCGGAATTTCCGGAGGTGGCGTTCATCATCCCGCACCTGGGCTCGTTCGCCGACGACTGGCGGGCGCAGCGGGAGTGCATCGACATCCTGGCGCGGCGTCCGAACGTCTTCACGGACACCTCGGGCATCCGGCGGTTCGACCTGCTGGAGGAGGCGCTTGCGCGAGCGGGGGCCGGAAAGGTGCTGTTCGGGAGCGACGGTCCGTGGCTGCATCCGGGAGTGGAACTGGCCAAAGTGCTGGCGCTGCCGTTGACACCCGGAGAGCGCCGCCTGGTTCTGGGTGGGAACCTGCGCCGCCTGCTGCGCCGGGCCGTTGGCTGTCCGGTTGCGATCAGCCGGCGGCGGTTTTCGGGGGACCCTGGCCGTCGCTGTTCTGACGTCCGGCCGCGCGCCGCATCTGCAGCGCCCTGTCGGTGACTTGCAGGCGGCGGGCGGCCTGCTGGAGGTTGCCGCCGGCGTCCTCGAGGGCGATGCGGATGGCGATATCGCTGGCCAGCCGGCCGATCTCCTTCAGTCCGGCGCCGGCCAGGAGCGCGCGCCGCACGGGCAGGTCGAGATCGCCGTCCGCCCAGCCGGCCGAGGCGGGGGGAAGAGGGCGGTCATCCTCGGGGATATCCCCCACGGAAACGGGGCCGGGCCCGGCATGCCGTTGCGCCATGCGAAAGACGAGCTGCTTGAGATCGCGCACATTCCCCGGATAGTCCCTGGCGAGCAGGTACTCCTTCACCGCATCATCGAAAGAGGCGGCTTCGGTGACTGCCTGGGAGAGAAAGAACTCGGCGAGAGGGATGGCGTCCTCGCGGCGCTCGGCCAGCGGGGGGATGCGCAGGACAGCGCCGGCCAGGCGGTAGTACAGGTCGGCCCGGAAGCGGCCCTGCTCGACCTCGCGCGGCAGGTCGCGATTGGTGGCGCAGATGAGGCGGAAATCGGTGCCGTACCAGGTATTGCCTCCCACGCGCTTGTACTGGCCTTCCTGGATGACGCGCAGCAGTTGCGCCTGCAGAGGCGGAGGAAGCTCGCCGACCTCGTCGAGGAACAGCGTGCCTCCGTGGGCGAGGGCGAAGGCGCCGTCGCGGGCGGCCACAGCTCCGGTGAAGGCGCCGCGTTCGTGGCCGAAGAACTCGCTGCCGGAAAGTTCGGGAGCGATGGTGGTGCAGTCGAGTATGACCAGGTCGCGCTTGGCGGCGCGCCGGTCCAGGGTGTGGATGAGGCGGGCCAGCAGTTCCTTGCCCGTGCCGCTGGGACCGAGGAGGAGAACGGAGCCGGCGGAGAAGCAGGCCGTCTCGACCACCTGGCGCAAGAGAGCCAGCCAGGCCGGGCTGCGGCCCACCAGGTTCTCGGCCACCAGGGGCGACTGGACAATCTCTTCGATCTCGGCCCAGCGGGCCAGGCGGGCGGCCACGCATTCGGCGGCGTTCGGGAGCAGGTGCCATTCAATGATGTCCCCGGCCCCGGCGGACAGAAGCTGCCAGCAGGCCTGAGCGGGCAGGCGGACCGGATCGAGGGAGACGGCCAGTACACGGCCGCGCCCGAAGCCGGAGGCTTCCCGCAGGAAGGGAAGAGCTTCGCCGTAGGGGCCGCGAAAGAAGACTACCCCAGGACCCGAGCCGACGGGGGAATCCCGGCATGTGCGGGGGATGCCAACCCGTTCGAGTGCCCTTTCAATCTGCTCTTGTTCGCGACCGCTTCCGCCGGAATGGAAGCGAATCCACATGCCGAATGGGTATGAGTCAGGTACGTCCCAGTATGTCTAGAACGATACCAGCAGTGGGTGGCGGACGCAACAGAAAAATGCGCGCGCGGCCTGGCGGCGGGGGCCGCCTTACACTCCGAAGCGGCGCACGAATTCGGCGTTCTGCGCGGGCTGGTCGGAATACCTGTCGTACATGCCGACGATGACGCCGTCGCTCTTCTTGATGCCATTGAAGGTGTCGCGGAAGGCCTGCTCGACCCACTCCTTGCGCTCGGAGAGGCGTCCGGCGGCCAGGATCTTGAAGGCCAGGCAGGGCTTCTTCGTCTGGCTGATGACCTTGTACATGCGCGGCGGGTCGTTGGGCAGGTAGACCTCGCCCACGGGGATGGGCGCCTGTCCCAGCAATTGCTCGAGTTCCGCCCTGGTGCGGTGGCGCTCGTAGACGCAGGTCATGTAGTAGTCGACGTCCCAGCCCTTGGACTCGATCACGTCCACGACGGCGGGCATATGAGTGGATACGCCGACCAGCAGCCCGGCATCGCGCACCCGCTTGAGGAAGTCCCGGGCGTCATCCAGTTTGCCCTGCTTGAACCAGCGGTCGGTGAACTCGCCGTGGTGCGCGATGCCGATGCAGCCGGCGGAGGCCAGGGCCTGAATGACGGCGGGGTCCTTGTACTCCAGGGAGAGGAAGTGCATTTTGCCGCCCTCGTCGATGAAGCGGCGGTGGATGTCCAGGTTGCCGGCGGTGGACTGCCAGCAATTGATGCCCGCGGACTGGCAGCGGCGCAGGGTCCTGATGATCTGATCCGGGGTGTAGTAGCTGCGCAGCTCCTGGTTGAAGAAGACGGAGAGGTGCGAGCCCGCGTTGAACGGATTGGCTCCGCAGATGAGCCGGGAAATGGAGTAGCGGCCCAGGCGGATCTGGGGGAGCGCTTCTTCCGCGGCGGCCGGCAGAGGAGCGGCGGCGGCCACCGTGGCCTTCAGAAAATTGCGGCGGCTGGACGAATCGGGTTCAGGCATGAGCGGATTTCTCCTGGGCCGCGGGAGTGCGGCCCGGTCCGTTGTCCGGTTGGGGATCGTAGCCGATCTCGGCATGATACTGCTGCAACGACTTCACTTCACTCTGGACGCCGCCCGCGCAGGCGGCGATGCCCTTGACGGCGGCGACGGCGCCGGCCAGGGTAGTGATGTAGGGAACCCGGTACTTGATGGCGTTCTTGCGAATGTAGGAATCGTCGTACTGGCTCTGCTTGCCGGCCGGGGTGTTGACGATCAGGTCGATCTCGCGGTTCTTCACCAGGTCGGCGATGTGGGGCCGGCCTTCGTGCATCTTCTTCACCGCCTGGGCGGGGATGCCGTGCTGCGCCAGGTGGGCGGCGGTGCCGGAGGTGGCCAGGATGCGGAAGCCGAGACGGTGGAACTCGCGGGCCACGTCGGCCACGCCCGCGCGGTCTTTCGCGGCGACGGTGATCAGCACGGTTCCGCTCAGAGGCAGCGCCGGCTTGGCCGCCTCCTGGGCTTTGAAGAAGGCCTCGCCGAAGGTGCTCCCCATGCCCAGCACTTCGCCGGTGGAGCGCATTTCGGGACCCAGCAGCGGGTCCACCTCGGGCAGCATGTTGAAGGGGAAGACCGCCTCCTTGACTCCGTAGTGGCCGATACTGCCGCGGACCGGCTTGAGGTCGGAGAGGCGGGCGCCCAGCATCAGCAGGGTGGCGATGCGGGCCATCTCGATGCGGCAGACCTTGGAGACCAGCGGCACGGTACGGGAGGCGCGCGGGTTGGCTTCCAGAACATAGACGGTATCGCCGCAGATGGCGTACTGCATGTTCATCAGGCCCACCACGCCCAGCTCGACGGCGATGCGGCGGGTGTACTCGTCGATGGCGGCCAGGTGCCGGGCGGGCAGGGTCACCGGCGGGATGACGCAGGAGGAGTCGCCGGAGTGAATGCCGGCCAGCTCGATGTGCTCCATGACGGTGGGGATGAAGACCTCCCGGCCGTCGCAGACCGCGTCGGACTCGGCTTCGATGGCGTTTTCCAGGAACTTGTCGATGAGGATAGGGCGTTCGGGGGTCACGTCCACGGCGGCGGCCACGTAGGCGCGCAGGTCGTCCTCGTCGTAGACCACTTCCATGCCGCGGCCGCCCAGCACGTAGGAGGGACGGACCATCAGGGGGTAGCCGATGCGGCCGGCGATGGCCAGGGCCTCGCCGATGGTGACGGCCATGTCGGAACCGGGCATGGGGACATCGAGGCTGGCCATCATGCGGCGGAAACGGTCGCGATCCTCGGCCAGGTCGATGGTTTCGGGCGTGGTGCCGAGGATCCTGACCCCGGCCGCAGCCAGCTCGTTGGCGATGTTGAGCGGCGTCTGGCCGCCGAACTGGACGATGACGCCTTCTGGCTTCTCCGCTTCGTAGATGCTGAGCACGTCCTCCACGGTGAGGGGTTCGAAGTAGAGCTTGTCGGAGGTATCGTAGTCGGTGGAGACGGTTTCCGGGTTGCAGTTCACCATGATGGACTCATACCCGGCGTCGCGCAGGGCGAAGGCGGCGTGCACGCAGCAGTAATCGAACTCGATGCCCTGCCCTATGCGGTTAGGCCCTCCGCCCAGCACCATAACTTTCTTCGGATTGGAAGATACCGGGCAATTACCCGGACCGTTGTAAGTGGAGTAATAGTAGGCGGCGTTCTCCACGCCGCTGACCGGCACGGCGTCCCACTGCTCGACCAGGCCCAGCTGTTTCCGGCGGGTGCGGATTTCGGTTTCGGAGAGATCCAGGAGGCGGGCCAGGTAGCGGTCGGAGAAGCCGTCGCGCTTGGCGCGGGCGAGCAGATCGTCCGGCAGGCTGCTTCCGCGGAACTGAAGGATCTCCTCCTCCAGCTCCACCAGTTCCTTCATCTGCTGGATGAACCAGGGCTTCAAGTGGGTGATGGCGGCTAACTGATCCACTCCGGCGCCCTTGCGCAGGGCCTCGTACAAGATGAACTGGCGCTCGCTGTTGGGCTCCCGCAGCATGTCGAGCAGCTGGGCGAGGCCGCGCTTGTGGTAATCGCGCACGAAACCCAGGCCGTGGCGTCCGGTCTCCAGCGAGCGAATGGCTTTCTGCAGCGCTTCCTTGTAGTTCCTGCCGATGCTCATCACCTCGCCGACGGCGCGCATCTGAGTTCCGAGGCGGTCTTCGGCGCCGCGAAACTTCTCAAAGGCCCAGCGGGCGAACTTGACCACCACATAGTCGCCGGAGGGGGTGTAGCGCTCCAGGGTTCCGTCGCGCCAGTAGGGGATCTCGTCCAGGGTGAGGCCGGCGGCCAGCATGGTGGAGACCATGGCGATGGGGAAGCCGGTGGCCTTGGACGCCAGGGCCGAGGAGCGCGAGGTGCGGGGATTGATCTCGATGACCACGACCCGGCCGGTCCTGGGGTCGTGGGCGAACTGGACGTTGGTTCCGCCGATGACCTGAATGGCCTCCACGATGCGGTAGGACATCTCCTGCAGGCGGGCCTGCAGCTCCGGGGCGATGGTGAGCATGGGGGCCACGCAGAAGGAGTCGCCGGTGTGGATGCCCATGGCGTCGACGTTCTCAATGAAGCAGACGGTGATCATCTGGTTCCTGGCGTCGCGCACCACCTCGAGTTCCAGCTCCTCCCAGCCCAGCACGGATTCCTCGACCAGGATCTGGCCGACCAGGCTGGCGGCGATGCCCCGGCTGGCCACCACGCGGAGCTCCTCGACGTTGTAGACCAGGCCGCCGCCGGTTCCGCCCAGGGTGTAGGCCGGGCGGATGACCACCGGGTAACCCAGGTTGGCGGCGATGGATTCGGCTTCCTCGACGGTGAAGGCGGGGGCGCTGCGGGGCATGGGGATGCCGAGCGACTCCATGGTCTGCTTGAAGGCGATGCGGTCCTCGCCGCGCTCGATGGCGTCGGCCTGGACGCCGATAACCTGGACGGCGTATTTCTCCAGCACGCCGGCCTTGTGGAGTTCCGCGCAGAGGTTGAGGCCGGACTGGCCGCCGAGGTTGGGCAGCAGGGCGTCGGGCCGCTCTTTCTCGATGATGCGAGTGACGCTGGGGAGGGTGAGCGGCTCGATATAGGTTACATCGGCCATGCCCGGATCGGTCATGATGGTGGCCGGATTGGAGTTGACCAGGACGATCTGGTAGCCGAGCTTGCGCAGGGCCTTGCAGGCCTGGGTTCCCGAGTAATCGAACTCGCAGGCCTGGCCGATGACGATCGGCCCGGACCCGATGATCATGATTTTGCGGATATCGGTTCTTATGGGCATGGGAGGGGACGTCCAAACTTCAGCACGTAAGGAAAATGATACAAAGAAGCGGGCGTTTGGGGCAAAAATGTCCGGTTTTGGGGGCCTTGCGAGCCCCGGCGGCGGGGCTCAACCGGCGATTTCGGCCAGGATGCGGGCGACTTCGGCGGGCGGGTCGGCCGCCCGGGTCACCTGGCGCCCGATGACCAGGTAGCTGGCGCCGGCGCGCATGGCTTCGGCGGGGGTGGCCACGCGTTTCTGATCGCCGCGCCCGGCGCCGGCGGAGCGCACTCCGGGAGTGACCAGGATGGCCTCGGGGCCGGCCAGTGCGCGGATCTGGGCGGCTTCCAGGGGCGAGGCGACCAGACCGTCGATACCGGACTGCATGGCCTTGCGGACACGCAGGGCCACCAGGTCGGAGACGGCGCAGGGATAGCCGAGGTCGCGGAGGTCTTCCTCGTCGAAGCTGGTGAGCACGGTGACGGCCAGCAGTTTCAACGGGCCGGCGGCGCGGCCCTCGACCGCCGCGCGCATCACCGGGCCGCTGCCGTGCACGGTCAGGAAGCGCACCCCGGTGCGGGCCACCTGGGCGACGGCGCGCCTGACGGTTTCGCCGATATCGTAGAACTTCATATCCAGGAAGACGTCCTTGCCGCGGTCCAGCAACTCGCGCACGAACTGCATGCCGGCGGCGGCGTAGAGTTCCATGCCGACCTTGTAGAATCCGGCGCTGTCTCCGAGCCGGTCCACCAGGGCGCGGGCTTCGGCGGCGGACTCGAAGTCCAGGGCGATGATCAAGGGGTTGTGAGTCATAGGATGCGGACGGGAGTGGCTTGCGGGCCGGTGACGCGGCCGATGCGGCGGGCGCCGTTGAGGCGCCGCTCGAGCAGGCAGGCGTGCTCGGGGGGCAAGGCGATCAGCAGGCCGCCCGAGGTTTGCGGGTCGTAGAGCAGGTCCTCGATGCCGGCGGGCAGGTCGCGGAGCACCTCGACCGAACCGGCGCAGAACTCGCGGTTGTTCCTGAGGCCGCCCGGCAGGGCGCCCTGGCTGGCGTACTCCACGGCGCCGGGGAGGAAGCGAACCTGTTCCGCTTCGATCTCCAGGGAGACGGCGGCGGCCGCGGCCATTTCGCGGGCGTGCCCGATGAGGCCGAAGCCGGTGATGTCGGTGCAGGCGTGCACGTCGAAGGCCAGCATGCGCTCGCAGGCCTCGCGGTTCAGCAGCAGCATGGATTCGACGGCCGCCCGCACGTCCTCTTCACGGGCGATGCCGCGCTTCAGGGCCGTGGAAACCACTCCGGTGCCGATGCGCTTGGTGAAGACCAGGTCGTCGCCGGGGCGCGCGCCGGAGTTGGTGATGACGGCGTCGGGATTGATGGTTCCGGTAACCGCGTAGCCGAACTTGATCTCGTCGTCGGAGACGCTGTGCCCGCCGATGATGACGCAGCCGGCCTCGTGCATCTTGGCGGCGCCGCCCCGAAGGATGGCTTTCAGATCGGCGAGGTCGCCCTTGGCCGGGTAGGCCAGGATGGAGAGAGCGGTGATGGGACGCCCGCCCATGGCGTAGACGTCGCTCAGGGAATTCGCGGCGGCGATGGCGCCGAAGGTGTGGGGATCGTCGACGATGGGGGTGAAGAAATCGACCGTCTGGACCAGGGCACACTCCGGCGTGAGCCGGTAGACGCCCGCGTCGTCGGCGGTGTCAAACCCGACCAGCACGTTTTCGTCTTCCACGCGCGGCAGGCAGCCGAGCACCTGGTCCAAAACCTTTGGACTCAGCTTGGACGCTCAACCGGCTGCTTTCACGTGTGCGGTCAGTTTCTGGGACATGCTTTGAATCCCTATAATAACAACCATGCGCCGCACCGCCCTTGGAAGCGTTTTGATCCTGCTGGGACTGGCCTTCGCGCTGGTGTCGCGGGAGCCGCAGGCCGATCCGCGGCTGGCGAAGGGGTTCCGCGAACCGGAGCGCAACGGCTGGACGTTCGTGCATCTGGAAGGAACGCCGGGCGAGATCGGCTACCAGCACGGGGCCCTGCTGGCGCGCGAGATCGGCGAGGCCAAGGCCATCCTGGCGCTGGAGATGGAGCGCGACACGGGCAAGCCATGGACCTACTTCCGCGAGGCGGCCGAACGGCACTTCTGGCCGCACGTGGAGGCGGAGTACCGCGAGGAACTGGCCGGAATCGCCGAGGGCGCGCGCTCGCGCGGGGTGCAGGTGGATACCTGGGATCTCACCGCCATGAACGCCTGGCTGGAGTTTTCCAACTACGTCAAGTGGCGCGAGGGAACCACGAGCCCCCCGGCGCCGGAGCATTGCAGCGCTTTCCTGGCCACGGGCAGCTACACGCGGGACGGGCGTCCGGTGATGGCGCATAACGCCTGGACGGGGTACCTGGACGGAGCGCGCTGGGTGATCATTTACGACATCGTCCCCGCGGGCGGGCACCGCATCCTGATGGACGGCTTCCCGGGACTCATCCACAGCGGGGACGACTTCGGCGTGAACGCGGCGGGGATGATGATCACCGAGACCACCATCAGCGCATTCGACGGCTGGGACCCGGACGGCGTCCCGGAGTTCGTGCGGGCGCGCAAGGCCATGCAGTACGCGGGCTCGATCGACGATTTCGCCCGCATCATGAAACAAGGCAACAACGGGGGGTATGCGAACACCTGGCTGGTGGCGGACCGGAAGACCAGCGAGATCGCCAGCCTGGAACTGGGCCTGAAGAATGTCACCCTGCTGCGGACCATGGACGGTTACTTCGGCGGTTCGAATTACCCGTCGAACGAGAAGCTGGCGCGCGAGGAGACGCCGGGGTTTCCGGCGGGCGATCCCAGCAACGGGGCGAACGCCCGGCGGGCGCGGTGGGACCAGTTGATGGCGCAGCACCGCGGCAGGATCGACGTGAAACTGGCCCGGAGGTTCCTGGGCGAACATTACGACACGTACGCGAAGAAGGAAGACGCCAACGAACGGACGCTGTGCGGCCACATCGACCTTTCGCCGCGAGGCGTGAAGCCCTGGATGCCCGAGCACGGACCCGCCGGGGCGGTGCAGAACAAGGTGATGGACGCCCGCATGGCGGAGCGGATGAGTCTGACGGCGGCGGCCGGGCACGCCTGCGGCCTGGATTTCAGGGCGGCGAAGCATTTGAAGGAACACCCGGACTTCGCCTGGCAGAAACCGTATCTTAGAGACATGCCCTCGCGGCCCTGGACCGAGTTCACGGCCGCGCGGGGAGGCAGATAGACGGAACTTACTTATGCAACTGACTCGCAGAGAACTGCTGGCCGGGGCGCTGGCCATGCCCGCGCCGGCCGCGCGGCCGCAGGGCATCATCATCGATACTCACATCCACTTATTCGACCAGAAGCGGTTTCCCTATCATCCCCAGGCGACTTACAAGCCTCCCGACCGGCTGCTGGGGGACTACACGAAGTTTGTACGCGAAGTGAAGCTGAACGGGTCGGTGATCGTGCATCCGGAGCCCTACCAGGACGACCACACCTACCTGGAATACGCCTTCGCGCACGAGCCCTGGCCCCGGTTCTTCCGCGGGACCTGCCTCTTCGACCCGGTGGACCCGAAGACGCCGGCCCGCATGGAGGCGCTGGTGAAGCGCAATCCGGGGCGGATCAAGGCGCTGCGCATCCATGAGAACCTGGCGTATGACAAGCCGCGGACGAAGATGGGGCAGCCCATCCGCGACCGCGACATGCGGGCGCCGGAGATGCTGGGGGCCTGGCGCAAGGCGGGCGACCTGGGGATGGCGATTCAGATGCACTTCATCCCCTGCCACGCCCCCGATATCCGCCGGCTGGCCGGCCAGTTCCGGGAACTGCCGGTGATTCTGGATCATATCGGACGGTATGGAGAGGGCACGCCCAGGGAGTACGAAGAGGTGCTGCGGCTCTCCGAACTGCCGCGGGTCTACATGAAACTATCGGCCGTGGTGTACTCGTCCAGGGAGAAACCGCCGCACCGGGACCTGCAGCCCCTGGTGCGGCGTATTTTCAAGGCGTTCGGACCGGACCGCATCATCTGGGGCGCCATCGGGATGAACCGTGAGGCTTTCGAGCAGCAGGTACGGATCTTCGACACCCTGCTGGACTTCGCCTCGGAAGCGGACAAAGCCAAGATCCGCGGCATCAACGCGGCGAAGCTGTATGGTTTTGAGGTGGGTGCGGGCTGAGGCCGGCGGAGGACCGATTCCACCGCTCCCTCTGGTCGCGGCTCGGAAATGGGAACGTGCGGGCTGAGGCCGGCGGAGGACCGATTCCACCGCTCCCTCTGGTCGCGGCTCGGAAATGGGAACGTGCGGGCTGAGGCCGGCGGAG
>JADZAF010000363.1 GCA_020852755.1 Bryobacterales bacterium
ACCGGACAATCCCCCGGGCTTGCAGGCTGACCGCTGAACGCTGATCGCTGACAGCTTGCGGCCGTTACGGTTACGGCGGAACGCGAAATCTGAGGGACAAATTCTCAGATTTTCAGCGCTGGAATCTTAGCGGTCAGAACGTTTCCGGGATTTCTTCTACAGGCTTGGCAGGCGGTATCGGTTTTACCACCGGGGCCGGTCCTGCGTCCGGTTTGGCGGCGGGTGTCAGTTTCACGGAAGGAGCTGTCATCCGAGGCGCGCCCCGGGGCGGCTCCACCGGTTCGTCCGGGTCGGGCGGCGGCGCAGGCTTGATGATCTCCGCCCCTTGCGGCGTCAGATCGATCTCGCGGATCTGGCCCTTGGGGCCGATCTCGCCGATCGACTTCCCGTTCAAGCTGACCCCCAGGCCCCCGGCGTTGCCGGTGCGGATCCGAATCCGTCCGGCGCCCTCGAAGGTCTTGCCCCGATCGACATCCAGGTTGCCCATGAACACCCGCTTGCCGTCCACGGTTGCCGAAATCCAGACCGGCTCGCTGGCGCTCAGATCCACCCGGAACATGCCGGACGCCGCGGGAGTATACGCGGCCGGCTGCGGCTGGGGAACCGGAGCCGCCCCGGTCTCTACGGCGGGCTGCGGCGCGGCAGCCTGCTGCTCACCTCCGGACACAGGTTCCTGCGCGCTCTGGCCGGTATCGGAAACAGCATGTTGCACGGGCGGCGTAGCGTCGCTCGCGGACTGCATCGGGGCCGAGGCGGCCGGAGGCGTCTCTGTCACGGTTGGCGGGCGCTTCAGGTTGCTCCACCAGGAGTAGATCAAAGCACAGGCTACGATCACGCCCAGAACACTGAGGAACGAGCCTGCCGAAGCGGCCAGCCAGCGCCGGTTGAGGGCGTCCTCCTGGGTCGGCAGGGCGGGCATGTCGGGATGCAGCCTGGCTTCCTCACGAACCTGCAGCTCCGGAGGTTCCTCGGGAGGCTCCAGCTGGTCCAGTTCTGCCGCGATGTCGTTTTCATCCAGGCCCAACGCGTGGGCGTACTGCCGGATGAAGCTCTTGCGAAAGACCCCCCCGGGCAGCTTGTCGAAATCGTCGGCTTCAATCGCCTCCAGCAGCCGGGAGTTGATCTTGGTCTCCCGCGCGATCTGTTCCAAATCGATCCCGCCTTGCAGCCGTTGCCGCCGCAATTGCTCGCCGATCGATGCCATAGGCGCTTTCGCGTTCCTATCGCTATAATACTACAGGACCTATTACGGCCAGAGGCGGATTTGTGTGCCGGGTTCCAGTGGACCGGCCGGGAGGACCAGATAGCGATTCATTTGCCACTCGAGCGAACCTTGCGGAGTGCCGGGGGGCACGAAAGGAAGCGTTGAATTCCCCGGACTCCGTCGCGCGGGCAGCAGGCGGGTTGATCTCCGTCGTCGTGGTGAACTGGAACCGGCGCGAATTGCTGCGCCGCTGCCTGATTTCATTGGAACAACAGCGGGACGTGGAGTTTGAGACCCTGGTGGTGGACAACGGCTCCACGGACGGCTCAGCCGCAATGGTGGCGGCGGAGTTTCCCGGCGTGCGCCTGATCCGCAACCAGAGGAACCGGGGCTTCTGCGCCGCCAACAACCAGGGCATCCAGGCCGCGGGAGGCGAATTCGTGGCCTTGCTGAACAACGACGCCGAAGCCCATCCCGAATGGCTCCGCTCCCTGCGGCGGGTTTTCGACGAACGGCCTAAACTGGGCATGGTTGCGTCCAAGATATTGGTATGGGAAGACCCGCGCCGGATCGACAAAGCCGGGCACTTGATCTACCCGGACGGTCAGAATCGCGGCCGGGGCGCCGGGGAAACGGATGCCGGCCAGTACGACCATTTGGAGGAGACGCTGTGGCCCGACGGTTGCGCCGCCATGTACCGGCGCGCGATGCTCGATCAGATCGGCGGATTCGATGAGGACTTCTTTGCATACGGCGACGACGCCGAGTTGGGGCTGCGGGCGCGCATCGCGGGCTGGGAGTGCCTCTATGTGCCGGAGGCCGTGGTCCGGCATCACCGCGGGGCGACTTTGGGCCTGGGTTCGGTTCGCCGCCTGGTCCTCATCGAGCGCAACCGTGTGCTGCTGGCGGTTAAACTGTTCCCTTGGAGTCTACTTTGGCTGAACGGCGGCTACTACGCAGCCAGGCTGATCGCGGGAGCATGGGCCTCGATTTTGGGCCGGGGGGAGGCCTCCCTGTTTCCGGGGATCGGCGGCAAGATTCGGATGGCCCTGGCCCTGATGCGGGGCGACCTGGAAGCCCTGCCGCTGATACCTCGCATGCTGAGGAAGAGACGCCAGTTGAAGCGCATCCGGCGGCTCTCTCCCCAGCAGGTCCGCCGCCTGCTGCTGCGGCACCGGATCACGCTGCGCGAGTTGACGATGCAGACGGCCGCCATCCGGTAGACGAGACTCCGGAGGCGCCGGAGGAACCGGATGCCGGCGCGGAGTGCCCGGCTTGCGGCTCGCGGGAGTTCCACCCGTTGTTCAGCGCGACGGACCGGCTCTACCGGACCACCTGCGAGGTTTTTCGGATCGTCGAATGCGGGCGCTGCCGCCTCATCCGGCTGTTTCCGCAGCCCACGGCCGCTCAACTTTCTCAATACTATCCGCGCAACTACTGGTTTGTGCCGGAGCAGCATGCCGCCGGGCGGCTCGAGGAAATGTATCGCCGCTTCGTCCTGCGGGATCACCTGCGCTTCGTCGCCCGCGCCATCGGGGACGCTCCGGAGGAAGGCCTGGTGCTGGATGTCGGCTGCGGCGGCGGGCTGTTCCTGGCGATGTTGCGCGAGAGGGGCCGCCGCCGGGTCGCGGGGCTCGATTTTTCGCTCGATGCAGCCGCCGCCGCCTGGGGACGCCATCAGGTCCCGGTCGTCTGCTCCACCCTGTCGCGCCCCCCGCTTCCGCCGGACAGTTGCTCCGCCATCACCATGTTCCACGTTCTGGAGCACTTGTACGATCCACGTTCCTACCTGGATGCGGCGCGCGGCCTGCTTCGAAAGGACGGGCGGCTGATCGTCCAGGTGCCCAACGCGGCCTGCTGGCAGTTCATGCTGCTGGGAGAGAACTGGAACGGGCTGGACGTGCCGCGGCACGTCTACAACTTCCGCGACTCGGACCTCGAGGTCCTGCTGGATGCCTGCGGCTTCGAAGTGCTGCGGCGCAAGTACTTCTCTCTGCGCGACAACCCGGCCGGGCTGGCCACCAGCCTGCTGCCCGGCCTGGATCCGATGGCGCGCCGCGTCCGGGGCGGCGGCGGAGGGCCGGCCCGGCAGTTTCTCGGCGACCTCCTGTACCTCTCCCTGATCGCCGCCGCCCTGCCCTTCACGGTGCTCGAGGCGGCCTGCCGGGCGGGTTCCACCGTCATGATGGAAGCACGCCCAAAACAATGAGGTATTCCGGACCGGCATACCGGCTGCCCACATTCCTGCGCGACTACATCCTGCACTTCGAAGGCGAAATCGAACGGGCGGTTGCCTCCTTCGCCGCGACTCTGCCGGAGGGCGCCAGGGTGCTGGATGCCGGGGCCGGGGAGGCGCGCCATCGCCGGCACTTCACGCGCCAGCGCTACTGCGCGGTGGACCTGGCGGTCGGCGATGCTACTTGGAACTACGGGAAGCTGGATGCAGTCGCCGACCTGACGGCCTTGCCCTTCCGGGCGGCGGCTTTCCGGGCCTCGATCCATATCGTCACCCTGGAGCATCTTCCCGAGCCGGCCTGCGCTCTGGCCGAGCTTGCCCGGGTGCTGGCGCCCGGCAGCCCTGTGCTGCTGGCCGTCCCCCAGGAGTGGGAACTGCACCAGGCCCCGCACGACTATTTCCGCTACACCCGCTACGGCCTGGCCTACCTGCTCGACCGGGCGGGCTTCGAGATCACACGCCTGGAACCGGCCGGAGGGTACTTCCGTCTGCTGGCGCGCCGCCTGCTGAACGGGCTGCAGTTCTTCGCCGGCGGCCTTCGCTGGCTTCTGTTCCTGCCCGCGGCGCTGCTGCTGGCGCCGCCCGCCCTGGTGTTTCCCCTGCTGGACGGCCTGGATCGAAAGCGCGATTTCACCTTGGGGTACGTATGCTACGCGCGCAAGCGATCCTGATGCTGGCGGCAGGCGCCGCGGCCGTTGCGCCGGCGAACGGGGAAGAGGCTCCGCGGAAGCCCGCCGCGACGCCCGCCTTTTCCGGCGCCCGCGCCCTGGAGTTCACCCGCGCGGCCGTTTCCTTTGGTCCCCGCCCTCCGGGTTCCGCGGCTTTGGGAAAGCTGCGCGCCTACATCCTGGCGCAGTTGAAGACCCTGGGATGCGAGACGACGGAAGACGCTTTCACCGCCACGACCCCGCGTGGACCGGTTTCCATGCGCAACCTGATCGCGCGCTTCCCCGGGCGCTCCGGCCGGGCCGTGGTTTTCAGCGGACATTACGACACAAAATGGTTTCCGGACATGCGCTTCGTTGGCGCCAACGACGGCGGGTCCTCCACCGGTTTCCTGCTCGAGATGGCGCGAACTCTTTCCGGCCGGCCTAGGGTGGACGACGTTTACCTGGTCTGGTTCGACGGCGAGGAGGCTTTCGGGGAGTGGTCGGAGAGCGACGGCATCTACGGCAGCCGCCACCTGGCCGCGCGATGGGCCGCCGAGGGAAAACTCAGCCGCGTCAAAGCGTTGATCAATGTGGACATGATCGGCGACCGCAGCCTGGGCATCCTGCAGGACCTGCACTCGACCGAGTGGCTGCGCACGCTGGTCTGGAGAACCGCGGCGCGGCTCGGGCTGGGTTTCTACTTCAACCAGACAGCAGCGGCCATCGAGGACGATCACCTGCCGTTCCTGCGCCGGGGCGTGAGCGCTCTGGACCTGATCGATTTCGATTACCCTCCCTGGCACACCGAGCACGATACGATGGACAAGTTGAGCGCCCGTAGCCTGGAAGTGGTGGGAACCGTGCTGCTGGAGGTCTTGCAGCAGCTGGAAGCGAAAGGAACGGACTGAAGTGGACGGCGCAATCGTGGTCGACAAACCGGCCGGCTGGACTTCTCACGACGCGGTAGCCCGTCTGCGCCGGCTGGCAGGCACGCGGCGCATCGGGCACCTGGGCACCCTGGACCCGATCGCCACCGGCGTGCTGCCCCTGGTGATCGGCCGCGCCACGCGCCTGAGCCAGTTCTACACCCGCAGTGAAAAGGTGTACGAAGCCACCATCCGCTTCGGGTACTCGACCGATACCTACGACCGGGAGGGCAGGCCCTCGTCCCCCGTATCACAGATGGAAATCGATCCGGAGGAGGTCGATCGAAAACTGGCCGGTTTCCGGGGGACCTTTCTGCAAACGCCGCCGCCGGTCTCGGCCAAGAAGGTCGGCGGGGTGCCGGCATACCGGCTGGCGCGCGCGCAGGTCGCGGTGGAACTCAAGCCCGTACAGGTGGAGGTATACGAGGCCACGCTGTTGGGCGTGGAGGGACAGGACGCGCGGATCCGGGTCCACTGCTCGTCCGGCACGTACCTGCGGGCCATCGCCCACGAAATGGGACAGATGATGGGCTGCGGCGCCCACCTGTACGACCTCCGGCGCACGCTCTCGGGCGAATTCACCCTGGACCAGGCCCGCACCATGGCGCAACTCGAGCAGCTGGCCCAGGAAGAGCGCTTGATCGAGGCCCTGGTTCCAGCCGCCAGCCTGCTGCCGGATTTCCCTGCCGAGTACGTGGACGAAGTCGGCGAGAACCAAATCCGCCAGGGACGGGACTTCGCCGTCTCGCCCTTCCGGATCCGGCGCGGAATCCGCTATGTCAAGGCGGTCAACCGCTCCGGCGAGCTGATTGCCATCGCGGAAATGAAGCTGCCGAACCTCTACCATCCTTTCGTGGTCTTCTGAACTTCCAGTGTCTGCAGCGCACTCGCGGTTCGGACGGCGGTGCGCTGCAGCGGAACGCAGTTGCGGAACCGCTCCTTGCAGTCGCGGCTCGGCATGCCGGGCATTGCCGGCCGGGCCAGGACGCCGAAGCGACGCCCTGGATCAGGCGCGCACGATGCGCTCTTTGGCGCGGTCCCACTTCACGTACTGGCGCCGGCGGTAGGACTGCAAGCCCATCTCGCAGGCCACCACGCCGTAGTAGCCGAGCATGCAATCGCACTTCAACGGTTCGTTCCGGCGGATGGCGGCGTGCAGGTTGCGATGGTGCAGGTTCAGCGCCTCGGCCCCGGTCTTGACGTGGGTGATCTCTTTGCCTTCCTTGGCATACTGGCCTTGCGGCTTGATGGTGAAGCCCGTGCGGGTGAAGGTCAGGGTAGCCTTGTGGCCGCGCAGGGTGTGCTCGACCGGGGTGTCGTTCGCCATTGAGGAGATCAGCAGCACCGTCGGCCCGCCCGGGTAATCCAGCATCACGTTGAAGGTATCCGGAATCTCGGCGATGCTGTCGGCGAACTGGAACTTGCCCCCGGTGCCGGTGCCGTATTCGGGGAAGGTCAGGTTCAAAGCCTTGATGAGGCGGGTCACGCGGTGGACGAACAGGTCGCTGGCGATACCCCCCGAGTAGTCCCAGTAGCGGCGCCAGCGGAAGTAGCGCTCGGGGTCCCAATCCCTCTTCGGGGCCGGCCCAAGCCAGGCTTTCCAGTCCAGGTTCTCTCCCGGGCGCGCGTCGTTGTCGATGGCGTAGGCCCAGTAGTCGCCGATGTGGTTGCGGGAGTAGTCGATCTGCGCCACTACCACCTTACCCAGCACTCCGTCGCGCACGTAGCGGTTGGCCGCCTCGTAGGAGTCGTCCGACATCCCCTGGACTCCGACCTGCATCTTGAGCCCGGTCTGCCTGATCCGCGCCACAACCTTCTTGGACTGCTCGACCGTGTGGGTCATGGGCTTCTCGCAATAGATGTGCTTGCGTGCGTCGGCCGCGTCCAGGGTCATCTGGGCGTGCCAGTGCTCGGGTGTGGCTATGAGGACGTAATCGATATTCTTGTTGTCCAGCAGCGCGCGGTAGTCCTTGTACTGCTCGCCGCCGGTCAGCTGGGCGGCCTGGGCGCGGCGCTTGTCGTAGATGTCGCAGACGGCAACGATTTCAACGTTGTCCGACTCCTTCATTTTCACCAGCGTCTGCATATGGCCCATGGCCATTCCGCCGCAGCCGATCACGCCGACCCGGAGCCTCTCGCCGGCGCCCGCCACCTGGGAGTAACTGCGAGCGGTCATCGCGGAGGCGCCCGCCAGGACGGCCGCCGTCCCCAGGAATTTCCTTCGAGAATAGGAGTCCATGGTGTGATTATACCCGCTGCCCCTCGACCGCCGCTGAGGCGAACCACAGCACACCCAGGCACTTACCGGAGCAGGCGGATCGCCGGGTCGGGTAACCTGATATGGAGGGCAGATCTTGTTGCCATTCGCCCAACATCCCCACCGGCGATTCAACCCGCTCACCCGGGAATGGATTCTGGTGTCGCCGCATCGCACCGACCGTCCCTGGCAGGGACAGGTGGAGCGGTCCGCTCCGGACGCGAAACCGGCCTACGATCCCACCTGTTATCTCTGCCCCGGTAACTCGCGCGCGGGCGGAATCAGTAATCCGCAGTACGCTACCACTTTCGTTTTCGACAACGACTTCGCGGCGCTCAAACCGGATACTCCGGCCGGGGCCGTCCGGGACGGCGGCCTGATCGTCGCGGAGAGCGAGCGGGGCATCTGCCGGGTGGTCTGCTTTTCGCCTTTGCATAACCTGACGCTATCCAGGATGACGCCGGGACAGATCCGGCCCGCAATAGACGAATGGGTCCGCCAATATCTGGATCTGGGCGCTATGGATTTCGTCAATTACGTGCAGATCTTCGAGAACCGCGGCGAAATGATGGGGGCAAGCAACCCGCATCCACACGGGCAGATCTGGGCCAGCCAGACGCTGCCCAACGAAATCGCCAGCGAACAGGCTTCCCAGGATGACTACCTCCGCTCGCACGGGAGTTGCCTGCTCTGCAACTACCTGGAACGGGAAAGCGGCGGGGAGCGCACGGTGGTCGAGAACGAGGCGTTCACGGCCCTGGTCCCGTTCTGGGCGGTCTGGCCGTTCGAGACCCTGCTGCTGGCCAAACGGCACGCGACCGCGATCGATGAACTGAACGGCGCCGGCCGGGATGCGCTGGCCGACATCCTCCACCGCCTCACCGTCCGCTACGACAACCTGTTCGAAACGCCGTTCCCCTATACCATGGGCTTCCATCAACGCCCCACCGACGGGCAAAAGCATCCCGAATGGCACTTACACGCGCACTTCTACCCGCCCTTGCTGCGCTCCGCGACCATTCGCAAGTTCATGGTGGGTTACGAAATGCTGGCGAGTCCACAAAGGGACATCACACCGGAATCGGCCGCTGCCCGACTGCGCGCGTTGCCCGAGCGTCATTACCTGGATACCTAGCTCGCGCCGCGACCATCCATCGGTAGTTTCTATCTTAGGAGTTTGTTAAGAGTAATTTTCTTGACCTGCCGGGAATCTCCCCGTATATTTGAATCCATCTGGGCGCTGCTGCGGCATTGACAGCGTCGAAGATGAAGCGGAATGCCCGTGCTGACGGTGAGCTGCATCATGCCGACGCGCAATCGCCGCGCCCTTGCCGGCCAGGCGATCGCCTATTTCCTGCGCCAGGATTACCCTTCCAGGGAATTGATCATCGTGGATGACGGGGAGGACTCGGTCGCGGATCTGGCGCCGGCGGGCCTGGGCGTGCGCCATGTTCGAGTAGACGGCCGGATGACCGTGGGAGCCAAGCGCAACCTGGCCTGCCGCTTGAGTTCCGGCGACCTGATCGCGCACTGGGATGACGACGACTGGATGCCGGAACGGCGCCTCAGCACGCAGGTGGCGGCACTGGCGGAATCCGGCGCCGACGTGTGCGGCCTGCGCGAGCTGCTGCATTACCGAATGACCGCGGGAGAAGCCTGGCTCTACCGGCCCAGGGAAACCGATCCACCCGGACTGGCCGGCTGCACCCTGCTCTACAAGCGCTCCGTCTGGGCCGGCAATCCTTTCCCAGAGATCAACGCCGGGGAAGACGCGGCCTTCCTCCGCCGGCTGGCGCCCGGCTGCCTGCACGCCATCCCGGACCAATCCCTCTACGTGGCCCTTATCCACTCGGGCAATACCGGGGCCAAGAACCTGGCCGACCCGCGCTGGGAGCGGCGGCCGCTGGATGAAATCACCCGGCTGCTCGCCTGGGACGGAGGCTTCTATGCCGGCCTGCGCAACGGCGGCGCACCGGGAATGCGGCGGCCGGCGCCGGGTTCGCTCACCGTGGCCGCGACCTTCGACGTCTCCACCGGCTACGGCGCCATGGCCGAGTACCTGGTTCTCGGACTGGCCCGGGCGGGCGCCACAGTGCATGTTGCACCTCTCCACCTCGTAAGCCAGGGACTCGGCACGGAGTTCCGCCGGATCGCGGAACAGTCGCGGCCCGAGCCCGGAGCGCCGGTGCTCTACTTTCACTGGCCGATGGCGCCGCTCAACCAATATCTCGCCTCGCGCGAACTGTTCATCAACACGATGTGGGAATCCAGCCTGCCGCCGCCGGGCTGGGCGCCCGCCTTGAGCAGCGCCCGGGGGCTCATCGTGCCCGCCCGCTTCCTGGCCGCATCGGCGCGTGCAGCGGGCATCGAGGTCCCGGTGGAAGTGATCCCCGAAGGCATCGACCCGGCGGTCTATCACTACGAGCCGCGCCCGCAGCGCGCCGGCCTCACCACCCTGATCGTCGCCCCGCTGGAAGCGCGCAAGCATACGCGCGAGGCAATCGCCGCCTGGAAGATGGCTTTCCAGGGCGATCCCGGCGCGCGGCTGATCATCAAGACGCAGTACAACTATCAGAACTACACGCCCGACGATCCGCGCATCACCTACGTCGACCGGCACGAACTGGAGCGCGGCATCGCTCATTGGTACCGGGAAGCCGACCTGCTGCTGGCAGCCGGAAGTGAAGGCTTCGGACTTCCGCTGGTGGAGGGTATGGCTACCGGGCTTCCCGTGATCGCCCTGAACTCGGAAGGACAGGCGGACGTGTGCCGGGAAGCGGGCGATCGCGTTCTGGCGGTCTCTCCGGAACGTTTCGAGAACGGCTCCGCCGGTGTGCGCGGCGTCCCCGGCATCGCGGAGATGGCGGCGAAACTCCGCTGGGTGGCCGCTCACCGCGAGGAAGCGCGCGAGATGGGACGCCGGGCCTCGGAATGGGCCGCCGCGCACCGCAGTATCTGGAACAAAGGGCCCGCGGTACTCGATTTCCTGGAAAGCCGGCTCGCGCGCCCCCTGAGGAGAGCCCCGGTTTTCTGGAACCCGAGCGCGGGTTCGGAATGCGGCGTTGCGGAATACACCGCCCGGCTGGCCGAAACGATCGGGCCCGCCCGGGTCACTAAGGAGATGCCCGATACGCGTTCTGTCCGGGTGCTGCATATCCAGCACGAAGGCAGCCTTTTCAATGACGCCGGGTTGGCCTGGCGCATCCAGCAGGCGCGCGCGGCCAGGGTGCCCGTGGTGGCGACCCTGCACGCCGTCGAGAAGACGCCGCGGCCATGGGAACAGCTTTGCAGCGCGCTGGTTTCCCTCACCGCCCGCGGGGCGGACAGGCTGTGTGCGCGCTGGCCTGGCAAGCGGGTGGAGCACATCCCTTGCGGATGCCCGGAGTGGTTCCCGCCGCGCAAGGCCTCGCGCGGCCGGGTGATCGGCGCGTTCGGCTTTCTGGCCCCGCACAAAGGCTTCTGGCGCCTGCTGGACGCTCTGCGGGCGGGCGCCGCCGCCGAGTTGCTGCTCTTCAGCCGTGCGCACCGGCCGGAACTGGAGGCTTCGTGGGAGCGGGCCGCGCAAGGCTTGCCGGTGCGGCGGGTCGGCCAGTATCTCCCGCTCGAAGAGATCGCGCGCCGGCTGGCGTCGGAAGCCGACGCGCTCGTTTTCTGGTACGACGAGGCGCCCTTCGCCTCGGCCAGCTCGGCGATCAGCGTGGGGCTGGCCAGCGGCGTTCCCGTGCTGGCCTCGCCCACCGGCTGGTTCGAAGACCTCGGCGAGGCCGCCTACCGGCCGCACGATCTGGTGGAAGGACTCGGGCGCGTGCTCGAGGATACGGCATTGCGCGGGCGGCTGAGCGAGGCCGCGCGCGATTACTGCCGCCGGAACAATTGGCAAGTAACTGCCGGGCGCCATCTGGCTCTCTGGCGAAACGTGGAAAGCAACTAACAGGAGGATTGCATGCCAGGGACCTACAGTTACCCCGGCGTTTACATCGAGGAAATCCCCAGCGGGGTGCGTACCATTGCGGGCGTCAGCACCTCGGATACGGCGTTCATCGATTTCTTCGCGCGCGGCCCGGTGGGAGAAGCGGTGCGCATCACCAGCTTCGCGGACTTCGAGCGGCGCTTCGGCGGACTGGATGCGCGCAGCGAAGCCGGCTACGCGATTCAGCAGTATTACCTGAACGGCGGCTCCATCGCCTGGGTGGTCCGGGTGACCGCCGGCAGCGCGCAGGCGGCCAGCCTCACCTTGCAGGGAGGCTCGCCCGTGCAGGACACGCTTCGCGTGGATGCGGCCAGCCCGGGCCTGTGGGCGGCCAGCCTGCAGGGCGGCCTCCAGGTGGCCGTGGATCTGAACACCAGGGACGCCACCCGGTACTTCAACCTGGTCGTCCGCGAGGTGAGGAATGGCCAGGTGGTTGCGAGCGAAGTGCATCGCAACCTGAGCCTGGACAAGGACGACTCGCGCTACGCGGTCGAAGTCGTCAAGAACAATTCGGACCTGGTGCGCCTGACCGATCTCGGCCTGGGCCAGTTGCCCACGCCCACCGGAGCCGACGTGATCAACAACCCCACCGACCCGGTCTTTCAGCCGCTGGGCGGCTCCCCGTCGGACGGCGACGTACCGGGCTCCAGCGCCTGGGAGAGTTCCGGCGGAGGGGCGCTCAAGGGCGGCCTGGCCGCGCTGGACAAGATCGCGCCGTTCATCTTCAGCATCCTTTGCATCCCGGCGGCCGCCAGCCTGCCTTCCGCCGCCATGGTCTCGGTCTATGCCGAAGCGGTCAAGTACTGCCGCGACAGGCGCGCCTTCCTGATCGTGGACATTCCCGCCGACACCGACAAGCCGGCCGAAGTCCTCAACCTGCTGAACGCCAACGGCTCGCTGCGCGACCGCAACGCCGCGCTCTACTTCCCGCGGCTGGAGATTCCCGACGCGCTGAACGAGAACCGGCCGCGCAATGTGGGTTCCAGCGGCACGGTGGCCGGCATCTACGCCGCAACCGACGCCGCGCGCGGAGTCTGGAAGGCGCCTGCCGGAACCGACGCCGTGATTCGCGGGGCCAATCTGCCCGTCAAACTGACCGACCTGGAGAACGGCGGCCTGAATCCATTCGGCATCAACGTGCTGCGGACTTTCCCGGTGTTCGGCAGCGTGGTCTGGGGAGCCCGCACGCTGGACGGCGCCGACGTGCAGGCCAGCGAGTGGAAATACATCCCCGTGCGGCGCACCGCCCTGTTCCTCGAAGAGAGCCTCTACCAGGGCCTGCAATGGGTGGTCTTCGAGCCCAACGACGAGCCGCTCTGGTCGCAGATCCGGCTCAACGTGGGGGCTTTCATGCAAAACCTTTTCCGGCAGGGGGCCTTCCAGGGCAAAACGCCGCGGGAAGCCTACTTTGTGAAGTGCGACCGGGAAACCACCACGCAAACCGATATCAACAACGGAATCGTCAACGTGCTGGTCGGGTTCGCGCCGCTCAAGCCGGCCGAGTTCGTGGTGATCAAGATCCAGCAGATGGCCGGACAGATCCAGGCCTAAGGAGTGGCCGATGGCTCAATTCAGCGTCAACGCACAGCGTTTCGATCCTTACAAGAACTTCAAGTTTCGAGTGAAATGGGACGGCCGCTACGTGGCCGGAGTCAGCAAGGTGGGCATGCTGAAACGCACCACCGAGGTGGTGAAGCACCGTGAGGGCGGCGACCCCAGCTCCAGCCGCAAATCGCCCGGGAAGACCGAGTACGAACCGGTCACCCTGGAGCGGGGCGTCACCCATGACACCGAGTTCGAGAAGTGGGCCGACAAGGTGTGGAACTTCGGCGCGGGCCTCGGAGCCGAAGTGTCTTTGAAGGACTTTCGCAGGGACATCATCATCGAGCTGTACAACGAGGCGGGCCAGCTGGTGATCGCCTACAAGGTGTATCGCTGCTGGGTGTCGGAATACCAGGCCCTGCCGGATCTGGACGCCAGCGGGAACGCCGTGGCCATCCAGACCATCAAGCTCGAAAACGAGGGCTGGGAGCGCGACACCTCGGTGCCCGAACCCACCGAGCCGAGTTTCACCGTGCCGAGCCCGTAGCGCATGCAACCGCTTTCGACGGCTGAGTTGCTGGATTTCTGGGAACAGGCGCGCGCGCTGTCGCCGCTCGAGCGGGCGCTCACGCTGCTGGCCCGCGCCTGCCCGGAAATCGAGCCGGAAGCGCTGGCCCAATGGAGCATCGGGCAGCGCGACAGCGCCCTCATGACCTTGAGGGAGCGGGCCTTCGGTCCTGAGGTGGCCTGCCTGGCGGACTGCCCGCATTGCGGCGGGCGGCTGGACATCTCCTTCCGGCTGGACGAGGTGCGCGCCCGTCCCGCCGCCGGAGGGCCCTGGCCGTTCCGGCTGCCCAACAGCCTGGACCTGGCGGCCGCCTCGGAAGCCGGAACACCGGAGGAAGCCCGGCGCATCCTGATGGAGCGGTGCGGGATCACCGAAGACCTCATCGGCCAGGCGGCGGAGGCGGACCCGCTGGCGGACGTGGAACTGGGTCTCCAGTGCCCGGCTTGTGAGCAGTGGTGGGAGGCGCCCTTCGACATCGTGCGGCACTTCTGGAGCGAGATCGATGCCTGGGCGCGCCGGGTGCTGCGCGAAGTGCACGTACTGGCGTCGGCCTACGGCTGGAGCGAGCCGGAAATCCTGGCGCTGAGCCCCTGGCGCCGGCAACTCTACCTGGAGATGGCGAGCGGATGAGCGATTTTCTCAGCAGGCTGGCCGAGCGGGCCCTGGGCGTTGCCAAGGCGGTGGAACCTCGCCTGCCGGCCGTCTTTGAGCCGGCGGCGCCGGCCATCGCAGAGCCCGCTCCGGCGGCAGCCCGGGAGCCGGTGGTGCGGGTGGAAACCGGACGCGAGGTCCCGAGCCGCATGAGGGTGCGCGAGCCGCGGGTGACGGAGCGTACGGTGTTCCTGGAAAAACCAGGGCCTTCCTCCCCGCCGGCCGCGGCGCCGCATCCAGGCGAGGCCGCTTCCCCGCCCGCGCAGCCGCCGGTTCGTCTACGCGAGCCGGACGCGCCCCGCGAGGCAGCCGAACCCAGGCCGGCCGCACCTCGGCCTGCTGCGGCTCATGAGACGGTGCGGCCCGTTGTGCGGATCGAGCGGCGCACCGAAGCGGGCCCCACGATCCTGCGCGAGACCAAAACGCGTGTCGACAACGTGATCCTGAGGGAACCGCGTCGCGAAACCACCGCCCGGATCGAGCGGGAGGCCGCACCCCGGCAACAGGCGGGAAGGCAGCCGGAGCCCGTCCCGGACGGCGAGCGGCCGGCGACGGCGCTCTCCGCGGGTTTGCGCGACAAGACCGTTCCCCCGTTCCCCATGCCGGCCCTCAAGCGGCGCGAGAAACCGGACGCGCCGCCCCAGACCACGGTTCAAGTGACCATCGGACGGGTCGAAGTTCGAGCCGCTCCGCCGGCGGCCGCGCCGCGCCGCCGCGCTCCGTCGCCGCCGGTCATGAGCCTGGAAGAGTATCTGCGCCGCCGCGGAGGCGAATCATGAGCAACTCGCTGGCGATAGCGGCCGTGAGCGCCACGCTGCTCAATTTGTTGGAGAAGGGCGTCACCGCGCTGGCGGCGCTGTCGGACACCAAGGTCACCACCCTGGCCCCGGACAGGGCCCGCGGCAGCATCACCTCGAATCAATTGAACCTGTTCCTTTACCAGGTCAACGTGAACGCCGCCTGGCGCAATATGGACATGCCCCGCCAGGTGCAGCCGGGCGAAACCGCCCAGCCCCCGCTGGCCCTGACCCTGCATTACCTCATCACCTCTTTCGGGCGGGGCGAGGATGAAGTCTTCGGCCACCGCGTGCTCGGCCGGGCCATGAGCATTCTGCACGACCACCCCGTGCTGGGCCCGGAGGAAATCAGGAACTCGCTGGCGGGCAGCGACTTGGCCGACCAGCTGGAGCGCGTCCGCATCACCCCGCAGCCTCTCTCGGTGGAAGAGATGTCCAAGCTGTGGAGCACTTTCCAGACCAACTACCGGCTCTCCGCCGGCTACCAGGTCTCCGTGGTGCTCATCGAAAGCAGCCTGCCCGTCCGGGCGCCCCTGCCCGTACTCACCCGGGTCGTGGCGGCCCAGCCCGATCTGACTCCACCCTTCCCTACCCTGATGGAAGCGCTGCCTCCGGTCGTGCGCGCGGGCGACACCCTGACATTTCGCGGCCATCACCTGGACGGCGACAACGTCAGTTTCCAGTTCACCAACCCCAACCTGACCGACTCCGCCAGGAAGCCGGCGCTTGCTCCCCGTACGGCGACCGAGGTCCGGGTAGTGATTCCTGACGACGCGGTGAAGTGGCCGGCGGGCTTCTACACCGCCGCCGCCATCGTGGAGCGGGGCGGGCAGGAAACCCTCACTAACGAATTGGCCTTCGCGCTGGCGCCGCGCATTGGGTCGATCGTACCGCCCAATCCGGCGCGCGACGGCAACGGCGACGTGACGCTCACGGTGAGCTGTTCGCCGGAGGTCCGGCCGAATCAGCGGGCGGCTTTCCTGCTGGGCGACCGCGAAGTCCCGGCCCAGCCCCATGCCGCCCCCGCCGGCACTTTGACGTTCGTCATCCGCAAGGCGCTGGCCGGCCAGTATTACATCCGCCTGCGCGTGGACGGCGTGGACAGCATCCTCATCGACCGCAGCGTGACGCCGCCGGTCTTCGACGCCTCGCAGAGGATCACCATCACATGAGCGCGAACGAGGCATACCTGAGTTCGTCGCTCGAGTGGCTGCGATCGCGGCTGAACGGAAATTGCGTCTCCCCTCCGGAAGTGCCGGGCTCGACCGCCATGGCCAGGCTCGCGGACCTGTTCGGTCTTTCCCCTTTCGAGCAGCAGACCCTGCTGCTGTGCGCGGCTCTGGAACTGGATCCGAACATGGCCGGGCTGTGCGCCCGGGCGCAGGGCAACCCAGCCATGCCCTGGCCGACCTTCGCCCTGGCCATCACTTTGTTCGACGATCCCGCCTGGGATACGCTCTCGCCCCAGCGGCCCCTTCGCCTGCGCCGCCTGGTCGAGGTTCACCAGGCCCCCGGCCAGCCGCTCACCGCCAGCCCGCTGCGCGCCGACGAGCGCATCGTGAGCTATCTGAAGGGGCTGAACTACCTGGACGAACGCCTGAGTTCGCTGCTGTTCCCCCTGCCCGCCGCCGGCGAGTTGTCGCGAGAGGAGCGGGAGGCGGCGGAGAGGATCGCGCAGTCCGGCGCCGGCGTTGTGCAACTGACCGGCGCCGGCAGCCCGTCAAAGGCGAAGGTAGCGCGGCGGGCGGCGGAACTGGCCGGGCTTGACGTCCTGCAGTTGCCTTCGGAACTGCTGCCGGTGCAGGCGGCCGAGACGGACAACTTCGCCCGCCTGTGGGAGCGCGAGCGGCGCCTGCTGGGTGCGGCCCTGTATCTGGATCTGCGGGAGGACAGCGAAGCGCTCGCCGCACCCGTGCAGCGGCTCCTGCTGCGGGCGGAAGGACTGATGTTCCTGGATACGCGCGAACCGCTGCGGCTGCGCCGCGCCGGCCTGACCCTGGACTTCGAAAACCCCGCCCCCTGGCGCCAGGTTTCCAACGGGAACCGGCCCCGCCTCGACGCCTTGGCCCAGCGCATCGTGCCCCTGGCGAAGTGGGAAGACATCGTGCTGCCTCCCGAGCCCCTGGCGCTGCTGCGCCGCATCGCCGCCCAGGTGCGCGGACGCAGGACCGTCTACGAGGAGTGGGGCTTCGCCGGCCGGATGAACCGGGGGCTGGGAGTGACCGCGCTGTTCGCGGGCGAGAGCGGAACCGGCAAGACCATGGCGGCGGAGGTGCTCGCCAACGAACTGCACCTGGATCTCTGCCGCATCGATCTCTCTTCGGTGGTGAGCAAGTACATCGGCGAAACCGAGAAGAACCTGCGCCGCGTATTCGACGCCGTGGAAGACTCCGGCGGCATCCTGTTCTTTGACGAGGCCGACGCGCTGTTCGGCAAGCGCAGCGAAGTGCGCGACAGCCACGACCGCTACGCCAACATCGAAATCAACTACCTGCTGCAGCGCATGGAATCGTACCGGGGCCTGGCGATCCTGGCAACCAACATGAAGAGCGCCCTGGATCCCGCTTTCCTGCGCCGGCTGCGTTTCGTGGTGGAGTTCGCCTTCCCCGGCTCTGAGGAGCGGCGGCGCATCTGGGAGCGCATCTTTCCTTCGGAGACGCCGACTCGCAACCTGGACCTGGAACGCCTGTCCCGCTTGAACCTGACCGGCGGCGCCATTCACAACATCGCCCTGAGCGCGGCGTTTCTCGCGGCGGACGCGGGAAGCCCGGTCACCATGCCTTTGATCCTGGAGGCTGCCCGGTCCGAGTTCCGCAAGCTCGAACGGCCCGTGGACGAGTCCCTGTTTCGCGTATGAACATCCGGGTGCAGATCGGCGAACTGGTAATCGAAGGGGCCGGCCTGAACGCGGCCGCCCGCGTGCGCCTGCAGGCGGCTGTGGAGCGGGAGCTGGCACGCCTGCTGACGCGCGGCGGCCTGAACCCGGAACTGGGCGGCGCTTTGCCTTCGGTCGCTGGCGGCAGCCTGGACGCCGCACCCGGAGCCTCGCCGGCACAGCTCGGCCGGAGCATCGCGCAGGCCATCTACAGGGGGATCGGCCGGTGAGGCACGCACTCGAGAAGCTCCGCCTGCCGCGCCCCACGGCCCTCCAGCGCGACCAGGGCAAATCGCTGGAGCCGGCCGTGCGGCGGGCTGCCGAATTCCGCTTCGGCTTCGATTTCAGCCACGTCCGGGTACACACAGGCCCGGCAGCGGCTCGATCCGCCGGCGCCCTGCATGCGGCCGCCTACACTCTGGGCTCCGACATTGCCTTCGGCCCGGGACGCTACACGCCGGAAACCGCGGAGGGCCGGTGGTTGCTGGACCACGAACTGGCTCACGTGGTGGAGCAATCGCAGGCCGGCGTGGCGGCCGTCCAGCGCCAGGAACTGGACCGCCCGCCCGACTACACCCTGAGCCTTTCTCCCTTCTTCCTCGCCTCGATGGGTTCGCTCACCATCGGCGAGTTCGTCCTGGACAGCGCGGAGTTGACGGAAATCCACAGGACTTTGCTGGCGGGCCACGCCAGGATGCTGCTCTCCCTGTTGGAGAGCGACCCGGCGGCTGCCATCGAGATCACCGGCCACACCGACGCCACCGGAACGGAACGCCACAACAAGAAGCTGGGGATGGAGCGCGCGGAATCGGCCCGGGCCGCGCTCGTGGCCGGAGGCGTTCCGGCCGAGGCGGTTTCGGTCCGCAGCGCGGGCGAAAGCGAGTTGAAGATCAAGACGGAGAAGGAAGAGCCGCGGAACCGCCGGGCCGAGATCCGGTTTCGCCCGTCGTTCCGCCTCCGGCTGGGAACCAGCCCGAAACTGGAGATGCCGCCGCTCATGCCGCCCCTGACCCTGGGGCCGAAAGCGGAGTTCACTCCGCCTCCCCGGATCGACATCACTCCCAGGCTGAATCTGCCCCCGCCCGGTATGGAGGAAACCCCGCGGGAGATGGCCGAGCGCATCCTGCGGCCCATTCCGGAAATCAAGGGCCGTAAACCCAAGTCGCTGCACGACGTGATCATGGGCGGCGTGGACACGGTGGTGAACAGGATTCTGAAGCCCGTGCCGCTTCCCGATTGGGCTAAGGACAAAGTGCGCGAGGGCGCGCGCAAAGCGGTGGAGAAGGGCATGATGGCGCCGCTGGACACGGCCATGGATGAAGCCGGTCTGGACGAGAAAGAGAAGGAAGCGATCCGCAAGGCGGTCGAAGCAGGACTGAAGACACCCATCCCATGAGCAGACGAGTTCCAGTTGCGATGGACCGGCAGGCCGAAGGGCACGAACAGGAGGCCGAGCGCACCGCCGCGCGCGTGATGCGCGAGCCGGGGACGCCGCACTCCGCCGTCCGGGTCGCCGCCGCGCGCCTGCACGGGGCCGCGCCGCCGCCGGGATCGGGCCAGCCCCTGCCCGGCACTGTTCGCGCGTTCTTCGAGGAACGCTTCGGCCACGACTTCAGCCGGGTGCGGGTTCGAACCAGTCCGGACGCAGTCTCGCAATACGCCCGCGCATTCGTCTCCGGCGAGTCCATCGCGTTCGCACCCGGCGCGTTCGCCCCGGAGACGGAATCCGGCCTTCACCTGCTGGCCCACGAACTGACTCACGTGCTGCAGCAGCGAGCCGGGACTCCCGGCCCGTCCCAATTTCAGCCGGAGCCCGATCTGGCTTCGGAGGCGCGCAGGTTCGTCACCGACCAGATCGACTTCCTCGAGACGGTGGGGCGCATTTACCGGGGCCCCAATCCTTCGAAGACCGGACCGGACGAACTGGCGCGCCAGCTTCAGCGGTGGCTGGACATGTTGACCAAGGGCCGTGAGATTGTCCGCATCAACCTGAGCGGGGAAACGGCCCTGACGGCGTCGCTCGAGTCGGCTTATGCCTCCGCGGTTCAAGCGCTGGTTGACTCAGCCGCCCAACAGATGAAGCGGAGCGTCCACGACCTGTTCCAGGAACAGCGCGACCGGATCGATCCGGTTGCCTATCCCAAGGCGGCCGCCGAAGCGACAGCGGAGGAACTCAGCAGCGAACTGACCACGGAAGAGCAGGCCCGGCTCACGCTGATCACCACGCAGGTCGCGTTGCCCGATCTGGAAGACCTCTTCTCCACCAAGGGCGCGCGGACAACCATCGACCTGCCCGACGGGGTGACGGCGCGTTTCGCCAGCGGCATTCCCTCCGGATTGCAGCATGGGTTGAGCAATGTCGCCGGCCAGTTGATCCCGCAGACTCTCACCCTGAATTCCGTCATCACCGTGGCCCTCAACCTGGAGCCGTTTGGCGGAGATTATGCCGCCTATCGCTTCACATACGTCGAGCGTACGCGGGTCAACGAAAAGAAGAAGAAGGAAAAGTACAACGAGGTGCTGATTGAGAAACTCGGCGCGATCGGGGTGGAGGGCCTGCCGCCGCAGCAGAAGACTGCGGCAACCAAGAAGTTCAACGACCATGGGTTCAAGCGAGGCTCCGGATGGAAGGACGCGGAGTTCGAGAACCTGCTTTTGGCCGTGGCCCAGATTTCCGATTCCCTGCTCACTCCCGTCGATGGCATCACCTTCCGCCGGGACGCGGCCGACGCGAATGATCCCTCGGCGGGCGGCGACTACGACCCGGACACCCATGAGATCACTCTCTATGACCGGGCCTTCGGTTCCGCCCTGACACGTTTCGGTATGCCTGGAAGCGGCGTATCCAGCGACACGGTCCGCTCCGTGATCCACGAGATCGGCCACGCCATCGACCTGCTGCCGCTCCGCCAGGCCTGGGACGCTTACCAGGCCGGCGGCGGTGAGCAGGATTTGCTGGCCGCGCGCTCCGCTTCCGGCCAGCGCTATATCAAGCCAAAGACAGGTCCTTTCACCACCGAGGAAGGGACCACGAAGGCGGACAGCATCGACTTCCGCAAAGCGGCGCTGAAAGATTCCTCGACGCGCCTGACCCAGTATTCGAACACCGAATGGCAGGAGTATTTCGCCGAATCGTTCTCGATCTATATCGCCGACCCCACCCTATTGAAGCGCCTGAGGCCGAATGTCTATGCGTATTTTGAAACAAACTACCCGAAATAGGGAGGGCCGGCGATGAGCGCATTTCCCGGTTCTCCCCGCCTGGTGAAGGGCGGCCTCGTGCTGCTGGACCCGGATACGTCCGTGGTGAAGCGGGTCATCGTGCTGCAGTACAATCCCGAGACCCTCACCCGCACCCTGCAGCCCCAGGCCTTCGCGGGCGAAAGCGGAGACCGCGAGGAAGCCCTGCGGCTGAAGGGCCCCCCAGTGGAAACCTTTCGCGTGGAGGCGGAGATCGACGCCGCCGACCAGATGGAGACCGCGGGCGCCGGAAGCACGGTGGCGGAGGTGGGCATTCACCCGCAGATCGCGGCCCTGGAGACCATCGTGTACCCTTCCAGCAGCCGTATCCAATCGAACGACACGCTGGCCGGGGCGGGCACTATCGAAATCGCCCCGCTCGAGTCGCCGCTGGTGCTGTTCGTCTGGAGCCGGCAGCGCATCGTGCCGGTGCGCATCACCGAATTCAGCATCACGGAGGAGATGTTCGACCCGGCATTGAACCCGATCCGGGCGAAGATCACGCTCTCCATGCGGGCTTTGAGCGTCAACGATCTGCCTTCCGGGCATAAGGGCTGGAGCTTGTTCATGAGCTATCAGCAGCAGAAGGAACGCCTGGCCGCGGCGGGCGCGGGTCCGCTGGGCGCGCTGGGCCTCTCGGCAATCCCATGACCAAGGACATCTTCCCTGTCAACAGCCGGTACCGTTCCGTGGAGACGGCGCAATGGCGCTCGCCGGACGGGCGCGACATCGTGTACCTGCGCCGCAGGTTCATCCCCGCGCCCGAGAGGTTCGAACTGCTGTTCGAGCACACCGTCGCGGATGGCGACCGGCTGGACAACCTCGCGGCGCAATACCTGGGCGATCCCGAGCTGTTCTGGCGCGTCGCGGATGCGAACGGCGCCATGCAGCCGGAGGAGCTCACCGAAAGGACCGGGCGCAGGCTGCGGATCACGCTACCGGAAGGAATACCGGGACCGAGGAATGTTTAAAAGCGTGTACCTCACGCTGCTTGTCGGGCCGGCCGTGCCGGCGCCGGCGCCCCGCTCCGTGATCGACGCTCTCACCGGCGCGCAGGTCACCGTGGCGGCGGGCCGGCGCAGCGGCTTCCAACTCTCGTTCTCGCTTTCCAAAGAATCCCTGTTGAACACCGCCCTGCTGCCCGCGGGCTACTTTGATCCCGGCATCCGGGTGATCCTGGTGGCCACCGTGAACGGCATTCCCACGGTGCTGATGGACGGCGTCGTGACCCGCCAGGAGATGACCGCCTCGAACGAACCGGGCCAGTCCCGGCTCACCGTGACCGGCGACGATCTCACCACCCTGATGGACCTAACGGACAACACCGGCATGCTGTTCCCCAGCCTGCCGGACCCGGCCATCGTGGCGCTGATCGTCGCCAAGTACGCGATCTACGGCATGGTGCCGCTGGTGATCCCCCCGCTGCTCATGAACGTCCCCATCGTCACGGACAGGATTCCCACCCAGAGCGGAACCGATTTCGCTTTCATCAACCAGCTGGCCCGGCGGAACGGGCACGTCTTCTACCTCCAGCCCGGCCCGGCGCCCGGCATGAACCTCGCGTATTGGGGACCGGAGATCCGCATCGGCATCCCTCAGCCGGCTCTGAACGTGAATATGGACGCGCACAGCAACGTGGAGTCGCTGAGCTTCAGCTTCGACGGGCTCTCGCGCACCCAGCCGGCCATCGTGATTCAGGAACCGTTTACCAAGCTGGGCATTCCCATCCCGGTGCCGTCCTTCGACCTGCTGCGTCCGCCGCTGGCTTTGCGGCCCGCCACCGCCCTGCGCATCGAGCCGCTGAACGATGGCGCCAAGCTGAACTTCGTGGAGGCCGCCTCCCGGGCCATGGCGCGCGCCGCCGAATCGGCCGACGCCGTGACCGGCAACGGCAGCCTGGACGTGATGCGCTATGGGCGTCCGTTGCAGGCTCGGGGCCTGGTGGGAGTGCGCGGCGCAGGGCTGGCTTACGACGGGCTGTACTACGTCAAGAGCGTGACCCACTCGCTCAAGCCCGGCGAGTACAAGCAGAATTTCACTCTGGCGCGCAGCGGCCTGGTGTCGCTCACGCCCACGGTTGTGCCATGAGTCCAGAACCTGCGAAGAAGTTCTACGGCAAGTATCGCGGAACGGTGATCAACAACGTCGATCCCATGCAGATGGCGCGCCTGCAGGTCTCGGTGCCGGACGTCCTGGGTTCCATGCCGGTGTCCTCCTGGGCCATGCCCTGCGTCCCGGTGGCCGGCATGCAGATGGGAGCGTTCGTGCTGCCGCCGATCGGCGCCGGGGTGTGGGTGGAATTCGAGCAGGGCGATCCCAGCTATCCGATTTGGGTGGGAGGCTACTGGGGGTCGGCGGCGGAGGTGCCCGCCCTAGCCGTCGCCGCCCCCCCGCCGGTGTCGCACATGGTGTTCCAGACCCAGAACCAGAACACGCTCATGATCAGCGACATGCCGGGACCCACCGGAGGGATTCTGCTGAAGACGACTACCGGCGCCATGATCGCCATCAACGACATCGGCATCACCATTTCGAACGGCAAGGGCGCAATGATTCTCATGACGGGTCCCACGGTCACCGTGAACCAGGGAGCGCTGGTGGTCACATGAGGAGATCGGAAGCTCTGGTGGCCGGTTGGTTGGGGGGCAGCCCTTCCGGGCCGCCGCCGCGCTTCCGCGCGGCGCGCCGGGCGAAAACCCGGCGGCGGGCCGGAAGACCCGGCTCCCACAAGCGTTCTCATGAACCTCGGCGAGTGGAAGGAGCCTGAAGGATGCCGGGATTTCTATTTCATGTAGGGGCGACGGCGATCTGCCCGCATGGCGGGCAGGTGACCGTGATCCCCAGCGGGCCGCGCGTGATGGTCAACGGCATGCCTGCCGCCACCGTGGCCGATCTCTGCCTGGTCGCGGGCTGCGCCTTCACGCTCCCCGGACCGAAGCCCCAGCCCTGCGTCAAGGTGCAGTGGCTGGCGCCCTCGGCGCGCATCCTGATCAACGGCCAGCCCGCGCTCCTGCAAACCAGCACGGGCCTGTGCCTCAGCGCGGAGCAGATCCCCCAGGGACCACCCACTATCGTGATGACCCAGACCCGGGTGGGAGGCATGTGATGCAGATCGACTTCCCCTTTCGGTTTGACGGCCGCGGCCGGACCGCCACGACTACCTACGAAGACCACATCCGCGACCTGGTCGAGCAGGTGCTCTTCACCACTCCGGGCGAGCGCGTGAACCGCCCCACCTACGGCAGCGGCGTGCTGCAGCTGGTGTTCGCGCCCAACAGCGACGCCCTGGCCGCCGCCACGCAGTTGGCCGTCCAGGCCTCTCTCCAACAGTGGCTGGGCGAGTTGATCCAGGTGGAAGGCGTGGAAGTGGAGGCCGTGGACTCCACCCTGCGGGTCACGGTCGCCTACCTGATCCGGCGCACCCAGCAGCGGCAGGTCGAAACCCTGGTGAGGGCGATCTGACATGGGCTTCGAATACCGCTGCAAGGAACCAAAGCGCGCGGATGCCGTGCGCGGCCGTGCGGACTTGAACGGCATCGATTTTCTGGAAGTGCTGGACCGCGATGCGCCTTCCGAGGACCTGCGGCAGCGCATCCTGGTGGTGACCTTTCTGAACCCGCTCACCGCCACGCTTTCCGACGAGAACATCCGGATCGAAGGCGGCGAGCGGGTGCGGGACATCGGAGTGACGGACGTGCAGCCGGGTTCGGGCAGCGAGGCTCACATCCTGCGCGTCACCCTCGACAAGCCCGGCGATTTCTCCTGGTACACCTTGCGCCTGGTAAGCGGCCCGGCATCGGATCCTCCGCCCGGCGGCTTTGACCCGGTGCTCTCCGCGGTCGAGTTCTCCTTCAAGGTCGAGTGCCCCGGCGATTTCGACTGCAAGCCGCGGCCGGCGGCCCCTCCGGAGAAGTACCCGGAGCCGGTGATCGACTATCTGGCCAAGGACTACGCCGGTTTCCGGCGGCTGATGCTCGACCGCCTTTCCGTCACCGTCCCCGAATGGAAGGAGCGCAACCCGGCCGATGTGGGCGTTGCGCTGGTCGAAGTCCTGGCGTACGCGGCCGACCAGCTCAGCTACTACCAGGATGCCGCCGCTACCGAAGCCTACCTGGGCACAGCCCGCCGCCGGGTCTCCGTGCGCCGGCACGCACGCCTGCTCGACTATCGCCTTCACGAGGGTGTCAACGCGCGGGCCTGGGTGCAGATCCACGTCGATGCGGATGATGTGCCGCTGCCCGAAGGCACCCAGCTTTTCACCCGTATGGAAGGCTTCCCCGGCCGCATCCCGCCCAACACCGAATTGCACGACAAAGCGCTGGCCTCCGGCGCGGAAGTCTTCGAAACCCTGCACGCGGTGAAGCTTTTCGCCGGCCACAAGTCGATGCGTTTCCATACCTGGGGAAACGAGCGATGCGTGCTGCCCAAAGGCGCCACCCGGGCGGTTCTGTCGAACAAGGACGGGAGCATTCACCTCAAGGCGGCCGACGTCCTCATCCTCCAGGATGCGGCTGACTGCCACCCCGTGCGCCTCACCATGGCGAAGGCCGGGACCGACCCGGTCGGCAACACCGGGGTGGTGGAGATCGAATGGACGGATGGCGACGCGCTGCCGCATGACCTGGACACGGCCCGGACCGTGGTGCTCGGCAACATCGTGCCGGCCGATCACGGCCGCACGGTCACCGGCGGGACTTTGGAGAACGTCACGTTCGCCACGCCCTATGATGCGAAGCAGCCCGCCTCGGCGGCCCTGGTGCAGGACCCCCGCGATGCGCTCCCGGATATGGAACTGCAGCCCGGCGACTGGAATCCGAAGATCGATCTGCTCGCCTCGGGCCGCTTCGATCAACACTTCGTCCTGGAGATTGAGAACGACCGTTCGGCGCGCATCCGCTTCGGCGACGGCATTCACGGCCGGCAGCCCTCCGCGGAGTTGACGGCCACCTGGCGCACCGGCAATGGAGCGGCGGGCAACGTGGGCGCGAAAGCCATCGGCCACGTGGTCAGCCCGGATTCCGGCGTTCTGAGCGCATGCAACCCCATGCCCGCGCAGGGCGGCATTGAGCCCGAGACGCTCCAACAGGTCCGGCTCTACGCACCGCAGGCCTTTCGCACACAGGAGCGGGCAGTCGTGGAATCCGACTATGCGGCCATGGCGCAGCGCCATCCGGAGGTCCACAAGGCGGCCGCCACCCTGCGCTGGACAGGAAGCTGGCACACGGTCTTCATCACCGTGGACCGCAGGGGAGGCCGGCGCGTCGACATGGACTTCGAAAACCGCCTGCGCGTCTTCCTGGAGCGCTTTCGACTGGCCGGGTACGACGTGGAGATCGAGCCGCCGCAATTCGTATCGCTGGAAATTGTGCTGAAGGTCTGCGTGCAGCCGGGCTACTTTCAGGGGGCGGTGAAGCAGGCGCTTTTTGAAAAGTTCCGGGAGTTGTTCGACCCCGATCAGTGGACCTTCGGCCAGACCGTGTACCTCAGCCCGCTGATTGCGGCGGCCATGAGCGTGCCGGGCGTGCTCTGGGTGGAGCCGCTGGTCTTCCAGCGTCAGGGCGAAGGCGATCGCGGAGAACTCGCCGCCGGGCGGATGACGCTCGGGCGGCTGGAGATCGCGCGTCTGGGAAACGACCCGAATCGCCCGGAGAGCGGCACGGTCGACTTCGAGATGGAAGGGGGCTTATGAGCGAGCATTCCAACCGCCCCGGCCTGCCTGCGATCGCTTATCGTCTGGGCACGCATGCCGGCTTCTTCCGCCGCATGCTGGCCGGTCTGCCCGCGGGGCTGACCGCACGGGCGCTCGACGATCCCTCCATCGCCCTGGCTGATGCGTGGGCGGTCACGGCCGACGTTCTCGCTTTCTACCAGGAGCGCATTGCCAACGAAGGGTATCTTCGTACGGCCACGGAGCGCAGGTCGGTGCTGGAGATGGCACGCGCCATCGGCTACGAACTGAGCCCCGGCGTGGCCGCATCCACCTGGCTGGCCTTCACGGTGGACGAATCCCCCGGCGCCCCGGGCTATGCGCTCATTCCCAAGGGCGTGCAGGTCAAGAGCGTGCCGCCGCCCGAGAAACTGCCGCAGACCTTCGAGACCCTGGAGGCCATCGAAGCGAAGGCCGCCTGGAATTCGCTGAAGCCGCTGTCGAAGCAGGCGCAGACGCTTGCGCTGTCGAACCTGCGCCAGGTGCTGC
>JADZAF010000364.1 GCA_020852755.1 Bryobacterales bacterium
ACGTGAATCGCCGAAATTTCATCCAAAGCCTGGCAGCGCCGCCTCTCGCCGCGCTGGGCGCAAATGAGACGGTCACCCGCGAACTGGCCGGGAAATCGCTCGAGGAACTCCGCGACTTTCACAGGCGCGAGTTGTTTTCGGAATACATCGCCTTGTGGGACAAGAGCGGCATCGACTGGCAGTACGGCGGGTTCTTTCCCGAAGCCAACGTTGAAGGCGATCCCCGCAAGGTGACCGACAAGGAGATGTACTACCAGGGGCGCGGGCTCTGGGTTTTCTCGTATATCTACAACCATTTCGAGCGTCATGAGAGGCATCTGAAGGCGGCCCGGCTGGCCCGCGAGTTTCTCGTGAAGAACTGCCGCGACTCCAGAGGCTACTGGATCTCGAAATTCACCCGGGACGGGAAACGGCTCGAGCCGTCAACCAACATTTACGGCGACATCTACATGGTGCTGGGCCTGGCGGAGTACTATCAGGCGGCCGGCGCCCGCGAAGACCTGGACCTGGCGGTGGAATCGGCCTATGGCGTGATGGAGAGGGTGGTGTCGCCCGCCTATCAACACCTGGCGGGGCATGGGGCCTCCCATGAGCCAGGCACCAAGCGGCTGGGCACCTGGCAGCATTTCCTCAGCGCCCTGACGCCGCTGCTGCGCCACACCCGGGACGAGGGAATCGACAACATCGCGCGCATGTGCGTCCGCAATATCATGGAGCGCCACTGGCGTCCCGAGTACGGCGTCATGCTGGAGCACCTGGACGACCGCTTCGAGCCGTTCAAGCCCGACCCCCAGCAGCACCACCGCATCGTCTCCGGCTGGCACAGCATTCAGGCGGCCTGGATGTCGATGGAGGAGGCGCTGCGGCGGAACCACCAGCGCATGTTCACCGAAGCCCTGGAGATGGGACGGCGGACGATGGAGCGCTGCTGGGTGGACGGAAAGCGCTTCAGTGGTTTGATCAGCCTGGAGGATCCCGAACAGCGCCCGGTGGAGCCGGCGACCATCAACGGGATCGCGAGCGGCGCGCTGGACGACGCGCTGGTCTTCTGCCTGATGGCCATCGAGCACACCGGCGAAGCCTGGGCGTGCGACTGGTACAACAAAGTATTCGCAACCGGCCACCGCAACCCCGAGCGCTGGCGGCGTCGCTGCCTGCTGCATCACCCGCGCCGCCTGTTCCTGAGTCTCCAGATCCTGGACCGCGTGATCGGCCAGGGCGGCCGCGTCTCGGGTTTCCTCAAGAAAGCGTAGCTGCTTTCCGGCCCGGGATGCGCGGTTCCGGAGCCAGGATGTTCGCCGGAACCGCAGTTCTGCGCCCGAACACAGCTATGCCCGCAGGTAGGGCTTGAGCAGTTCGAAGTTCTCCTCGATCTCCGCGATGGCCTTCGGCTCCGGCTTGAACTCCGACCTGCGGGACACCATGGTCTTGAAGACCCCGCGCCGCTTCATGATGTAGAGCCGCATGCCGGGGATCTGCCGTTCCAGCGTGGTCATCAGGAGCAACTTGGAGAACAGCTCCCGCACTTTGCGCGGCTGGCCGGCCTCGTTCAGTTCCCAAAGCTGCGCGTAGATGTCGGAGTAGGGCGCGCCCGGCATCATGCCGTCGAACCCCAGGCGCATCTCGTAGGGCCAGCCTCCGCTGCCGCTGAAGAGGGCTTTGATCACCGGCCGGTGTTTGGACATCTCCAGCATGCGCGGGATTAACGGGTCGAGTTCCTCTTTTACGTAGCCGAAGTTGGGAAACTGGCGGGCCAGTTCGACGATGAACTCGGTGGTGGGCACCACATCTCGGGGACCGGCACTGGTCTGGATGAAAACCGGGCGGCGGGCGGTCCAGCACAGAGTGCGGTAGTAGGTGCGGAAGTCCTCGAGGTTCTTCCCCTCGGCAGGCGGGATGGCGATCACCGCGTCGGGCTCCAGTTTCTCCGCCAGCCGCGCGTACTCCAGCATCTCCTCCGTGTTGGCGCCCTGCACGCCGAGAACGAGGGCCGGCTTCCTGCCCTTGGCAGCCTTTGCCAGAATCTCCATGCCCTTCATGCGTTCTTCCTTTGTGAGCTTGGTGTACTCACTGGCCGATTGCGGCCAGACCATGCCCTGGACGCCGCAGCGGTCCATGAAGTCCACCTCTCGCGCCAGGTCCTCATAGTCGACCGCGTTCGACTCGGTATACGGGGTAGCCATGATCGGGAACGCTCCGCGCATGGGCTTCCGGCCGCTCTCGCTCAGGGCCAGTTTCGGAAACAGGACCGCCGGACCCACTCCGGCCAGCAGCGCCCTGCGGGTGTAGGTGGGCACGTTATCGACTCCTCTCTCAGCAGTTTTGAAGTCCCCTATGATTCGACCAGAAACCGGGCCCGGGTTCAACTGGGGGAACCGGCTCACGATCGGCCTGGCCGCTTCTCCATGCCGGCCCGGGAAGGCAGGCTTACTCGAGCCAGATAGATCGAGGCCTTGCCTTCATGGCTGGAGTAGTAGCTGACCCACAGCAGGCCATCGTGCCAGACGAGGCCCGGATAGCCGGTGTCGCCGCCCGAGGGCAGGGTCAGGAACTCGCGCAGCGTTCCGGCCCGGGTGTCGAGCCGGCAGAGCGAGGTCCGGCTCTTTCCGTCCACAAGCCGCAACGCTGCCACGTATCCGCCGCCCGGCGCCTTGATAAAGTTGGGGCCTCCGATCGTCACGCCCAGGTCCTTCCACTCCCACAGGAGGTAGGGCGGCCGCGCGACGCCCAGCAGGGCGGTGGCGGCCGAAGCGGGAATGGGAGGCTCTCCCCGGTAGGCGTCGCGCCGCAACAGGCACACCGCCGTTCCATTCTGCTGGAAGCGGATGGTGTTCTCGCCCGGAGAGTTCCGAACGCCCAGGTCCTCGACCACCGTATCGTAACGGGCGCCGTCCTGCG
>JADZAF010000365.1 GCA_020852755.1 Bryobacterales bacterium
AGGCGGAATGGGTGGATACCAGGACCGGGGCGGTAGCCAGGCGCGAGCGGTTCCGGGCGGCGGGCGGCGAGCAGGTCCTGGAATCGCCCGAGTACAGCGAGGACGTGGCGCTGCGGGTGCGGCGCCGGTAGGATTCGAGCAGACCCTGAGCCGGCACACGGGCTGTACCCGCCTCGCAATCGGTGGTAGATTGGAATCGGAAAACAGCGGGAGGTGTACGATGCACGCTGGGCTTCAGAACGAGTTGAGCGAGGCGGAACGCCAACTCCTGATTGAACTTCTCGAGCGTGAGCGGGCGGATCTCCCGGCCGAGATCCACCACACCCGGACACCCGAAGTCAAAGACAGGCTGCACCGGCGCCGGGAGCTGGTCGATAACCTGCTCGCGCGCCTGGGCGCCACGGTAGAGGCGTAGGAAAGATCACCACTCGGCCACCGAGCCGTCTTCGTGGAAGACGCGCGCCATGGGCCGTGTGCCCCCGAAGGGGTATCTGGCCAGCGCGGCTTCGGTGAGTTCGAAACCCAATCCGGGCTTGTCGGGAAGCGGGAACTTTCCCTTCACCATACGCATGGCGGGGAAGCCCAGCCACTCCTCCCAGACCTTTTCCTTCATTTCGGGCTGTACCCCGCTGCAGATCTCCTGAACCAGGAAGTTCGGCATGGCCGCGTCCACGTGAAGGGTGGCGATGCCCCCGATGGGGCCTTCACAGGCGTGCGGGGCCATGCTGATGCCGGAGGCTTCGGCCATCGCCCCCACCTTCCACAACGCCGTGATGCCGCCCACGTGGTTGATGTCGGTCTGGATGATGTCGACCACGCCCATTTCGATGAGCTGCTGGCAGCCGTAGGACGCCACCAGGCGCTCGCCGGTGGCGATGGGGGTGGTGGAGCGCCGCGCGATGCGGGCCATGACGCGGATGTTCTCTGGCGGGCAGGGCTCCTCGACGAACAGCAGGTTGAGCGGCTCGACCTCCTTCACCAGGATGGAGGCGACGCTCGGGCTGGTCTTGGCGTGGAAATCGACGCCGATGTCGATGTCCGGCCCGATGGCCTCGCGGATCATGGCGAGGTGATCGACCGCCCGCTTGATCTTGGCGTGGGTTTCGATCCACTCGAAGTAGCCCGGGGGTCCGGTCTTGAAGCAGGTCACGCCCTGGCTTACGGCGGTCTCGCGAAGCTTTACCAGCTCCTCGCGGTTGCGGGCGCGGGCGTGATAGTAGCCGCGCACCCCCTGGGGGTCCATGGGGCCGCCCAGCAGCTTGTAGACGGGCAGGCCCAGGATCTTGCCGCGCAGGTCCCAGAGGGCCTGGTCGATGCCGGAGATGGCGGAGCCCATCACCGGGCCGGCGCGGTAGAAGCTGTGCACGTACATGGACTGCCAGTGATGCTCCACCTGCATGGGGTCGGCGCCGATGACGAAGTCGCGAAAATCGTTGATGCAGGCCATGACGGCGGCGGCCTTGCCTTCCAGGGTGCCTTCACCCCAGCCCACGATGCCGGCGTCGGTTTCCAGCTTTACGAAGACGTACGGGCGGTCGGAGTCGGGGGTGAGGGAGACCCCGAAGACCTTCATGTTGGTGATCCGGACCTTGGATCCCACCGAGCGGAAGCCCGCGGTGCTGGGGGCGGCCTGGGCCAGGAACGGGGCACAGGCGCAGTCGGCGGCCTGCACGGGACGGCGCGCGGCTCCGGCCAGCGCGCCCGCGGCAGAGAAGAAATCGCGGCGCCGCATCATCCACGCTCCTTATACTTCTCGAGGGCCTGTTCGTCAACGGTGATGCCGAGGCCGGGACCGGCGGGCAGGGCGAGGAACCCGTCGGAGACCGTCTCCACCGGACCGGCCAGCGCGGCGCGCATGCGCCGGTCCTCATCCGCTTGCGGCAGGGGGACCTGCTGGATGAAGAAGTTCGGCAGGCAGGCGGCCAGGTGGAGGGCGGCGGCGGTGGCCACCGGCCCGCCCTGGTGGTGCGGCGCGACGGCGATATAGTATGTCTCGGCGATGGCGGCCATGCGCCGGATGGCGGAGATGCCGTTGAGGCCGATGTCCGGCCGCAGGACGTCGATGGCGTCCTCGCGCAGCAGGTTCTGGAATTCGCCCGCGCGATGCACCTGGCGGCCAAAACCGATGGGCGTCACGCGCTCGGCCGCGATCTTGCGCAACGCGCCCAGGCTGGCGAGGGGACAGGGCTCGTCGAGCCAGAGCAGGTGGAACTTTTCGAAAGCGGCGGCCAGTCCGGCCCCGTCGGACGGGGTGAGGGAGCCGCCGCCGTCCAGCACGAAGTCCATGTTCTCTCCGGTGTCGCCGCGCAGGGCCTCGAGCCGGCGGCGCACGGCCAGGATGAAGGCCTGTCCCTGGTTGGGCGACTGTACGGGAGGAAGCGGGACCGAGAAGGCCCGGAAGCCGGCATCGCGGGCGCGGCGGCAACTGTCGCGGAGGGCGTCGCCGGAATCGCCTTCGAGCGGGGCCAGGGCGCGGGCTTTATGCCGGGTGGGCCCGCCCAGCACCTGGTAGACCGGGGCTTTGGCGTGCTTCCCGAGGATGTCCAGCAGGGCCATATTGATGGCGGCCTGGAGTCCCGGCAGGGAAGCGAGCAGCGGGCGGATCACCTCGAACTCGCTGGCCTGGCGCAAGCGCACCAGCTCGGAGGCCCGGGCCAGGTCGGCCGGAGCGACGGCGCCGGTTTCCCCATAGCCGTGCGGGCCGGAGCGGGTCTCGACCTTGATCACGGTGTAGGCCCGCCGGGAAACCGGCTCGCGGACGGGAAAGGCGCGAACGGCGGTGATTTCGAGCGGTCCTGAACCGCCGGCCGCGCCGGCTGCGCGGGCGATGGAAGCCGCCAGGCGCAGCTTGCGAAGCTGGGCAGCGGAAGACATCGTACTACTCTACTCCCAGGTGATGCCCCTTTGGTACAGCTCGCGCTTGAGTTGCCCGGCGGAGTGGAACTGCACGGCGTCCATGCCGATCTCACGGGCGGCCTCGACGTACTTGGGGATGTCGTCGGTGTAGAAGCACTCTCCGGCCTGGCAGCCCGCGCGCGCGATGGCCTCCTGGTAGATGCGCGGGGAGGGCTTCATGGCCTTGACCTGGTAGGAGAGCACGTAGCTGTCGAAGTGCCGCATGGCGGGGTAGGTCCGGCGGATCATGGCAAAGTGGATGGCGTTGGTATTGGAGAGCAGCAGCAGGCGGTAGCGGCCGCGCAGGGCCTGGAACCAGCTTTCCGGGATGAGCGGGTCGGGCAGGAAGACGCTGCTCCAGATCTCGCAGAAGCGGGCGTAATCGACGCTCAGTTCGAGGAGGCGGGAGAACTGCTCGACGAACTCCTCGGGCTCGACCAGGCCGCACTCGAAGCGCTCCACCAGGTCGGTGGCGGAGAGGCGGCTGCGCATCTCGGCCGGGTCCAGGGAGCAGAGCGGCGCCATGGCGGCGAACCCGCGGTTGAAATCGAACGGCACGATCACTTTTCCCAGATCGAAAATCAGGCTCTTGATCATTACCTTCCAAGCTAGCAGACCGGGGCGGACGGGGGCAGTATGATGGTCGTCTCCGCTCCTGGCAAAGCCCGGGACAGCGGATTCATAGGAGCATAAGTTGACAAACTACAAAAAAGGAATGAGCCGGCGCACGCTGCTGAGCGGCGCGGCGGGCGGCAGCGTGGTGGCCGCGGGCGCGCAGGCGGCGCCGGTGCAGGCCGTTAACAGAAACTCGGCGCCGAGCAAGCTGCGGATCACGGACATGCGGGCCTGCCGGATCGCCGGTTTTCTGGATTTCCCGATCATACGCATCGACACCAACCAGGGCGTACACGGCTACGGCGAGGTAAGGGATGCCACGGTGGAAGGGGTGGCGCTGGTCCTGAAGCCGCACATCGTGGGCCGCAATCCCCTGGACATCGAGCCGCTCCTCGACAGCCTGAGGAAGTTCTCGAACCACCGCCGGGGAGGCGGCGGCTACAGCGCCGTGGACACGGCCCTGCACGATATCGCGGGGAAGGTGTACGGCGTGCCCTGCTGGCGCCTGCTGGGATCCAAGTACCGCACGCGGGTGCGCATGTACTGCCACTTCCCGCTTACCAAGGATCCGCAGCAGTTCGCCGAGGGGGTCCGCAAGCGCAAACAGCAAGGCTTCACGTTCTACAAGATGGACGATGTTTCCGGGCAGCGCTGGGCGGCGGGCAAGCCGGGCGCCGTGCAGGATAACGGCGTGGTCACGGACAAAGGGCTGCAGATGCTGTGCGACCACATCGCGGCCGCGCGGGAGATCATCGGCTACGAGGCGCCCCTGGCGATCGATCACTTCGGCCCGCTGGACGTGAACGATTCCATCCGGTATGCCAGGGCCTTCGAGCCCTACCGCCTGGCCTGGGCCGAGGACATGCTGCAGGTGGGAACCCAGCGTTCCGGGGACGCGCCGGCCAACTGGCGCGCCTACAAGGAGATCAAGGAAGCCACGGTGACGCCGCAGGCGATGGGCGAGAGCCTGTTCGGGCTTGAGGAGGGGTTCAAGGATTTCATCGACAACCGGGCCATCGACATCGTTCATCCGGACCTGCTGACCGCGGGCGGAATTCGAGAGACCAAGCGCATCGCGGATTACGCGGACGCGAACGGCATTCCGACCGCGATTCACTACGTGGCCTCGCCGGTGGGGTGCATGGCCTCGGTACACGCCATCGCCACGATGCGGAGCTTCCTGGCCATGGAGACCTTCGCACCGGACATACCGTGGTGGGACGACCTGGTGACGGGCCTGCCCAAGCCGATCATCCAGAACGGCTACATACAGGTGCCGGAGACGCCGGGTCTGGGGATCGAGCTGAACGAAGAGGTGGTCAAACAGCACCTGCGCGTGCCGGGATACTTCGAGCCCACTCCGGAGTATGACAAGTTCATCCTCGACGACTTCCGGCGGCCGGCGGGTCCCTATCGCGGGCAGCCGCAGTGAGACCGGCTACCAGATGCCGATGAGCTTCCACCAGGAGAAGCCCACCAGGGACCAGATCAGGATGTTGACCACCGAGACCACGAAGCCGATCTTCCACCACTGGCCGAACGAGGCGTAATTCTGCGCGTAGTACATGGGCGAGGGCGTGGTGCCGTAGTGGGTCAGGCCGGCGGCCAGGTTGACGAAGCAGGCGAAGGCAAAGATCACCAGGCCGGGAGGAGCGTCCCGGGAGACCAGCACCAGCGCGAAGGGCAGGTACATGGCCAGGATGTGGGCGGTGATGCTGGCGAAGCCGTAGTGGGCGTAGAAGTAGATCAGCAGCGCGCCGGCGAACAGCGGCACCCACCCGGCGCCGCTGAGCGAGGACCCCACCCAGCGCGCGAATTCGCCGGTGACCCCGGCCTCGCCCAGCGCCTTGCCCAGACGCAGCAGGCCGCCGTACCAGATGAAAATGTCCCAGGCGGCGCGGTCGCTGACCACGTGCTCCCACTTCAGAATGCCGCTCACCAGCAGAGCCGAGGAGCCCACCAGCGCGGTGATGGCGATGTCGATGCCGTGCCAGGGCGAGGTGGCCCACATGATGCAAACCCCGGCGAAGATCACGGCCACGATCTTCTGGTTCAAATCCATGGGCCCCATGCGCTCGAGTTCGGTCTGGGCGAAGCGCCGGGCTTCCGGAGTCCTGCGGATCTCAGGCGGGTTCAGGCGGTAGACCACGAAGGGCAGGATCACCAGGGAGCAGAGGCCGGGCGCCAGGCCGGCCAGGAACCAGCTCGTCCAGGTCACCGGGTACTTCAGGGTCTCCGAGGCCATCTGCGCGGCCAGCGGGTTGCTTGCCTGGCCGGTCATGAACATGGCCGAGGTGACGCAGATGTTCTGGTAGACCGAGGTCATCAGGAAGGAGCCCAGCAGGGCAGCGGTGGGGCCGGGCAGCGAGCCGTAGAGCTCGCAGATCGAGCGGGCGATGGGCAGCACCACCCCTCCGGACCTTGCGGCGTTCGAGGGGATAATGCCGGCCAGCACGCCGTCGGTCAGCGAGAGCGCGTACGTCAGGCCCAAAGAGTTCCCGCCGACGGCGCGCACGAAAACCAGGGCGATACGGCGCGCGAGACCGGTGCGGATGAGCGCGTTGGAGATGAAAAAGGCGGCCATGACCAGCCAGAGGGTGGGATCGCCGTAGCCGCCCAGGGCCTGCTGGATGGTGAGGCCGCCGAACAGCGAGGCCGTCAGGATGGCGATCAGGACGATGGCTCCCCCGGGGATGGGATGCAGCATCAGCCCGCCGATGGTGGCGGCAAAGATGGCCAGCAGGCGCCAGCCTTCCGGTTTGATGGCTTCCGGACGGGGCAACAGCAGGACGAGGACGAACAGCAGGACGACGGCGAGCCAGCGAAGGCCCGTGCGAGGCCGGGCGGTTTGGACGTCCGGCTGGGTCTGAGCAGTCACGGTTGAATGGCCCATTGTATTACAAGGGCCTTGCGCTCCCGGGCTGTGGGGCGGTTTTTCAACCTGCGGCCGATCTGCAGCCGGCCTGGCGGGGAGCCGGCGACCGCCTGAGGGGTCCGATTCGCGCGCCGGCGGACCGGCGGATTCCCTATGCCCGGCCGCCGGCCGGGCCTGCGATAGCCGCTTCAAGCCTAGTACTACCGGACGGGTCATTGGGGTGACGCGGACCGTACTTTTGTGCTACACCCTGCGGTGGAGGAAGAGATGCGAATCTCCCGCACACGTTTGATCATGATTGCCTTGCTCCTCGTGGCCCTGGCAGGAAGCGCCTGGGCCGAGCGGGTAATCATCAAGTACCAGAAACCCTATGCCCCCCTTGTCCAGTTGGTCAACAACCTGGGAGGCCGCGTCACCCACCAGTTTCGCTATGTGAACGCCGTGGCGGCGGACGTGCCCAGTGGGGCTCTGCCGGCACTGCAGGCCCGTTTGGCGCCGGATGCAGTCCGAAAAGATCTACCGGTGGCTCTGCCTCAGCCGCCGAAAGACCGGAAGGGAACCCCGCTGTTAGCCGGCGGTCAGGCCAGCGCGTCGGCCCGCCTGGATGCCTCCGGAATCCGAAAGACGGCCGCTTCCAACCCCAATGCCTACCTGGTCAACAACGTCTACATGAACCTCGGGCCTCTGCACGGCGCGGGAACGATGGGCCAGGGCATGAAGGTGGCGGTGATCGACAGCGGCATCCGTCCGGGCTTCCCGCACATCGACCTGGACGGCTCGGTCATCGGCGGGGAGGATCTCGTCGGCGACGGGATGGGCTGGAGCAATTTCGACAACGAAGGCCACGGCACCTTCGTGGCGGGGATGATTTCCGCCAACGTGGTCTTTAGTTTCTCCCCCGCGTCGGCGCTGCTGCAGTCGGTGCAGATGCATTGCCCGTCGTGCGTGCTCAACGGGAACCAGATCCCCATGATCGGCTCCGCGCCCCTGTCGAGCATCTACGCGCTGCGCGTGTTCCCTCCCGGCGCCGGCGCTCCGGAATCCAGAATCATCGCGGCCATGGAGCGGGTGCTGCTGTTGAAGGAGAACTTCGACAATGGCGTGCCTGAGGAGCAGAACCCGGACGGCAGCTACAACTCGCTGAACGTCCAGGTCTGCAACATGAGCCTTGGCGGCGGGACTATGCTGGCCGGGCGCGACGTCGAGGATGAGCTGACCCAGGCCTTCCTGGCGCGCAACGTCGTGCTGGTGACCAGTTCCGGAAACGCCGGCCCCAGCGGGACCACGGTCGGCAGCCCCGGCACCGGCTACGGCGTCCTGACCGTCGGGGCGGCGTCCTCTCCGGTGCACGAGCGCGTCCTCCGCGACGTGCAGTACGGCCTCGGCGCCGGCTCTCTGTACCGGCCTTTTGAAGGCCTCCAGACCGCGTACTTCAGCTCCCGCGGCCCGAACGCCGACGGCAAGTCGGATCCCGAAGTGGTGGCCAACGGCTTCGCCAGCTATGGCCAGGGCTTCAGCGCGGCAACCAACGGCATCAGCCTCGCCAGCGGCACCAGTTTCGCTTCGCCCAGCGTGGCGGGAGTAGCCGCCCTGCTGCGCCAGGCCGTGCCCACGGCCAGCGCCGCCCAGATCGGCAACGCGATCGTCATGTCGGCCAACCCGGGCCTGATCACGGACGGCTCCGGGCCCTTTGACCAGGGCGCGGGCTTCGTGGACGGCGCCGCCGCGCTGGCCCTGCTCCAGGGCGGGACCGTGCCCGACACGCCCCCCGAGCCCGGCCTGACCAACGCACTGGTCTCCGCCAACCTGGCGCAGGGCGCCGGTATCCAGTCGCACGCCGGCAACTTCTTCAGGCGGGTGAACAACCTGCAGCCCGGCCAGCGCTACGAGGTCTACTACTCGGTACCCGCCAACACCGAAGCCGTGTACGTCACCTTGTCGAATGTGACTCCCGGCCCGGTCCAGAATGTGCTCTTCGGCGACGACGTCCTGCTGGCGGTGCACAGCGCCAAGACCAGCGCCATCGGGGAGGGCGACTACCGCGTCTTCGGTTTCACCAAGGGCGGGAACTGGGCGATCGTGCGACCGGATCACGGCCTCATGCGCATCACGGTCAGCGGCGATTGGACGAACGCCAGCCCCATCAGCGCCAACCTCACCATCGGCACCAGCCTGGAGATTGAGCGCGGAGCCACCGCCGCGGGCGTTATGGTTCAGGGAGGCCTGGCCGCCATCCCGTTTAATGTGCCCGAGGGCGCCGGAAAGCTGGAAGCGCGCCTGCAGTGGGCGCACGCCTGGGGCGCCTACCCGGCCAACGACCTGGATCTGATCCTGGTGCGCCCCGACAGCGCCATGATTCTGACCGGGGCCTCCTGGAACTCGCCGGAGTATGCCGACATCGACAACCCCATGCCGGGCACGTGGTACGCCCTGGTAGACGGCTTTACGGTGTACACGGCGGGCGATCCGTTCAAGCTACGCGTCAAGATCGACGGCGCGGTGATCCGGTAACTCGGCGCAAACCGCCGGCTGCGGCGCACTACAATCGAGGGATGGTCCGTTCCTCATTGCTGCGCCGCAGCTTCCTTCAGTCCCTTGCGGCCGGAGTTCCGCTTCGTCTTGGCAGCGAAACGCTGCCTCCCGTGCGCGCCCTCACCCGCGGCCCGAAATTCCACTGGTTCAGCTACTACGACAAGCTGCAGTTCGATCCCTCCGGGCGCTACGTCCTGGCCATGGAGGTGGACTTCGAGCACCGCTCCCCGCGCCCCGGTGACGAAATTCGCCTGGGCATGATCGACCTCGGGGACCGCGACCGGTGGACCGAACTCGGCCGCAGCCGCGCCTGGAACTGGCAGCAGGGCGCCATGCTGCAGTGGCTGCCCGGCTCGAAAACCGAGGTCATCTGGAACGACCGGGACAAGGACGAGTTCGTGTCCCGCGTCCTGGATGTGAAGACCGGCAGAAGCAGAACGCTGCCCGGCCCGGTCTATGCCCTGAGTCCCGACGGCCGTTGGGCCGTGGCCCCCGATTTCCGCCGCCTGAACGACACCCGGCCAGGCTACGGCTACGCCGGCCTGCCCGACCCCAACGAGAAGGTGCCGGCCCCGGAGAACGCGGGCATCTGGCGGATGGACCTGCGCACCGGAGCCCGCAATCTCATCCTCTCCTTTCATGACGCCACCCGGATCCCGTACACCCAGGGCGACTGGACCGGCGCCAAGCATTGGTTCAACCACCTGCTGGTCTCTCCCGGCGGCGGACGCTTCATCTTCCTGCACCGCTGGAGAGGCCCGCGCGAGGGCCGCGGTTTCGCCACCCGCATGTTCACCTGCAACCGGGACGGCAAAGAACTCCACGTGCTCGACCCTTACGGAAAGACCTCGCACTTCATATGGCGGGACGCCAAACACGTCCTGGCCTGGGCCTGGCACCCGTCCCAGGGGGAGAAGTTCTACCTCTACGAGGACCGCACCGCGAACGTGAACGCCACCGGGCCGGACGTGATGACGGTGAACGGCCACTGCTCCTACCTGCCGGGCAACCGCTGGATCCTCAACGATACCTACCCCGACAAGGAGCGCCTCCAGCACCCCTACCTCTACGACACCCGCACGGGCCGGAGGGTGCCCCTGGGCCACTTCCTCTCGCCGCCGGAATACAGCGGCGAATGGCGCTGCGATCTGCACCCGCGCTCCAGCCCCGACGGGCGCCTCGTGACCATCGATTCCCCGCACGGCGGCGACGGGCGGCAGATCTATCTCATCGACATTAGCGGGGTCGTGGGGTAGACATGGCCGGACGTTCCCTCACCCGCCGCTCCGTGCTGCTCTCGCCCCTGGCCCCCGGCCTCGCCGCCGCCCCGGACCGCCGCAAGAGGGTGGCCGCCGTGGTCACCACCTGGTTCCCGAACTCGCACGCCGACGTTTTCGTCGGGATGCTGCTGAACGGCTGTGCCCCCAACGGTGTTCCGCGTAAGCCGCGGACCCGGGTGGTTTCCCTCTATACGGACCAGATCGCCAGGGAGGATCGCAGCCGCGCCGTAGCCGCCGGGCACGGCATCCCCATCTACCCCACCATCGCGGAAGCCCTGACGCTGGGCGGCAGCCGCCTGGCCGTGGACGCGGTGCTGTTCGTCGGCGAACACGGCGACTACCCCACCAACGAGCTGGGCCAGAAGCTCTACCCGCGCTACGAGCTGTTCCTCCAGATCGCCGAAGTGCTGCGGCGCGCCGGCCGCTCCGTCCCGGTCTACTACGACAAGCACTTCTCCTACTCCTGGGAGAAGGCCCGCAGGGTTTACGATCTCTCGCGCGAGTTGCGCATCCCCATGATGGCCGGCTCCTCCATCCCCCTGACCGGCCGGGTGCCGGAACTGGAACTGCCGCTCGATTGCCCGCTGGAGCACGCCGTCGCGGCCGGCTACGGCGAGATGGACGCGTACGGCTTCCACACCCTCGAAGTTCTCCAGTGCATGGTCGAGCGCCGCGCGGGCGGGGAGACCGGCGTGGCCGCCGTGGAAACCCTGGAAGGCGACGCCGTCTGGAGGTGGCGCGACAGCGAGGCCGGCCGCTGGAGCGCGCCCCTGCTGGAGGCGGCCTTGACCCGGGCCTTCAACCCCAAGCCCGGCCGGCCCGAGCAGAACGCCCGCCGCCCGATCCTGTTCCTGATTCAATACCGCGACGGTTTCCGGTCCGCGGTGTACATGCTCAATGGCCACGTTACCGACTGGCTCTTCTCGGCGAAACGCAAGGACCTCGCCGAGCCCGTGTCCACGCACTTCGGCTTTCTGAAACCGGAGCGCCTGCGCGCCCACCGCGACGGCCTCATCGACTGCATCGAACACCTCTTCGTCACCGGAGGGCCGCGCTATCCGGTCGAGCGCACCCTGCTGACCACGGGGATGCTGTCGTTCCTGTTCGAGTCGCTCCGCCGCCGGGCGCGCGTGGAGACGCCGGAACTGAAGGTCGCCTACCGTGCCCCCCGCCATGCGTACTTTCAACGGTCCTAGTATGTGCCTCCCTGAGCGGGGGCGGTGCGCGTTGGGAACGTGCGCCGCCAGGCCGGCGGAAGGCCTGGATTTCCCATGACTAAACTCGCAGGCATTTACCCGATCCTCAACACCGCCTTCACCGAAGACGGCAGCCTGGACCTCGCCAGCCAGATCAGCCTGATCGGCTATCTCCTGGAGTCCGGCGCCCGCGGCCTGGGCGTTTTCGGCAACGCCGGCGAAGGCTACGCCCTCACCCCGGATGAGCGCCGCACCCTGCTCCAGCTCATCGTCAGGGAAGTGAACGGCCGCGTCCCCCTGGTAGTGAGCACCGGCCACACCGGCACCGACGCCGCCGTCCGCCTCAGCCGCGAAGCCGAGGATTCCGGCGCCGCCGCCCTGATGATCCTCCCGCCCTACTTCCTGCGCACCGACGGCGAGGGCCTGGCGCACTATTACGCCGCTATCGGCCAGGCCGTGAAAATCCCCATCATGATCCAGGACGCCCCGCTGATGACCCAGGTGGCCATGCCGCCCGCCCTGCTGGCCCGCCTGGCCCGCGAAATCGAACGCGTGGAGTACGTGAAAGTGGAGGCTCCGCCCACCGCCCCCAAGGTCAGCGCCATCCTCAACCTGTCTCCCGGCCTCACCGTCTTCGGGGGCCTGAACGGCCAGTTCCTCATCGAGGAAATCCGGCGCGGCGCCCGCGGCGCCATGCCCGGCAGCGATCTGATTCCCGAGTTCGTCCGCATCTGGAACCACCTGGAAGCGGGCGAGGACGAAGCCGCCTGGCGCCTCTTCACGCAAATCCTGCCCCTGGCGCGCTTCGAACTCCAGCCCGGCATGGGCGTCTCGGCCCAGAAGCACAACCTGGCCGCCCGCGGCGTCATCCGCTGCCCCCGGGTCCGCCACCCCGCGGTTTCGCTCGACCGCCGCAGCCTGGCCGAACTCGCGTTCCTCCGCGAGTGGGCCGCCCGCGGGCCCGCACGCTGAACGCCCGGAGATCCGCATGCGCATCCCCCACCTGCGCTGGTACATCGCGGCCCTGCTATTCGCCTCCACGGTCATCAACTATGTCGACCGCCAGACCCTCTCCATCGTCGCGCCCGTCCTCACCAGGGAGCTGAACATCAGCCAGATCGAATACGCCAACATCCTGCAGGCCTTCCTCATCGCCTACACCGTGATGTACGTGGGCTCCGGCATCCTGGTGGACCGCTGGGGCACCCGCCTGGCCCTGGCCGCCTTCATGGCCTTCTGGTCGCTCAGCAACATGCTCCACGGCCTGGCCCGCGGAGCGTTCGACCTGGGCATCTTCCGTTTCCTTCTCGGCGTGGGCGAGCCAGGCAACTTTATGGCGGCCACCAAGGCCATCTCCGAATGGTTCCTTCCCAAGGAGCGCGCCTTCGTCAACGGCCTGGTGCAGGCCGGCGCGGCCGTGGGCGCCATCATCGCCGCCCCGCTGATCGTCTGGATGATGCTGCACTACGGCTGGCGCTGGTCGTTCGTGATCACCGGCGCCCTGGGCTTCGTCTGGCTGGCCGCCTGGCTGTTCTTTTACCGCCTGCCCGACAGGCACCCGCGCATCACCCCCGCCGAACTCAGCCTGATCCGCGAGGCACGCGGCCCGGTCCGCGAGACGCTCCGCATCCGCTGGATCGACCTGCTCCGCTACCCCCAGAGCTGGGGCCTGCTGCTCGCCCGCTTCATCTCCGACCCGGTCTGGTGGTTCTATCTGTTCTGGCTGCCGAAGTACCTGGTCGAGCAGCGGGGATTCACGCTCGCGCAAATGGGCATGCTGGCCTGGCTGCCCTACCTGGCCGCCGACCTCGGTTCCATCGCCGGCGGCCTGGCTTCCGGCTACCTGGTCAAACGCAAGTGGACCACCTTGAACGCCCGCGCGGCCGTCATGCTCCCCTGCGCCGCCCTGATGCCACTGAGCGTGGTAATTGCCTACACCCCCTCCGCCGCCCTGGCCCTGCTCGTCATCTGTGTCGTGACCTTCTGCCACATGGCCTGGAAGACGAACCTCGTCACCCTCACCAACGATATCTACCCGGTCCGCGTGGTCGGCTCGGTTTCCGGCATCGTGGCCTGCGGAAGCGGCTTGGGCGGCGCGCTGTTCACCAACCTGACCGGCCGGCTGGTGGAAGACTTCTCCTACAACGCCATCTTCGTCATCATGGGATTTCTGCACCCTCTCGGGTTCCTGATCTACCGCATCCTGGTCCGGCGGCCGCTGGAAATGCCGGACCCCAGGCGGACCGTGCATGCCCAGGCGTAACTTGCGAAGACCGCCGGGGGGCTGCAAAGGAAGGCCGGCGGTCCAGGACCGCTGCGCAAGCGGGAATGGCGCGGGTGGCGGCGGCTGACCCGGGTGGAAAAAGCCGGCGGCATGTACCGGCAGGGGATCGCGGGCCGCTGCACGCCCCGGCAGTCTCGACGCCGGAGTGACCGTGCTGGGCGTCCGGGGAGCGCCGCTACTGTGTGAGCGCCGGCACCGTCGTGAACGCGCCCGGGTTGAAACGCAGGCCAAGCACGCTCAACTGCCCGCTCTCCGGCGTGCGGAACTCCACGGTTCCCCGCCGCTTTGCCGTCGAAGGAAGACGGTCGGGGAGCCCGAATGCGGTGTGCCCCCTGGCCGCAAGCGGGATGCTGTCCGTGGCGAGGGTCTGCCCGCCTTCATCGCGGATGGTCACCGCCACCTTCACCGCCTGGGTTGAGGGGTTGGCCAGGGCCACGCTGGTCACCAGGCCTCCGGTGTTGTTGAACCAAAGGTTGTAGAACGGGGCGCCCCGGGTCTCCAGAGGCACTACCGCCTCCTGGTCGTGGCTGCCGGACTGCGAGCCGAAGATCGCAAAGCCGCTCAGATCGCCGTCGGTGAGCAGTTGTGCCCAGCCGGTTTTCGGTTCTGTGCTTCTCCGGTCCTCGGTTTCGATAGTCAGGGAGGCCCCTGCCGCCAGGGTCCGTTCCAGGGCGGCGGTGACCAAAGGCTCAGCGCCCGCGGATTCAGGGAAAGAAAGCGGCAGCGGCAGGGCATTGCCCTGATCGTCGAAGAAGTTCAGGCGGGCCAGCGCCGGGCGGGTTCCGGAATTCAGCAGCACGAAAGTGGTCTTCCAGAGACCGCCGGAGGCCAGTTGGGCCATGGTCCCGGCCGGCTTCATCGTGGGAGGCGGCGGTCCGGTGACGCTGGCGGTGAGCGGCGTGAAGTAGTTGCGGGCATTGCCGTAGTCGTAGTAGTTGGATCCCAGTTGCAGGCGGGTCGCGCCGCTGGGAACGCTCGCGTTCACCGGTCCGTTGCCGATCTTAAAGGGAGTGCCGAGGATCTGGCCGCGGTCGTCCGCGAAGGTCCCCACCAGTTCCATCCAATAGATGGGATAGGATGCCGGATCCATGTACTTGCTGGGTCCGTACGTCCCCGAGGCCCCTCCCGGCTGGTCGTTGGCCGGCGCCCGGTTCCGGTAGCCGTTTGCGTCCACGCAGGTCCCGAGGCTGACGTACGTGCCGCCGCACCACATCCCCGCCTGGTACTGGATTGTGAGGACGTCGCCGGGCTGGAAGCCGAAGCCGTCGGAGAGGTCGAAAACCACCGGCGCCGAGTGTCCGGAGCTGTAAGGATACGCCAGGTTGATCGATAGGGTAACGGTCCACGGGCCCGCGGAAGCGGGAATCGTCTTGGTGACCGAGATCCGCTCGGCCGCGGCCGCCCCGCCGGCCGCCATCAGCAGAAGCACAATGCCGGAAGTCAATGAGCCGCGCATGCCGCCTCCTCGCTCACAACAGAACGCCGGCGAACATGGTACTCAATTTCGGATGTGCGGGTCCACTGTTGCAGCCGGCCCGGTCCGGATCTTCCGCAGGGCGGGATGCAGACAGCCCGGCGTCAGAACGGAATGTCGTCGTCGTTGACGGCCTGGTTCAGGTCGTCGGCCGGCGGCGCCGGAGCGGCGGAGGCCTGCGGGCGCGAAGCCGTGGAGCGAGGCGTCGAGACCGGCTGTCCCATGTCGGGCTGCTCACCCCGGCTGCCCAGCAGGATCAGGTCGTCGCAGACCACTTCGGTGAAGTAGACCTTCTTGCCATCTTTGTCTTCGTAGTTGCGCGTTTGCAGGCGGCCTTCCAGGTAAACCTGCTTGCCTTTCAGCAGATAATTCGCCAGGTTCTCCGAGCGCCAGAGCAGGATGTTGTGCCACTCGGTTTCCTCTTTCCACTCGCCGGATTGCTGGTCCTTCCAACGGCGGTTGGTGGCCAGCGGAAAGGTGGTGCGGGCCTGGCCGGACGGCGTGAACTTGGTCTCGGCGTCCTTGCCCAGATGCCCCAGCAGGATGACTTTGTTGACGCTGCGGGATGCCATATCCCCTGCAATGTAGCACAACCCGGGCGATCTCAGACCGGGACTGCGCCCGCCTTGCGCCGGTACAGGATCTGGTCGGCGCGCTCGAAGAGGTCCTCGAAGCTTTCGCCCGCGCGGTGCTCGGCCAATCCCACCGAGGCGCCGAGGCTCACGCGGGTGTCGCCGCGGCCGGCGACCGGGACGGAGTAATCGCCGGACAGCAGCCGCGCGACCTCCCGGGAACGGCGTATGGCGTCGGGCAGGCTGCAGCGCATGATCACCAGGAACTCGTCGCCGCCCCACCGGCAGACCGGATCGTCGGGCCGCACGCCATCAGACAGGCGGCGCGCGAACGTCTTCAAAACGTGGTCGCCCGCCTGGTGGCCGTAGCGGTCATTGATGCTCTTGAAGGAATCGATGTCGAAAACCAGCAGGCAGAAGACCGCCTTCTCGCGGATCATGTCCTTAATGCGCCGTTCGCCTTCGCGCCGGTTGAGCACCCCGGTCAAGCCGTCCACCGCGGCCAGCCGTTCCACGTCGGTGAGGCGCTGTTGAAACGTCCGGAGCTGGTCCTGCAGGCGTTCGATGGAGGAAAGACTTTCGCTCTCAAATTCCGCGATGAAGCGCTTCCATTCGATCAACTGGCGTGTCAGCCGGCGCCGCAGTTCGCCCAGGTCCTCGATGCCGGCGGCCGACTCCAGTTCCCGTGCGAAGCCCTGAAACCGTTTGCCGTAGACGTCGTTGCGCCGGGTCAGCGTCTGCGCGGCCTCTCCCAGGATGGCGAGTATATCCCGCACCTCCCGGTCCCGCTCGCGGATGGCCGCGCTGGCGCTCGCCGAGTAGGCGGCCAGTTCGCGATCCACAAGCGAGCTGCTGCCTTCGAGCGTTTCCCGATTGGGGGCCGGTTGCAGGCTGCGGCGGATGGAGCGCAGGCGCTGGCGATGCGGCTCCACCAGATCGGCCCGGACTTCGACCGTGTGGGTATAGATGCTTTGAATCACCGCCTGGTAAGCCTTCAGGGCAGTTGAGTTCAATTCCTGCAGACGCTCCATCTCGCTGACACTTCGCTTCAGGGATATCATGCGGCGCGGTCCTTACGTTCCCTTTCATCGTCAAAAATGGGCGGCCGCTTTAGTCCTCTCCAGGCGGCCCGCCCCGTGCATCTCACTCCGGACGGAACTTACCGGTTGCGGCGGGTTCTAATCGGCAGGAGGCGGCCATGCTGGAAGTCCGGCATCTGACCAAGCGGTTTCGCGGGATGCCGGCGGTGCAGGACTTGAACTTCACCGTTCGTCCCTATGAAGTGTGTGGATACCTCGGCCCCAACGGGTCCGGCAAGTCCACGACGTTCAAAGTGCTGACCGGCCTGATGCAGCCGAGCGAAGGGCAGGTGCTGTACGAGGGCCGTTCGATCCTGAACGACCCGGTTGCGTTCAAGAAGCGCCTGGGTTTTGTTCCCGAAGAACCTTTGCTCTACACCTACCTGAGCGGGGCCGAGTACCTGGAACTGGTGGGGCAGCTGCGCCAGGTGCCCTGGGCCCGGCTGAAGCGCCGCATCGCGGAGCTGCTGCGGCTGCTGTCGCTCGAAGGGGACCGTCACACCCCGCTGTCGGCCTACTCCAAAGGCATGAGGCAGAAGGTCCTGATTGCCGCCGCGCTGCTGGACGAACCGGAGGTGGTGATCCTGGACGAGCCTTTCTCCGGCCTGGACGTGGCTACCTCGCTGATGCTGAAGCAGTTGATGGCGTCGCTGGCCGCGGCTGGGAAGATCGTGATCTACAGCTCGCACGTGCTCGAGGTAGTCGAGAAAGTCTGTTCGCGGGTGATCATCCTCCACCGCGGCCGGATCCTGGCGGACGATTCCGTGGCGAACCTGCGGGCCCTGATGAGCGCGCCCAGTCTGGAAGCCGTGTTCGCTCAACTGGCGGTGGATGAGGACAGCGCCGGAACGGCGGCCCGGATCATGGAGGCCATGCGGCTATGAGCGAACCGACCGGCCAGTTCCGTCCCTTGCTGCGGAACTTCGTACGCCAGTTTCTCAACAATGAACTCACCTCGGCCGAGGGGAACGTGCTGGACAGCCTGACCCAGATTCTGGCGCTGCTGGCCGCGGCCAACGTCTGCCTCTGCTACCTGTTCACGATGAAATACGCTTTCGGGCTGGGCGACAGGCCCCTGGCGCAGCGCCAGGCCGCGGCCTGGGCTGACCAGGAATTCCTGATTTCACTGAGCATGGCGGTAGCGGCCTGCATCACGGTGCCGGCCTGGGACTACCTGTTCGGCGACCGGCGCGACGCGGTGATCCTGACCAGCCTCCCCGTGCGCATGCGAACGGTGTTCGCGGCCAGGGTTGTCTCGGTGTCGTTCCTGATCGTATGCGCGGTGGCGGCGGCCAACGGGCTCTCCTCGCTGCTGTTCCCGTGGCTGGTGCTGGGCGGCCAGGCCACCTGGCCGGGTTACTTCCGTTACGCGGGTGCGCAGGCGCTGGCCGTCTCGGCCGCGGCGGTGTTCGCATTCGCCGCCGTCCTGGCGCTGCACGGGATGCTGATCGCGGTGCTTCCCTACCGGTGGTTCCGCAGGATATCGGCCTACGCGCAGCTGGCGGTGCTGCTGCTGGTGCTGTCGCTGTTCTTCCTGATGCCCCGCATCGCGCATCCGGCCGTGCTGGCCCGGCCGGAGAACCTGCACCTGGCGCTCAAGCTTCCGCCCTTTTGGTTCTTGGCCTGGTACCAGGAACTGCTGGGTGGCGCGCCCGCGTGGGTGGCGCCGCTGGCCGGCGCGGCGCGGTCGGGCTTGCTGCTGGCCGCCGGTATCGCGGCGGCGACCTATGCCGCGGCCTATCCGCGCCACGTCCGCAAGCTTCTCGAGGAACAGGAACTGGCGCCTGCCCGGCGGCTGCGTTTGCCGCTGGCGCGCTGGATCTGCCGGCGGCCCGTCGAGCGAGCGGCCTTCGAATTCGCCTCCCGCACGATGCTGCGCCACCGGCGTCCGCGCCTGCTGCTGGCCGTTTATGCAACGGTGGGACTGGCTTACGTCTTTGACGGCGTTTCGGCCCTGCTGCGGGATGGGGGCGCCGCCTTCTGGAGCCGTCCGGCCGTGCAGTCAGCCTCGGTTCCCCTGATTCTCTCGTTCTTTCTGTTTCTGGGCATGCGGGTCCTATTCCGGTACCCGGTCGAGTTGAAATCGAACTGGGTGTTCCAGGTGAACGGGACCGGGCTGCCCGAGCAATACCTGGCGGGGGCGCGCCGGGTGGTAACGGTTTACGGGATTGTGCCAGTGGCCCTGGCGACCTTTCCGTTGTACGTGACGTTCTGGGGCTGGGCGGCGGCGCTGCGGCACCTCACGCTGGTGTTGTTGCTGCAACTCCTGCTGATTGAGTGGCTGTTCCGATCCTGGGATCGCATCCCGTTCACCTGCCGGTTCGTTCCGGGCAAGGCTAACCTGAAAACCAGGTTCGCCATCTACTGGGTGTGGTTCTCCGTTGTGGCCTTTCTCGTGACGAATCTGGAGACCTGGGCGGTGGTTCACGTCGAGGTGTACCGGGTGGCCCTGCCTCTGCTCATGGCCACACTGGCGCTGGCCGTCCGGCGGCGCAGAGCGCGAGAGCGGGCGGTCGACGAACTGACCTACGAGGAGCAGTCCGACTGGCGCATGCTGACCCTGGAGCTGTCCTGAGCGCCGTCCGGATTCGAGACGTGGATTACCGCTTCCGGACGAGGGCGACAAAAAGTAGAGCTCGGCGAGGCATCCAGTCGCGCAGGCGCGGCGGCCACGATGCTGATCTCCGGAACCTCCGCAGTCGCCTGGCACCTGCCCGCCCGCAGGGCCGCCGCCGTCGACCCCGCCTCCACGCTGCGCTGCGAGTAGCGCCCGGCCGCCGCGATCAGCTCTTGTCCAGGATCTTGGCGCCCAGCGCCCCGCCGGCCGTGCAGAACGAAGTAACGACTACGAAGACGAAGAACAGCGAGCCGATGACCACCACCGCCATGCCCACCGGCGTCTGCAGCAACTCAACCGCCTCCTGAACATTGCGGTCGTTCATCGGCATGGTTTCCAGACGTTCCTTGTACAGCCCGGCCAGTCCCCCCTCGCGCCCGGACAGGGCGACTATGCTGAGCGTGAAGAAGAAAGCGCTGATGGCGAAACTGATCACTCCGGTGATCCAGCCCATGCGGGCTCCCTGGCGCACGGTCAGCAGCAGGCCGGCCCGGCGGTTGTAGAGATAGACGGAAAAGAAGCCGGCCGCCAGAAGCCAGATCAGAAAGCCGTAGCTCAATACCGGAACCAGGTTGAGCAGGGCCGCCAGGCTGGCCGCCAGCAGCCCGGTGCGGACCGCCAGGGGGTTGTGAAAGCTGGGCAAGCGCGGAGGGCGCGTCACAGCAGGCTCGGGCGCTGCGATCACGACGTTCAACAGCGGCTCTTCCCTCTGGGGCTTGCCGCATTTGTGGCAGAAACGTGCGTCGGGAGGGAGTTCCGCGCCGCAGGTGCAGAATTCCGGCATCTTCAAGTTCAGTGTCCCGCACGCGCCCGACGGGGCGCAAGACACCGCGTTCTACGGCTCGATCCGGTAGTTGGGCGCTTCCTTCACGATCAGCACGTCGTGAACGTGGCTTTCCCGCAGGCCGGCCGGCGAGATCCTCAGGAACACCGCCTTCTCCTGCAGCTCGCGCATGGTCCCGCAGCCGCAGTAGCCCATGCCGGAGCGCAGGCCGCCCACCAGTTGATACACCAGTTCGGAGAGCGGGCCCTTGTAAGGCACCCGGCCTTCGATGCCCTCCGGCACCAGCTTGGAGTTGGGGTCCTGTCCATAGCGTTCCGCGCCCGAGCCGCCCGCCATGGCGCCCAGCGAGCCCATGCCGCGGTAGCTCTTAAAGGTGCGGCCCTGGTAAAGGACCACCTCTCCGGGACTTTCGTCAGTGCCCGCAAACAGGCTGCCGATCATGACCGCGTCGGCCCCGGAAGCGATGGCCTTGGTGATATCGCCGGAAAACTTGATGCCGCCGTCGGAAATGAGCGGCACCCCGGTCCCGCGGGTCGCCTTGGCGCAGTTGGCCACGGCGGTGATCTGCGGAACTCCGGCGCCGGACACCACACGCGTCGTACAGATGGAACCCGGACCGATGCCGACCTTGATGCCGTCCACGCCGAGTTTGATCAGGTCGCGGGCGCCGTCGAAGGTCGCGACGTTGCCGGTGATGAGTTCGACGTCCGGCAGGCTGCGCTTCACGGCCCGCACGGCGTCCATCACCCGCCGGCTGTGGCCGTGCGCCGTATCGATCACCAGCACGTCGACTTTCTTGGCCACCAGTTCCCGGGCGCGCTCCAGAAAATCGCCGGTCGCGCCGATGGCTGCTCCTACCCGGAGGCGGCCCTGCGTGTCCTTGGCCGCCGCGGGATACTTCATCTTCTTCTGGATGTCTTTGACGGTGATCAGGCCTTTGAGCATGTAGTGTTCGTCGACGACCAGCAGTTTCTCGATCCGGTGCTGATGCAGGATCTGTTCGGCGTCTTCGAGCGTGGTGCCCACCGCGACCGTTACCAGGTTTTCCTTGGTCATGACCTCGGAGACCGGCAGGTCGAAACGGGTTTCGAAACGCAGGTCGCGGTTGGTGAGGATGCCCACCAGCTTGCCGTTGTCGGTAACCGGAACGCCGGAGATGCGGTAGCGTTTCATGACCGCCAGCGCGTCGGAGATCTTCTGGTCCGGCGATATGGTCACCGGATCGACGATCATGCCGCTCTCACTGCGCTTCACGCGGTCCACCTCTTCGGCCTGGCGCTCGATGCTCATGTTGCGGTGGATGATGCCGATGCCGCCCTGCTGCGCCAATGCGATGGCGAGATGCGACTCGGTCACGGTGTCCATGGCGGCGCTGACGATGGGAATGTTGAGCGAGATGCGGCGGGTCAGGCAGGTGCGGGTATCGACCTCGGCGGGAAGAACTTCGCTCAGTGCGGGTACCAGCAGCACGTCGTCGAAGGTGAGTCCTTCGGGAAGAACCTCGGGAATCATAGGAATATCAACCAATATAACCCAGCCCGGGCGGCGGGCCTCGCACCTCCGGTCCTTGCGTTGCGGGTTTCTTCGCTGATCCGGTGGCCCTCCGCGGTCTCGCCTGCCGCGCTGTACTTGGAAGGCGGC
>JADZAF010000366.1 GCA_020852755.1 Bryobacterales bacterium
CAAGCGGGCTTTGGCTTCGGCCACGCGGGCTTCGGCGGCGCCGGCCCGGGCCTGGGCTTCGGCAAGCTGGGCATCCATCTCGGGGGCGGAGAGCGTGGCGAGCAGCTGCCCCTCGTTCACCACGCTGCCGCGGTCCACGGTAATGCGTTCGACGAAGCCGCTGACGCGGGCGTGCAGGTCCACGCTCTGATAAGGGGCGAACTCGCCGGTGACGGGCACATTGCGGCTCAGATTCCCGGCTTTCACTTGCACGAGTTCGGGAGACTGCGCCAGGGCGGCGCCCGCCAGCAGCAGCAGGCCGGAGAATCTACCTCGGTTCATAAAACCTCCCGCCGGGATCCAGGGGATGCATGGAAGCGGTCGCGGAGCCAGCCCGGCGCTGCAACACCGCATAGACGGCGGGCAGGACCGTCAGGGTAGCGAAGGTGGCCAGCAGCAGCCCGCCGATCACCGCGCGCCCGAGCGGCGCGGTCTGCTCGGCGCCTTCGCCGACGCCCAGGGCGATGGGCAGCATGCCCGCGATCATGGCCGCAGCGGTCATGAGGATGGCCCGCAGGCGCCCGCCCGCGCCTTCCAGGGCCGCCTCCCGGACGGCGGCCCCGTCGCGGCGGCTGAACTCGGCGAAGGTCACCAGCAGAATCGAGTTGGCCACGGCGATGCCGATGGCCATGATGGCGCCCATAAAGGACTGCACGTTCAGCGTGGTTCCAGTGGCCAGCAGCATCAGCAGGACGCCCGCCAGCACGGCCGGAACGGTGGAGAGGACCGCCAGGGCCAGCCGGAACGACTGGAAGTTGGCGGCGAGGAGAAGGAAGATAACGGCGATGGCCAGCAGGAGGCCGGTCCGCAAGCCGTCCATGGTTTCCTCGAGCGGGGGGATCTGGCCGCGGATGGCCACGGCGGCGCCGCGGGGCGGCGGTCCGGCGCGAGCGATGGCCCGGCGGATGGGCGCGGCCATCTCTCCCAGGGCCTTGCCGTGGACGTTGGCGGTCATGCTCACCACGCGCTGCATGTTGTAGCGCTCCACCAGCCCGGGCGTCTGTCCGATGCTGATGCCGGCGACGTCGCCCACCAGGGCGCGGCCGCCGTTGCCGCCCACGGGGACGGCGCGGATATCCTCCACCGATTTCATCTGGTACTGGGGGATCTCGACCTGGATCTGGAAAGCGTTGCCGGAGTTCGGATCGCGCCAGTAGTTGGGCTCGGTGAAACGGCTGGAGGAGGTGGCGGCGACCAGCGAGCGGGCCACGCCGGCGGCGGTCAATCCGTACTGGCCGGCGCGCTCGCGGTCCACGGCCACTTGAAGGGTGGGGTAATCGAGCGGCTGGGCGTATTGCAGGTCGCGCAACTCGGGGATCTTCCGCAATTCGGAAAAAACCCTGGCGGCGTGGGCGCGGTTCTCCTTGAGATTGGGCCCTTGCACCGCGACTTCCACGCTGGTGTCGGCGCCGAAGCTCATGACCCGGCTGACGATGTCGCCGGCTTCGAAGGAAAAGCGCACTTCCGGCATGCGGGCGGCGAAGCGGCGCCGCAATTCCTCCTTGAGTTCCTCGCCGCGCAGCGCGGCCTGGGGTTTCAGGGCCACCAGCAGCACGGCCTCGTGCGGACCGCTGGTCCAGAGGTAGATGGTGTTGACGGGGTAGCTGGCCGGCTGCACGCCGATGAAGCTGGTCGTGATGGCGACACCGGCGGGCCCGGCGGTATCGCGGATCAGGTCCATGGCCTGGAGGGTGAGCACCTCGGTGCGCTCGATGCGGGTTCCGGCGGGAGCGCGCAAGCGCATTTGAAACTGCCCGGCATCCACGGCGGGAAAGATCTCGGTTCCGAGGCGCGGGTAGAGCAGAAGCAGGAGGGCGGCGGAGGAGAGGGTGTAGACCGCGGCCAGGGGCCAGCGGAAGCGGAGTGTGGCCGAGAGGTAGCGGCGGTACCATGCGCGCCAGTCCAGGCGGGGGCGCGATTCCGCCCGCCGGGCGTGGGGCCGCATCAGCCACATCGACATGACCGGCACCAGCGTGCTCGAAAGCAGGTAGGAGGAGACCATGGCGAAGCCGACCGCCAGGGACAGGGGGATAAACAACTGGCGTCCCACGCCGGTCATGAAGAAAGACGGGACGAAGACGGCCAGGATGGAGAGCATGGAGAGGAAGCGCGGTCCGGCGGTGCGGCCGGCGGCCTCGAGCACCGCCCAGGCGCGCGACCGGCCGGTGTCCATGTGGGTGTGGATGTTCTCAATTTCGACGGTGGCCTCATCCACCAGGACGCCGACGGCCAGAGCGAGGCCGGCCAGGGTCATGATGTTGAGGGTCTGGCCGGCGGCCCAGAGCCAGACGACGGCGGCCAGCAGGGCGGCGGGGATGGTGGCGACGACCACCAGGGCGCTGCGCCAGTCGCGCAGGAACAGCAGCACCATCAGGCCGGTCAGCAGGGCGCCCAGAAGAGCCTCTCCGACCAGGCTCTGCAGGGCGCGGGCGACCCAGCCGGACTGGTCGAATTCGAGCCGCACCTGCACGTCCTCCGGAACCACGGCGCGCATACGGGGCAGGGCGGCCTTCACCCGGCGGATGACCTCCAGGGTGGAGGCATCGGCCCGCTTGGTGACCGGAATGTAGACGGTGCGGCGGCCGTTGACGTGCGCATAGCCGGTGAGGATGTCGGTTCCGCTTTCGACCCAGCCGACGTCGCGCAGGTAGACGGTGGGGCCGGAGCCGGCGCGCACGGGCGTGTCCATGAATTCCTCCAGGTTGCCGCCCACGGTGACGTTGGTGGAGGCGATGTAGGCCTGGTCGCCCATGCGGACGATGCCGGAGGGCAGCACGGCGCTGGCGCTGTTGACGGCCCGGACGACTTCCTCGGGCGACATGCCGTAGGCGCGCATGCGTTCCGGGTCCACGCGCACGACGATGGTGCGCTGGTTGCCGCCGAAGGGCGGCGGCGCCGAGACGCCGGGCAGGGTGGCGAACAGGGGGCGCACGCGGTTGATGGCGATGTCCTGCATTTCGCCGGGACTGCGCACGGGGCTCGAAAAGACCAGCTGGCCGACCGGGACGCTGCCGGCGTCGAAGCGCACGATGAAGGGAGGCACGGCGCCGGGAGGCATGAAGGAGCGCGCCCGGTTCACCTGGGCGACCACATCGGCCACGGCCTGGTTCATGTTGGTGCCGGGATGGAAGACCAGTTTCATCAGGGCGACGCCCTGGATGGACTTCGACTCCACGTGCTCGATCCCGGTGACATAGAGGAAGTGATACTCGTAGTAGTAAGTGAGAAAGCCCTCCATCTGGGAAGGATCCATGCCGCCGTAGGGCTGGGCGACGTAGATGGTGGGCGAACCCAGGCTGGGGAAGATATCGATGTGCATGCGGCGGATGGCCAGAAAGGAAGCCAGGATGACCGCGAGCACCGCGACCACCACCGTGACCGGCCGCCGGAGGGCGGTGTGAACCAACCACATAGTAACTCCTACTTACCCGCCAGGCGGAGGAAAGAGTCGATCTCGCCGCGGGCATAGGCGGCCCGCAGGAGGCCGCGCCAGACGTTGAGGCGGGCCAGGGCGTCGTCGATCTCGGCCTGGGTGACCAGGCGCTGGGCCTCGGCCACCTCGGCGATGCCGCCCAGTCCGGCGCGATAGCGCGCCATGGCCTGCTGTTCGGCCGCCCGGGCGGCCTCCAATTGCACGGGCGTGTTCCGGGCCACGCGACGGGCGCCTTCCAGTTCGGCGGAGGCGCGCAAGGCTTCGGCATTCACTTCGCGCCGCACCTGTTCGAGACGGGCCTGTTCGGCGCGCCGGCGGGCCTCCTCGATCTCCAGGCGGGCCTTCAGAGAGGGGAATTCGAGCGCGGGGAAGGTGACGGTGAGACCGGCGCCCCAGTTGTAGATGTTCGGGCCCAGGCCGTTGATTCCGCCCAGCGTGCGTCCGTCGGGCAGCGCTCCGGTGCCGCGCGCGTAGCTGGCGGCCTGGAGGTTGAACCTGGGGTACCAGGAGCGCTCGACGACTTTGCGCGCGGCCCCGGCTTCCTCGACGGCGCGCTCCCGCTCGGCGACGCGGGGGTGCTCGCCGGGGCTTTCCTCGGGAGCGGGCGGGGGCATGGCGAGCAGGGGGCCTGAGTCGATGGCGATCTGGGCGGGCTCGCGGTTCAGGTACAGGGCCAGGCCGGCCCGGGCCTCGGCCTCCGCCTGCCCGGCCCGGATGGATTGATTTTCGGCGGCGGCCAGTTCGGCGCGGGAGCGGCTGGCGTCGGCGCCGGGTCTCAACTGGGCCCGGACCTGGGCTTCGACGACCTCGAGAAGGGCGCGGCCGCGCTTCACCCCCGCCTCCGCGGCGAGCACGGATTCCCGGGCGGCGAGGACCGTCAGAAAGGCATCGGCGGCGGCGGCCCGGACGTCGAGTTCGGTGACGCGGGCGGCGGCTTCGGTCCGGGCGCGTTCGGCCTCCGCGCGCGCCACTTGTGAACGGCGCAGGCCGAAATCGAAGGGCTCCCAGGAAACCAGGAACCCGGTGGCGCTGCCCCAGACGCTGGTGAGGCTGTTTTCCATCCGGGGCGGCCCGGAGATGGAGGGCAGCACAGCCTGCGGCAGCAGCATGCCGAAAATGTTGTTGCGGGTCGCCCGGTTGGCTTGCGCGATCAGGTCCACTCGAGGCAGGTAAGCGGTGCGGGCGAGGCGAATACCGGCGGCGGCGGCGTTGACCCGTTCGGCGCCCGCGCGGATGGCGGGATAGCCGGCCGCCTCGCGCACGACGCGCTCCAGGTTATACAGCTCCTGTGCGTTCAGTAAAGCGATGGAAGCGAACACCACGAGCGTGACTCGCAAAGGAAAATGCCCTCCTTCTTCTCCCAGACCCCGTTTTCCGATTGTAGCGGAGTATACGCTGGGGACGAGGCCCCAGTTTTTTCACCGGCCGTGCAGGCGGTAGTAGGCACGCGCGCCGCGGTGGAGGATTTGAGGCTCCTCCTGCTTTCGGCGGCCCCGCTGGCCACGGCTCGCGCCGGCACGAGACCTTGCGCGGCGCAGGGCTCGGGGCAATCGCGCCGGCCGGGCCTTAGTGTCTTCCTCCTACGGTCTTAATTGTTTCCCCCGATGGCTTCGCGAAGCCGGACGGCCGAAGTTCGGAATAGGTGTGCGATGAGCAAGCGCTTTCACCCGTACGCGATTTTTCTGCTCGGGCTGGCCGGGGCGGCGGCTCCAGGGCAGACCCTGAGCACCATCCGGATCCTGACCGAGCCTGCCGGGGCCGATTTCTACGTGGACGGCCAGCGGTACAGCGGAGCGGCGACGTTTCTATGGCCGGTTCACAGCAAGCACCAACTGGCGATTCCGGACGTCCAGCTTTCGACAACGATCAAGGCACGCTACAGCTTCCAGCGCTGGACCGATTCCACGGGGAACCTGTCGATCGCCTCTCCGGTGATTTGGATTACGGCGGATCCGGCGATCACGCAGATCAAGGCCGAGGTGCGGGAGGAATACGCGCTCTCGCTGCTGTTCAATGCGTGCGACCCGGCGGAGTGCGGCTCCCCAGGCACGGTTCACGTGGGCGGGATAGCGTACGCCTCCGACGCCGAGATTTACCTGGAGCCGGGGGCCCGGGTCTCGCTGCAGGCCTTCCCGAACCAGGGCTGGGTGTTCGTGGGCTGGCTCCAGGGAATGGGGAGTCCGGTGCAGGCTTTCGTGAACTCGGTGGTGATGGACCGGCCGAAGGCGGTGTATCCACGTTTCGAGCGCGCTTCGAGGATGACGCTGGAGACGTCGCCGCCGGGGTTGCGGCTGCTGGCCGACCGCACGCCGGTGATGGCCCCGGCGACCCTGGAGTGGGGCGTGAGGACGACCCATTCGGTGGGCGTGGTTTCGCCGCAGGTGGACAGCCGCAGCAAGGTCTGGGTTTTCGAGTCGTGGAGCGACGGGGGCGCGGCCGTCCATGCCTACAGCGTGCCGGAGGACCCGGTTTCGCGAACCCTGACCGCGCGGTTCGTGCCGGCGGCGGCGGTCACGTTCCTGACCTCGCCTCCGGGATTGAAGCTGACGGTGGACGGGCGGGAGAACTGGCAGTCATACAACTTCAACTGGGCGCCGGGATCGATCCACACGGTGGCGGCGCCGGAACACCAGGTGGACGGGCTGGGGCGGACCTGCGTGTTCCGGTCGTGGTCCAACGGGGGACCGGCCCTGCAGGAGCTTTCGGTGCCGGAGGAAGCCGCCACCACCGGCTGGCGGCTGACGGCGGTCTACGAGCCGCTGGGGCGGGTGACGGTGCGGACGGCGCCACCGGGGATCGCGATCCAGGTGGACGGGGCGGAGTGCCTGACGCCGTGCACGGTTGAGCGCCCCGTCGGGGCCGCCCTGCGGCTGCGGGTTCCGGAGGCGGCGCCGGGCGGCGAGGGCGTACGGCTGGATTTCGAAGGCTGGGCCGACGGGGCGGGGCAGGAGCGCGAGATCACCGTTCCGGCGGAGCCGGTGGAGATCGGGGCGGCCTACCGGGTGCGCTACCGGCTGCTGACCACGTCCGATCCCGATGGCGCGGCGCAATGGGAGGTGCAGCCGGCGTCCGGGGACGGCTACTACGATGCGGGCCAGGCGGTGGCCTTCCAGATGGAGCCGCAGCCGGGGTACCGCTTCCGCCACTGGGAAGGCGATTTCGCGGGCGCGGCCCGTTCAGGCCTGATGTCGATGAACGGGCCGAAGCACGTGCGGGCGGTGTTCGAGAAGGTGGCGTACGTTCCTCCGGGCGGGGTTCAGAATGCGGCCGGACCGACGCCCAATGAAGCGGTGGCGCCCGGCTCGGTAATTGCCGTCACCGGAGTGAACCTGGCGCCGTGGGAGGAGCGGGGTCCGGATAGCCCGCTGGCGCAGACGCTGGCGGGGGTGTGGCTGCAGATCGACGACCGCATTCTGCCGCTGTTCTCGGTTTCCGGGGAACGGGTGAACGCGCTTCTGCCGACGGACGTGGCGGAAGGGCCGCAGACGCTGGTTTTGAAGCAGACCGGGCGTTCCGACCTGCGCATTCCGTTCCGGGTGGAGCGCAACGCTCCGGGCCTGTTCCACAGCGACGTGGAGGGGGTGGCCTTCGCCGCGGCGGCGCATGAAAGCGGCGAGGCGGTGACGCTGGAGAACCCGGCCCGGCCGGGGGAAGTCGTGACCCTTTTCGGGACCGGACTGGGCCCCTACCGGCGGCGGCCGGTGGAAGGCTTCGCGGTTCCGGCCGCGCCCGAATTCCCCCTGGAGGACACGGTGGAGATCGTCGCCGGGGAGGCCGTGATCGCTCCCCTGTTCGCGGGAGCGGCTCCGGGGCAGGTGGGAGTGCAGGCCATCCGCTTCCGGGCGGGTGAGGACTGGCCGGAGGGCGGCATCGAGGTCCGGCTGCGGGTGAACGGGCGGGAGAGCAATACGGTGAGAGTCGCGGGCCGCCGGCCGGTGGTCTCCGGAATTGAGTGACGCCTGGCGGCTGTGCGCTATGCCATAATCGTCCCCCGGGGAAGGCGTATGAACACGATCACCCGGCGACGACTCTTTCACGCGGCTCCGGCCGCGGCTTCTCTGGCTGCCATGCCGAGACCGGCGCGTGCCGCCAGTGCGCCCGCACCATTGAAGATCACCAGGTTCGTGATCCACAAGTGCACGCTGCGGTGGCGCGACCTGCTGTTTCTGGAGGTTCACACCGACGGCGGGATCGTGGGGATCGGGGAGGGCACCTGCCACAACCGCGTGGACGTGGTGGAGGCGGCGCTGCGCTGGCTGGAGCCCTACATGGTGGGGCAGGATCCGGCCGGGATCGAGGCGCAGTGGGACCGCATGTACTACCGGCTGACGCGCTGGCGCACGGGGATCATCCTGACCACCGCGCTTTCGGCGGTGGACATCGCCTTGTGGGACATCGAGGGGAAGCGCCTGGGAGTGCCGGTGTGGCGCCTGCTGGGGGGACCCATCCAGCCGCGCTACCGGGTGTACTTCACGCACATGAACAACGAGATGCAGGGGCGCGGGCCGGAGGCGTACGCGGCACGGGCGGCGGAGCTGGTGGACAAGGGCTGGACGGCGGTGAAGTTCGGCATCCCGGTGGCGCCCTCGGAGCGGGAGCGAATCCGCAACGCGGTGGCGATCCTGGGGGCCATCCGGAGGCAGGTGGGGGACCGGCTGGACATCGGGCTGGAGCTGTTCGAGAGCTGCACGACGCGGACGGCGCTGAAGATCGCGGAGGCGGTGCAGGAGTTCTCGCCGATGTTCATCGAGGAGCCG
>JADZAF010000367.1 GCA_020852755.1 Bryobacterales bacterium
CGCGGAAATAGGCTGCCAGGCTGAGCCCGTACAGCACGGCGTAGTGCGCCAGCCAGGCGGGCCACCAGATGGAGATCCAGACATAGGGCGCGCGCCAGCGCTGCAGCTTCTCCTGCAGCGCGTCCAGGCGGGTGAAGAATACCTGGGTTTCGCCGGCCCCGGCCTGGTGGCGCGAGGCCAGCAGCAGCACGATCACCGCAGCCATCAGCGGAACCAGGGCGAAGATCCTGCGGCGCATCACTTCCGGCTTCGAGGGCCACAGGGTGAGAAGAAAGTACACCGCCCAGAAGGGATAAACCGTGGGAGGGTGAATCAGGAACCCGGCGGCGCCGGCAACGCCCGCCCCCAGGTCGCGCCCGTGCGCCGCCAGCCCGATGGCCAGGACCATCAGCGGCACTGCGAATCCGCGCGGCACCGGTTCGTATTCCAGGGTCAGGACGGTGGGGCCGCCGATGGTGGCGCCCAGCGCGAAGATGGCCGCTACCAGGAACGACGCCGCTGAGGGCAGCCCCAGGGCGGCGGCGGTCAGGTAGGCTCCCCAGATGCCCAGCGCCCGGGCGAGCAGTTGCTCCAGCTGCAGGATGGTTTTAAACTCGAGGCCCGTCACCCGCGCGGCTCCCAGAGCCACTTCGTCGTAGACCGTAAAGGAGACGTGCGGCCGGCGCACCAGGATATCGTTCTTCAATACTTCCGGATCGCGCAGGTGTTCCAGGATCGGAGCGTAGATCTGCGTGTCGGACTGCAGCCAGGTGTGGCCCGGAAAGACGAAGAAGGAAACCAGCGCCAGGGCGGCGCAGACCAGCGCGACAGTGAGGGGGGGGCGCATCACTGTGGCGGCGTCTTATCCAGTTGCTGCCGGGTCCAGACGCGCTTCGGGTTCAGTTCCAGGGAACGGGTGAAGGCCTTCCGCGCCTCCGCGTTGCGGTTGGCCTTGCGCAGGGCGATACCCAGCCAGAGGTGGGCTTCGGCGGAACGGGGATCGAGTTCGATGGCCTTGCGGAAATCCTGTATGGCGGTCTCGATTCCGGGCCCGAAGGGAGCCGGCAGGTAGTAATTGCCCACGCCGCGGCTCAGGTACGCGCGGGAGGATTTCGGGTCCAGTTCCAGCGCCCGCTGGATCGCCTCCTGGGCCCGCCTGCCGTACTTGAACCCCGCCAGGACGTTGGCCGGGATCACCTGGCCGCACAGCGTTCCCAGCAGGCGGTGATACTCGGCCTGGCTGGGTTGAAGGGCCAGCGCGCGCTCGGCGAAGCGGATACCGCTTTCAGCCGCTCTCCGGGCCTGTTCGCGGTCGCGCAGTTCCAGGGCAACTTCCGCGAGGTAGGAAGCGGCCAGCGCCGCCTGGTACTGAGCGTCCGCCTGGCCGGACTGCTTGTCCGCCTCGGCGGCCGTGCGCGCCGCCGCAGCCTCCAGGGCGGCCCGGTCCTGTGCGTCCCGGGCTTTCTCGATGTCCGGCAGAACGCCGGCGAGCAGGAGAACCGCCATCCACACCGCATCCACCTCAGAGCGCCGCCACGCGGCGCTGGATCGCCAGAAAATAAGCCGCCAGCCCGACCATGGCCAGCCCGTTCACGGCCAGCACCACGGGGGCCGTGAACACGGGCACCAGCCAGCCGGTGGCCAGGTTTCCGATCGGCATGCCGCCCCGAAAGGCGACGTTGTAGACGCTCATCACCCGTCCGCGCAGTTCATTGGTGGTGATGAGCTGCACCAGAGAACTCACCATAGCAAAGACGGCGATCATGGCGGCGCCGGTCACGAACACCAGCACACTGCTCAATACCAGCGAGCGAGAGAGCGCGAAGCCGCTGGTGGCGGCGCCCAGCACCATCAGGATGAAAAGCATCACCCGCCCCATGCGCCGCAGGTTGCCCAGCGCGGCCACCAGCAGGGCGCCGGCCACCGAACCCACGCCCGAGACCGACAGCAGCAGGGTGAAGGTCGAGGGGCCGCCCTGGAAGACATCCTTGGCGAAAACCGGAAGAAAAGTGACCATCGGGATTCCCAGGGCCGTCATCAGGAACGCCAGAACGATCAGGGACTCCATGGCGCCCTGCTTGCGGATGAAGCGTATGCCCTCTTTCATGCTGGCCAGCATGGAGACGTCCGTCCAGGTGGGAACGAAGCTGATCTTCAACAGCAGCAGGGAGATGATTACGGCAATGAAGGAGACCCCGTTCAACGCGAAGCACCAGGCCGCGCCCAGCCCGGTCAGCGCCAGGCCGCCCAAAACCGGGCCGATGACCCGCGCCAGGTTGAACTGGATGGAGTTCAGCGCGATGGCGTTGGCCAGGTCTTCGGAGTTGACCAGTGAAGGGATCAGGGCCTGGTAGGCAGGGCCGCCGAAAGCCTGGGCCAGCCCGGCGACAAAGGAGAGGCACAGGATATGCCACACCTCGACGACGTTCAGCGCGATCAGCGCGGCCAGCACGAAGGCACAGGCCATCTGCAGGAACTGGGATGCCAGCAGCAGCCGGCGCCGGTCCATGCGGTCGGCCACCACCCCGCCCACCAGCGAAAAAAGAAAGATGGGGATCTCGCCCAGGAAGGCATCCAGGCCCAGCAGAAAGGCCGACCCGGAAATGTCCAGGACCAGCCAGCTCTGGGCCAGCCGCTGCATCCAGGTGCCCACGCTGGAGGTGCAGGCGCCCCACCATAGCAGGCGGAAGTCCCGGTACAGAAACGCCTTGAAAACCCGGCGTAGCACTTAGGGAAGGGGTTGCTCCCGGTGAATCAGGTGACAGATGTTCCCGTCGCCGTCGTAGAAGAACACCAGGCGGTTGCCCGCGATGGTGAACGGCTCGTTGATGAAGCGCACGCCCTGGTCCTTGAGTTGGGCAAGCGCGGCGTCGAAATCGTCCGGGACGATGGCCAGGTGCCGGATGCCGGGGTCCTTCAGCTTGGGCGGCGCGAACTCGCCTTCCGACGGGATGATCTCCAGCATGGCCCCGTTGGCGGCCTTGACGAAATAGTTGCCGCCGTAGGTGTAGTTGATCTGGAACTCCAGGTGGTCCACGTACCACTGGGCCAGTTTCTCAGGGTTGGGCGAGGCGATTGCGGTGTGCTCGATGCCTTGAAACATAGAATTGGATTCTAGCAAAGGCCCGCGCTCGCAGCCGGGGCGGCTTCGGGGCGCCGGCCGGCAACGGACCGGAGCGCGCGGTGCTACCTTATGTCAGAAGGCTCCAAGCAGGCCTCCGTGCCCGAAAGGAGTGGCGATGTTCTGCCCTCAGTGCCGCATGCAATACCCCGAGCGGGCCGACTGTCCCGAGTGCCGGATTCCCCTGGTGGAGAACCTCCCTGCCGGGGGAGCGGATTACGTTGCTCTCGATGTCCTGATCCGAACGGATCTGGCGGATCCGATAGCAATCGCCCTGGCCAAGAGTCTGCTGGAGGAGGCCGGAATCCCCTTCTTCGTGATGGATCAGAACATCGCGGCGCGACAGGAAAGCGGCAATTTCTTCGGATGGTGGAGCCTCCGGGTTCCGCGGGAGAGGGAAGCCGAGGCTCGGGAGATTGTGGAGAGCGTGCAGGGGGCGAGGTAGGAAGCGCATCTGCGTCTCGCGGGCCAGGCGCTCGAATCGTCACGTCCGGGAAGCGGTCTTTCTCGAGGGGAACACCGTTCGCGTGGCCGTGCTTGCGGGGGGCTCACGCTCCCAGCCCGGCCTCGGAGCAGTACGCGCGGCGGTTATGTAGCCTGTCACCGAAACTCGCAGACTTCTCTCAGTTGGGGCTCCAGGCGGCGGCGTAGGTTCTCCGGCAGCCGCCCGCCCTCAAAGGTTACGTAGAAGACGTCCACGGCCTTGTGGGCTTCGGTGTCGATGAGGACCAGGTCGATCAGGCAGCCGTTCGAGGAGAGGGTGCGGGCCAGGTCGTACAGCAGGCCGGGACGGTCCTGGGCGACGATCTCAATCAGCGTGGCCGAGGGCGAGGCGTCATTGTCGAAAGCCACGCTGGGACGCAGCCGGGCGCCGCGGCTGGGCGGAACCGTCTTGGGGCGGCCGGCCAGCAGGCGCTTGACGCTCAGTTTCCCCAGCGCGGCCTGCTCCAGCGTGGTCTGCAGCCGCGGCATCTCGGACGGGTTGAGGTCCAGGTTGCGCCCGGGGTCGGAGAAGACGAAGCTGTCCAGCACGAAGCCGCGGCGGTTGCTGAAAACCTCCGCTTTGAGAATGTTCACCCCGAAGCTGGAAAGAGCGCCCGCCAGCGAGGCCAGCAGGTGGGGCCGGTCCCGGGTGGAAACCGCGGCCCGGTAGGCGCCGTTCGACTTTTCCAGCCGCACGGCGGCGCCGCGCTTCGCGGCGGCCTGAACCAGTTGCCGGTCCCGCTCCATCTCGTCCCGGGAACGGGTGCGCAGGTAGCGGGCGGGCAAGCCTTCGAGGAACTCCGCCATTTCCGGCGGCAGGCCTTCCGGCAGTTCGGCGGCTCCGGCATGCAGTTCGCGGGTCAGTTCCTGATACGTCGCCAGGTACAGCAGCCAGAGCTGCCCGCTCCGCCAGGCCGTCATGACCTCGGGATTCACCGCGCTGAGATCGGCGTAGCTCACCAGGGTCAGGGCCTTCAGCCGCTCCGCCGTCTCCGCCAGCCCTGCCATGTAGCGGGCGGTAGCCGGCTCGTTCAGGTCGCGCGAGCGCAGCACCCCGGGCATGTCCAGGTGGCGCCGGATGAGGAAGCGCACGTGTTCGCGATCGGCGGGTGGCAGATCCAAACGGTCCATGGCCCGGTCCGCGGCCGCCAGGGACCCCTCGATATGGCTGCCGCCGGGGCTGCCTTTCCCCACGTCGTGGAACAACAGCGCGAAACGCAGCAGGTCCGGGCGCTCGATCTCCTCCGCCAGTCCGGCAAAGCGCGTATCGCGGCCGGGCAGTTCCTCCAGCGCCTGGATCGCCATGAGGCTGTGCTCGTCCACGGTGTAACGGTGGTGGAAGTCGCGGATCACCAGGCACTCGACCGCCTCCAGTTCCGGAAACAGGCGGGTGAGCGCTCCGGTCTCGTGCATGGCGCGCAGCCCCAGGGCAGCATGGGGCAGGGTCAGCAGGCGGCGCAGCGGCGGCCAGTTCTCCCGCCCGCCGGGGAAGGGGCCGCCGGGGCGCGCCGCGCAGGCCGCGATACGCCGCTCCGCCTCGGCCGAGAGACGCAGGCCGTGCCGCGCCGCGAACTCGAAGGCCCGCAGCATCTCCCGGGGCTGCGTCTCCAGGATCCCGGGCTCCCGCAGGAAGACCCGCTCGCGGTTCACCGTGAAATCGGAATTCGAGAGCCGCGACCGCCAGTGGCGGAACTCCCCGAACAGCGAGCCGGCCGGAGGATCGTGCCTCTCCAGAGCGCGGGTTGCTTCGAAGAAGACCGCACGGGCGTGGCGGTAGTAGGTCCGCATCCACGCGGCTGCCGGAACCTCGCCGTCCTCCCCGGCCGCCATTTCCTGGGCCTCAAAGGAGAGCCGGTTGCTGTCCCTGCCGGCGGCGTAGTGCAGGCGGCAGCGCAGATGGAACAGGAAACGCCGGGCCGCCTCCAGACTTTCCGGCGCCGCTGCCGGGCCTTCGCCGGACCGGATGGCGCCCAGCCAGCGGAGCAACTGCAGGTCGCGCAGCCCGCCCGGGGCCTCTTTGATGTCCGGCTCCAGGTGGTGGATGGTGTTGCCGAAACGCGCGTGCCGCTCGCGCGCCAGGCGCGCCAGCCCGCGCCCCAACGGATCCCGGTGGGCGTGAACGAATTTCGGCAGCTTACCCGAGAGCAGTTCGTACAGCCAGGCGTCGCCGCCGAGGTAGCGCCGGTCCAGCAGGCTGACCGCCAGTTCCAGGTTTCCGGAATCCAGTTCCGTGCACTCCTCCGGAGTGTGGACCGAATGGCTCAGGCGCAGGCCCGAATCCCACAGGCTCCGGAGGAACTCTTCGATGGGGGCCCGGGCGGCCGCCGCCATCCGCTCTCCGGCCACGAGCAGCAGCAGGTCCACATCGGAATAGGGAAACAGTTCGCGGCGGCCGTATCCGCCCACCGCCAGAACCGAGAGGCCGGAGGGAAAGAACGGCGCCAGCAGGCGGCGGTGGGCGCCGGCTACCAGGCCATCGACCAGAGCGGTGCGCCGGGCCAGAACGGCGCCGGCCCCTCCGCCGGTTTCAAACTCGCGGCGAATCTCGTCCCATTCGCCGCTAGAGGGCTGCGTTGCCACGCTCGTCGTTCCGTATGCGAACCGCCTCCATCACTTCGTAGACGAAGATCTTGCCGTCGCCGATCTTGCCGGTGCGCGCGGAGTCGGTGATCGCCTTGAGCACTTCGCCGGAGCGTTCGTCCGGCACCACCATCTCCATCTTCACCTTGGGCAGCAGGTCCACTTTGTACTCGTGGCCCCGGTAGATCTCCTTGTGACCCTTCTGGCGGCCGTGCCCGCGAACCTCCGAGACGGTCATGCCGTCGATGCCGATGCCTTTCAGCGCTTCCTTGACTTCGTCCAGCTTGAACGGCTGTATGATGGCTTCGATCTTCTTCATCGGAACTCAGACCTCCAGCAGGTACCCTTCCTCGCCGTGCAGGCTCAGATCCAGCCCCTGGATCTCGTGCTCCGGGTCCACGCGCACGCCCAGCAGCGCGTCGCAGACCTTGAGGATCACCCAGGTGCCGGCGGCCGCCAGCACCCAGGCCAGCGCGCAGCCGGTCAATTGGTTCACCACCTGGCCGGCGTTGCCGTCCACCCAGCCCAGTGCGGCGGGCCGCCCGGCGGCGTCCTTCAAGGCGTCGTTCACCGCGTTGGTGGCGAAGACGCCGGTCAGAATCGCGCCCAGGGTGCCGCCCGCGCCGTGCACGCCGAAGGCGTCCAGGGAATCGTCGTACCCCGCCCGGTGCTTGACCCAGGCCACCATGAAGTAGCACACGATGCCGGCGGCCAGGCCGATGGCCAGGGCCGACATCGGCTTGACGAAGCCGGCCGCCGGAGTAACGGCCACCAGGCCCGCCACCGAGCCGGAAATAGCGCCCAGCACGCTGGGCTTCCCGTTCTTGATCCATTCCGCGACGGCCCAGCCCAGGGCCGCGGCCGCGGCGGCGAAGTGGGTGGCCACGAAAGCGCTGCTGGCCAGTCCCGAGGCTCCCAGGGCGCTGCCCGCGTTGAAGCCGAACCAGCCGACCCAGAGCAGGCAGGCCCCGATGAAGCTCAACACCAGGCTGTGCGGCTTCATGGGCTCGTGCGGGTAGCCGTGCCGCTTGCCCAGGTACAGCGCGCACACCAGCGCCGAGACGCCCGAGGTGATGTGCACCACGGTGCCTCCGGCGAAATCCAGGCAGGGGATGCGGCCTCCCAGGAAGGCGTTCAGGAATCCGCCCTTGCCCCACACCATGTGCGCCATGGGGAAGTAGACCAGGAAGATCCACAGGGTCATGAACAGCATCATGGCGCTGAACTTCATGCGTTCGGCGAAGGCCCCGCAGATCAGCGCCGGCGTGATGATGGCGAACATGAGCTGGTAGACCATGAAGGTCTGCTGCGGGATAGTGGCCGCGTAGTCCGCGTTGGGAGCGCCGGAGACGCCCTGCAGCAGAAGGTAGCGCAGGTCGCCCAGGAAGGGGCTGCCCTCGCCGAAAGCGAGGCTGTAGCCCGCCAGGGCCCACAACACGGTGACCAGGGCCATCAGGATGAAGCTCTGCATCATGGTGGAGAGCACGTTCTTCTTGCGCACCAGGCCCCCGTAGAAAAGGGCCAGGCCCGGCCCGGTCATCATCAGGACCAGGGCGGCGCTCACCAGCATCCAGGCGTTGTCCCCGGCGCTCTGGGCCGACCGGGTCGCGCTTTCCATCGCCTCCAGCCGCGTTTGCAGGCTGAGAGGCATGTCGTTTCCGGTAACGGTGTTCAGCAGTAGCAGGTTCAATGCGTACACTCCGATCTTTCTCCCAATCGAAAGAGGATTGCGGACGGGGCAATTGATCCCATTATTCCCCCGCCGCCCGGCCGCACAAAACGGAACGTTTTTATGAAGCCGATTGAGAATTTCTATGCAGTTCCGCGAATTGCGGATAGAATCTACCTAGAGGGGGGCGGCTTTGAGTGACTCCAATCCGGCTGTGTTTGAACAGGTACTGGAAGACGAACTGAACGAGATCGCGCTTTCCCGCCAGCTGCGCGGCACGGGGGTGTCCGGGTTCGACGGCGATACGCCCTTGGACAAAGCGCACGACGCGCAGTTGCTGGGCCTGGCGTTCTCCGGCGGCGGAATCCGCAGCGCCACCTTCAACCTGGGCGTGCTCCAGGCGCTCGCCGGCCTGGGCATGCTGCGGTTCGTGGACTATATCTCCACCGTTTCAGGCGGCGGCTACATCGGCGGGTGGCTGGCGGCCTGGATCCGGCGGCGCGGTTTCGACGAAGTGGAGCAGCGGCTGGCCTCGCAGGAGCCCGCCGAGCGGCAGGACGGCCGCACCGATCCGGCCGGATTCCTGCGGAAATATAGCAACTACCTGACGCCCCGGGTGGGCGCATTCAGCGCCGATACCTGGACCATGGCGGCCATCTGGCTGGGAAACACGCTGCTGAACTTCGCGGTTCTGGCCACGGCGATCTGCGCGCTGCTGCTCGTGCCCCGCCTGCTGGAGCGGGCCGCGGCCTTTCTGGCGCCTTACGCCGCCTTTCAGACCTGGGCGGCGCTGACGTTCCTTGCCCTGGCGGTTCTCACCGCAGCGCTGAACCTCTGGCAGTCCCGGCGGAAGGAGGACGCGTTCTTTGCCCGTCCCCGGGGCATCGTGCTGCTGCTCGTCATTCCGCTGTTCGTGGCGGCCTGGTTAGGAGCGTTGCGCGCGTTCCGTGGCTGGGAGGGGCCGGCCAGCCTGTGGCATGTCACCAGTTGGGGCGTGCCGGCGGGGATTGCGGCCGTGACACTGGCCACCGTCCTGGTGGTGGGACTGCTCGGGAAGGATCTAAGCGACGAACGCCGGGAATGGTTGAGCCGCGTTGGCGCCTATCTCGGCATCTACACGGTGGGCTGGAGCGTTCTGTTCGGCATCGCCGTCTACGGCCCCTACCTGCTGGCGCGGGCCGCCGACGCCATTGGAGGAAGCTGGGCGGCTTCGGGATTGAGCGCAGGCTGGCTCCTTACCACCATCGGCGGCCTGCTGGCCGGCCGGGATCCTGGCACCGGAGACCAGCCCGGCGTGGGTGTCTCGGAAACCAGCCCGTGGAAGGGTCTGCTGGCCAAGGTGGCCCCGTTCGTGTTCATTGCCGGGCTTCTGCTGTGGCTGTCGTTCGGCCTGCACGCGGCGCTCATCCGCATGTCCGGTTTCCCCCTGCCTGGGTTCGACCGCCTGGCCGGCGAGCACTGGGCCCTGATGAACCGGGAGACGGCGCTCGATGTGCTGAGGCTGCTGGCGGGCTGCCTGATCGTCACCGGCTTACTGTCCTGGCGGGTCGATATCAACGAATTCTCCATGCATCACCTGTACAAGAACAGGCTGGTGCGCTGTTACCTGGGAGCATCCAACGAACAGCGGCGGCCGGACCGCTTCACCGGATTCGATGTCAACGACGACCTCGGCCTGGCCACCCTGGCCCCCTCCTGGAAAGAGCCTGTGCGGCGCAACGGGGAAGAGCAACCGCGCAACTTCGATGGCCCGTACCCGATCGTGAACGCGGCTCTGAACCTGGTGCACGGGGAGGAACTGGCCTGGCAGGAGCGCAAGGCGGCCTCCTTCATCTTCACGCCGCGCTATTGCGGGTACAACCTGTCACGGCGGACGCATGAAGGAGGGCTGGCCGATCCGCCGGGGCTGGAGTGCGCCGCCTACCGTCCCACCTTCGATTTCGCCTACCCCGGGCAGGGCATCCGGCTGGGAACCGCGGTAGCGATTTCCGGCGCGGCGGCCAGCCCCAACATGGGGTATCACTCCTCTCCCGCGGTGGCCTTCCTGATGACCGTGTTCAACGTCCGGCTGGGCTGGTGGCTGGGCAATCCGCGCAGCCGCAAAAAGTGGACGAAACCGGGTCCCCTTTTCGGGCTGGCCTACCTGCTGTGCGAGCTGTTCGGGCGCACCAACGACACCAGCAACTACGTCTACCTTTCCGACGGCGGCCACTTCGAGAACCTCGGCGTCTACGAACTGGTGCGCCGCCGCTGCCGTTTCATCATCGCCAGCGACGCGGGCGAGGACAGGGCCTTCGCCTTCGAGAACCTGGGCAACGCGATTCGCAAGTGCCGCTCCGATCTGGGCATCGAGATCGAGCTGGACGTGGACCGCATCCGGCGCCAGGAGGAAAGCGGGCGCAGTCCCTGGCACTGCGCCGTGGGCACGATCCACTACGAGTCGGTGGATCCCGGAGCCAGACCGGGCACGCTGGTCTACCTCAAATCCTCGCTGACCGGCGATGAGCCCTCCGACGTCCTTGAATACGCCGCGCGCTGCTCCGATTTTCCCCACCAGTCCACGGGCGACCAGTGGTTCGACGAATCGCAGTTCGAGAGCTACCGGCGCCTGGGTCTGCACGTGGCCGGCGAGGTGTTCCAGCCGGCCCGCCGGCAGACCGGTCTGGACGACAAGGAGGGTTTCTTTTTGGCGCTGCGCCAGCACTGGCATCCGCCCAGCGCGGCCGTGGAGCGCTCCTTCACCCGCCACGCGCAGGCTCTGGAAGCGCTGCTGGAGCGGCTGCGCGTGGACCCCAACCTGCAGTTTCTGGATGCCCAGATCTATCCCGAATGGGGCTCGCTCATGCGGCGCGCCGCCTCGCCGCCGGCGGAAAAGCTCTGGCTGCCCACGACGGCGGAAGAACTGCGCAGCGGCTTCTATTTCTGCAATTCGCTGATCCAGCTCATGGAGAACGTCTACCTGGACTTGTGCCTGGACCGGGAGCACGCCCATCCGGACAACCGGGGCTGGATGAACCTGTTCCGCCACTGGTCCTGGTCGGGGATGTTCCGGGTCGCTTGGGCGATCAGCGCATCCGGGTACGGGGCGCGCTTTCAGACTTTCTGCGAGCAGCAGCTCGGCCTGACTCAGCTCAAGAAAGTCACGCTGAAACCGATCGGGCCCGAAGAGGGTCCGGAAGCGGCGGGCCTCAACTTCCTGGAAGCCGGCATCGTGCGGAAGTTACGCGCGGAGCCGCGCTTCGCCCGAAGTACGGTCTGCTCTTTCCAGATCTCGGTGGAGAGCCCGCTGCCGGTCCGGGACGACTTCACCTTCGGGTTCGGCTTCGGGTTTGCCGTGATCGCCGACCGGCGCATCGCCTGCTTCCGCGTTCAGGATCATCTGCGGAAGATGGGGCTGGCGCGTCTGGCGATCCGGGAGTTGACTACAAAGCGTGATGGGACACCCCCGCTGGCCGTCGGCGTCCTCCCCTGGAAGGAGATTCCCCTGAACCTGCGGTTCTGGAGCGAGGGAGACCACCGCGAGTTCGCGCGCCTGTTCGAGAGCGCCCGCGCCGGCGGACCGGGGCCGGCCCAGTCGGCGGCTAAAGCCTGAAGGGGCGGCGGAGTAGTGGCACAGGCGCCGCCGCGGCACGCTGGGAGGCGTCCGCCACAACGCCGGTTCCCGGCTGCGGTTTAATGGGATCCTATGCGCATCCTGGTTCCGCTTCTCGTGCTGGCGTCGATCGCCTGGGCCGAACCACCCCACTACATGGCGGTCCGGCACGGCGGCCCCTACATGCACAACTACTACTTGCCGCCGGCGCCCAGTTCCACACCCTGGGCCCCCTGCTGGTCCCCGGACGGGAAGTTCATCGCCGTGGCCATGCAGGGTTCGATCTGGAAGGTGGACCCGGCGGGCGGCGAAGCCTGGGAGCTGACTTCCGGCCGGAAGTACCACTCGTCCCCATCCTGGTCTCCGGACGGGAAGTGGATCGTCTACACCGCCGACGACAATGCCAGAGGCATTCAACTGGAGATCCTGAACGTCGCAACGGGCGAGGAGCGGGCGCTGACCGGCGACCAGCAGGTGTACGCCGATCCGGTCTTTTCCCCGGACGGCACGCGCCTGGCTTACGTCGCGACCGGGGACACGGGCTATTTCAAGATCTTCGTGCGCGGCATCCGCAACGGCCAGTGGGACGGCGAGGCGATGCGGGTGACGGCGGACAACCGCTACCGCCACGAGCGCCCCTACGTGGGCGGCTGGGACATGCACACGCAACCCGCCTGGACCCCGGACGGCAAGGAGCTTGTGTTCGTCTCCAACCGCGGCGTTCCGCTCGGCTCGGGCGATGTCTGGCGCGCGCCGGTCAAGCCGGACAGCATGGCGGAGGCGGTCCACGTCTGGAAGGAGCAGACCTACTACCGCACCCGGCCGCACGTCTCGCCGGACGGAAAGCGCATCGTTTATGCCTCGCAGGCCGGCGGCGCGGACCAGTTCAACAACCTGTACGTCCTACCGATCACCGGCGGCTCGCCGTTCAAGCTGACTTTTGGCAGCTTCGATCACTTCCATCCCCGCTGGTCTCCGGACGGCGAGTGGATCGCCTACATCTCGAACGAGGAGGGATTGCCGCAGCTTCGCGTGTTCGAAGTACACGGCGGCGAACACCGCAGGGTCGCAATCACCCGGCGGCATTTCAAGCGCCCGATGGGCAGGGTGGAGGTCCGCATTCTGGATGGACGCAGCGGAAAAACCATCCCGGCGCGCATCCACAGCCTGGCCTCGGACGGCAAGTTCTACGCGCCCTCCGACGCGTATGCCCTGATCAACGGCAGCTCCCGGCGCTGCTTCTTCAGCGGCGGCGATTTCACCGTTGACCTGCCGCCCGGCGAGGCGGCTTTCGCCGCCGTGAAGGGATTCGAATACGTTCCCGCCCAGGCGCGGGTACAGGTGAAGGCGGGCGAGACCGCCCGTCTCGCCCTGACCTTGAAGCGGCGCGTGGATCTTCCCGCTCTGGGCTGGTATTCCAGTTCCACGCACGTGCACATGAACTACGGCGGCAATTTGAACAACACACCGGACAACCTGGCCCTGATGGCCTCGGCCGAGGACCTGCACGTGGTGAACGCGCTGGTGGCCAACACCGACAACCGCGTGTTCGACTACCAGCATTTCGGGCAAGGGAGGGAACATCCGCTCAGCCGTCCGCAGCCGGGAGTGAAGATCACCTTCGGGGAGGAGTACCGCCCGCCGTTCTACGGCCACATGTTTTTCGCGGGCCTCCGCAAGCACCTCATCTCGCCCTTCGTCACGGGCTACGAAGGCACCGCGCTGGACAGCCTCTACCCGAGCAACACCGACATTTCGCGCAAGGCCAAAGCCCAGGGAGCCATCACGGGATACGTGCATCCGTTCGGGGAGTCGGACCCGCTGGAGGGCGGGCTGGGAGCCAAGACCTTTCCGGTGGACGCGGCCCTGGGCTCCGTGGACGTGCTGGAGTGGTCCAACGCCGTCCGCGGGCAGTTGCGGGTCTTCCATCACGTTTTGAACAACGACCTGCCCATCGTGCCGTCCGGCGGAGAAGACTCCATCACCGACCTGCACAACCGCAAGCTGATCGGCAGCGTCCGGACTTTCGCCTACCTGGGTAAGGAGTACAGCGTGGATGCCTGGTACGAAGCGCTGCGCAAGGGCCGCACGTATTTCAGCACCGGGCCTCTGATCGATTTCCGGATCGACAGCCGGCTGCCGGGCGAGTCCTTGAAGCTGCCCTCGGAAGGCGGCAGCGTAGCCTTCGAGGCAACAGTATGGTCGGACGCGCCGCTTTCCAGGGTCGTTATCTATCACCGGGGCGGGCTGTTCCGGGAATTGTCGCTCGACGCGGATCAGAAAGGCTGCCGCTTCAAGGAGCGGATTCGCGTCTCCGACAGCGACTGGTTCTCGGTTGTGGCCGAAGGCCCGCAGTATGAGTTCTTCGACGCCGAGTACGCGCTGGCCGGGACCAACGCCATCCGGGTCTACACAGGTGAGCGGAAGATCCGCAGCCGCGAATCGGCCGAGTACTTCATCCGCTGGATCGACAAGCTGCGCGGCATGACCGAAGCATGGCCGTGGTGGCGTTCCGACGCCGAGAAGCGGCACGTCTTCGCGCAGTACGAGGAGGCCCGCCAGGTCTACCAGCGCCTGGCCCGCGAAGCCGCGGAGCAGGCGGCGCGATGAGCCGTCTCAGGGATGCGCCAGGTAATCCATGCGGCCGCCGTCCACCGTCAGCACCTGGGCGGTGATGAAGCCCGAGTCCGGCGAGACCAGGAAGGCGACGGCGTGGGCCACGTCTTCGGCGCGCCCCACCCGCCCGGCGATGGCAACCCGGGCACAGCGGTCGAACAGAGCCTGCTTCTCTTCGGGCGCGCGGCCCTCGGCGGCCATGTCGGTGGCGATAAATCCCGGCGCTACCGCATTCACCGTGATGCCGAAGGCGCCCAGGTCGCGGGCGAAGCGGCGGGTCAGCACCACCACCTCGGCCTTAGTGGCTGCGTAGTAGGTGTTGCCGGGAAAAGTGGTGCCGTGCGCCGCGATGGACGACAGGTTGACGATGCGGCCGAAACCGCGGGCTTTCATCGCGGGCGCCGCGGCCCGCACGGTGTGGGCCACCGCGTCCACGTTGATGCGGCGCATCAGGTTCCACTTGGCCAGGTCGAAGCCTTCCAGGTCGCCCAGGTAAATGATGCCTGCATTGTTCACTAGGATATCGACCGGGCCGAGCTGCGACGCGATCCGCTCGAACATCGCGGGCACCACGTCGCCGTCGCCTACGTCGGCCTGCACGGCCATGGCGCGCCCGCCGCACGCCCGGATTTCCTCGGCCGCGGCTTCCGCCTCCGCCGCGTGGGTGAGGTAATTCACGGCCACGGCCGCCCCGTTCGCGGCCAGTTTCTTCACGATCGCGCGGCCGATTCCGCGCGAGCCTCCCGTTACGAGGGCTGTATATCCCGCCAGATCCATGAAAGTCGCCTCGGGCGCAGAGTAGCACAGAGGCGGCCCGGCGCAGGAGGTTTCCCACCTTGCGGCAATGAAGGGGATATTCTGGGGTTGTAGTCTGATAGATGGAAGCGAGGGACCTATGGCCGAGCAGTTGAATGCCGGTTGCGCCCGGCCCACCGGCGGCCCGGTGGGCGAGGCGCCCGCGGACACGGGCGAAAAGCAGGAAGAACGCAAGGAGGCCTCAAAGATGGTTCTGATCGGAAGAAAAGCTCCGGACTTCACCGCGCCGGGCTTTCACCAGGGCAAGTTCGTGAATGTGAAGCTCTCGGAATACCTGGGCAAGTGGGTGCTGCTGTGCTTCTACCCGGGTGATTTCACCTTCGTTTGAAGCACCGAACTCTCGGCGGTCGCCGGGAAATTTGCCGAGTTCGAGAAGCTCGGCGTGCAGGTTCTGTCGATGAGTGTGGACAGCATGTTCGTGCACAAGATGTGGAATGACCAGGAGCTCTGCCGGATGGTGGAGGGCGGCATTCCCTTCCCCATGCTGTCGGATGCCGGTGGCAAGGTGGGCAAGGTCTACGGGGTCTATGACGAAGAGGCCGGCGTGGAGACGCGGGGCCGCTTCATCATTGACCCGGACGGCGTAATCCAGGGCTACGAGGTGTTGACGCCGCCGGTGGGCCGCAACGTGGCCGAATCCATCCGGCAGGTTCAGGCCTTCCAACTGGTCCGCGAATCCAAGGGCACGCAGGCCACGCCGTCCGGCTGGCGGCCGGGCAAGCCCACGCTCAAGCCCGGACCGGACCTGGTGGGCAACGTCTGGAAGGAGTGGAATACGTCCCTGGCGTTTGACTGATACCGTCACGACAGGTTGGATCCGCGAGGCGCGGTTCCAGGTGGGCAGCCGGCTCTCGCCTCAGGGCCGGCTGTCAATCACAGGGGGACGTAAGGGCGAATGAATCCGGTTTGGCTTACTCGCGGGGATCGCCACGCCTTGCGGGAAGCGTGGCGCTGGGGCTCCAACAGGAAGCCGGTGGACCTGGTTTTCACGGGCCATGACCATACCTATGCCGGCGGCAATGTTCTGGCCGGCACGGTTCGAATCGAGCGGCCAGTCGAGCTTGTACATGTTCGGGCCCGAGGCCGATACGACGCATATCGTCCCGCACCGTTCGCTTCGCACATTCGGCCGTCTCATGACTCCTTCGAACTCCCGAAAGCGGCCTGGCAGGCCCAATGAACCGATCAGTGGCGGCAGCCTGCAATGAGCCGGACGAAATGAGAGAAGCCGGCTGGCCGGAGTCGAGCCTGATAGTCCGGTACTCCGGGTTCTAGTGCCCGGCGGTACGGTGCCGCGGCAAGGGCGGCACGGGCTCGCCGCTACAATGAAGAGAGGCGCCTGACCCGCCGCATCTTTATGAAGTTTCGTCCCTTCGTTCGCAATCTCGCGCTGCTGGCTGCCTGCCTCGCAGCGCCGTTCTCCACCCGTTCCGACGAGGGCATGTGGCTGTTCAATAACCCTCCGGTCGAAGCGATGAAGTCCCGCTACGGGTTTGAGCCGTCGCCCGCATGGCTGGAGCACATTCAGAAATCGTCGGTGCGGTTCAACAACGGCGGCTCCGGGTCGCTCGTTTCCGCCGACGGCCTGGTATTCACCAATCATCACGTGGCTTCCGATTGCCTCCAGAAGCTCAGCAGCGCTCAGAGGGATTACCTGAAGACTGGGTTCTCAGCGGGCGGCCGCTCGGAGGAACCCGCCTGTCCGGACCTCGAACTGAATGTGCTCATGAGTATCGAGGACGTCACCGGGCGGGTGAATGCGGCGGTGCCCGCAGGCGCCGGCGGGGCCGAGGCGGAGAGAGCCCGCCGGGCGATCATCAACACCATCGAGAAGGAGTCGCTGGATAAGACCGGGCTGCGCAGCGACGTCGTCACACTCTACGACGGGGGCCGGTACCACCTCTATCGCTACAAGAAGTACACGGACGTGCGGCTGGTCTTCGCGCCGGAGAAAGCCATCGCTTTCTTCGGAGGCGATCCGGACAACTTCGAGTACCCCCGCTACGACCTCGACATCACCTTCTTCCGGGCCTACGAAAACGGCCGGCCGGCCAAGGTCGAGCACTTCCTGAAGTGGAACCCCCAGGGAGCCAGGGAGGGCGAGCTGATCTTCGTTTCCGGGCATCCCGGACGCACCGACCGGCTGGACACGGTGAACGACCTGGAATTCCTGCGCGACGTCGCCAATCCGCTGTCGCTCAACGTCATCCGGCGCCGGGAAGTGATGGCGCGGGCCTTCAGCGAGCGCAGCATGGAGAACGCCCGGCGCGCCGAGGACGAGCTGTTCAGCTACCAGAACTCCCGCAAAGCCCGGCTGGGGATGCTGGCTGGGCTCCAGGACCCCTCGATCATGAACCGGAAGCGGACCGAGGAGAATCAACTGCGGGAGGCGGTGCGGAAGTCGGCCGAACTGCAGGGCTCTTACGGGGACGCCTGGGACCGGGTGGCAGCGGCCAATCGTGTACAGAAGGAGATCTACGGGGCGCACTACCTGTGGGAGCGGCCCCAGGCATTCAATACTCAGTTGTTCGAGATCGCCCGCGACCTGGTCCGGATGGCGGAGGAGACCCGCAAGCCGAACGCCGAGCGGCTGCGCGAGTACTCCGAGAACGCCCTACCCTCGCTGCAGCAGGCGCTCTTCTCGGAGGCGCCGGTCTACGACGACCTGGAGGCCGCGAAGTTGGCCGATTCGCTGGGCATGATGGTGGAGATGGCAGGGGCCGGCGACCCCCTGGTGAAGCAGGTCCTGGCGGGCAAATCGCCGCAGGAGCGCGCGGTGGAGCTCATCCAGGGAACCCGCCTGAAAGATGTATCGGTGCGAAAGAAACTGGCGGCCGGGGGGCAGGCGGCGATCGAGGCGTCCGACGACCCCATGATCCGGCTGGCCCGGCTGGTGGATCCGGCCGCGAGGAAGCTGCGGGCGGCCATGGAACAGAAAGTGGAAGAGCCCAAGCGCCAGGCCTATGCCAAGCTGGCCGCCGCCCGTTTCGCGATTTACGGGACTAAGGTCTATCCCGATGCCACCTTCACCCTGAGGCTGTCCTTCGGGCAGGCGAAGGGCTATGTGGAAGGCGGCCGGCGGATTCCCTGGACCACCAGAATGGGCGGGGCCTACCAGCACGCCGCCGAGCACCAGAACCGGGAGCCGTTCCAGTTGCCGGAAAGCTGGACTCGGAACAAGGACCGCCTGGATCTGAACACGCCTTTTAACTTCGTCAGCACGGCCGACATCATCGGGGGGAACTCCGGCAGCCCCGTGGTCAACCGGGCGGGCGAGGTGGTGGGGATCATTTTCGACGGCAACATCTATAGCCTGGTTCTGGACTTCGCCTACACGGAGGAGCGCGCGCGGGCGGTCTCGGTGCACTCGGCCGGGATCACGGAAGCGCTCCGGAAGATCTACGACGCCCGGCAGGTGCTCTCGGAACTGGGCGTGGGGAAATAACGGACCGGAAGAGTCCGTTTTTCGGACCTGCGCACCTTCACCCACCCCGCAGTGGCGGGGCGAGAGAGATGCCCCAACCGGGAGGCAGCCGGGACGGGCGAGACCCTTCTTTTCCCGATATTTAGGTGCGATTTGCAGCTGGTCTCCCAATTGCACGCTATAGAACTCTATGGCCTACGTAATCACCGATTCCTGCACCAAAGACTCTCTGTGCATTGAAGCCTGCCCGGTGGACTGCATCCACCCGAAAGAAGACGAAGCCGGTTTCGCCGAAGTCGAGACGCTGTACATCCAGCCGAACGACTGCATCGACTGCGGCGCCTGCGTTCCGGTCTGCCCGACCAATTCGATTTACGCGCTGGACGATCTGCCGGCCGAACTGGCCCATCACGCCCAGCGCAACGCAACCTACTACGGTCTCTAAG
>JADZAF010000368.1 GCA_020852755.1 Bryobacterales bacterium
GCCCAGCTTGTGGACGTCTCTCATGGCTGTTACCTGTGGTCGGAGACCTACGATCGCCAGATGAAAGACGTCTTCGCCATCCAGGAGGAGATCTCCCGCGCCATCGTCGAGACCCTGAAAGTGCGCCTTATCGGCGCGCCGGAGCGCCAGTTTGTCCGGAGGTCCACCGAGAGCCCCACGGCGTACAAGCTCTACCTCAAGGGGCGCTACTACTGGAACAAGCGCTCCAAGTCGGGGCTCTGGCAGGGCCTGCGTTGCTTTGAGGAGGCGCTCGATAAGGACCCCGGCTACGCGCTGGCGCATGCCGGCCTGGCCGACTCTTACTCGCTGCTGGGCAACTATGGCGTCCTCCCCTCGCACACGGTGCGCGCCAAAGCCAAAGACGCAGCCGTAAGGTCCGTGGAGCTCGACCCCAGCCTCGCCGAAGCGCACGCCTCGCTGGGGCACGTCGTGGCCACCTATGACTGGGACTGGGAATTGGCCGAGCGGGAGTTTGAGATCGCCATTCAGTTGAATCAGGGCTACGCCACCGCGCGCCACTGGTACGCCATCACCTGCCTGATGCCTCTGCGCCGGCTGGACGAGGCCCTGCTGGAGATCGGCCGCGCCCAGGAACTGGACCCGGTCTCGGCCAGCATCGCGCGGGACACCGGCCTGGTCTTGTTCTGCCGCGGCGAGTACGAGCGGGCGGCCGCACAGGCCCGCCAGACCCTGGCCCTCGATCCGACGTTCTACGAATGCTACTGGATGCTGGGCCTGGCCGCCGAACAGTTGCGCCAGTTTCCGGAGGCCTGTGTGGCTTTCCAGCAGGGCGTATCGCTTTCCCGGAGCCCCCGGCTGGTGGGTGCGTTGGGCCACGCTTACGCCTTGTGGGGCAAGCCGGACCAGGCGCTCGAGTGCATTCGGGAACTGGCGGCCCTGTCCGAACGCCGTTACGTCTCCGCCTTTGACACCGCCCTGATCTACATGGGGCTGGGCGACCGCGACCGGGCCTTCCGCTGGTTGGACAAGGCCTTGGCGGAGCGCTGCTACGAGATGGTATGGCTCAAGGCCGATCCCCGCTGGACCGTCCTGCGGGCGGATCCGCGCTTCAACTCTCTGCTGAACGCCATCGGCCTGGAGCGCGGGCAGACCCCAGACTTCGACGAGCCGCCGAGCGAGTAGACCCGCCCGTTCATGGCAGCGGTTTCAGTTTGACGTTCCTGACCTGCACTTCCATGGCCGGTCCGCGGTGCAACTGGATGGCGATGACGCCGGCGCCGGTCTTGTCGACCTCCAGGTTGAGCGTCTCCCCGCCGTTCAGCCGCAATATCACGCGCCGCCCCTTTGCGGTGACTTCGTAGTGGTTCCAGTCCCCCACCCGCACCAGCGTCTTGCCCTTCTGCCACCCCTCATCCGGCGTTCGCATCAGCCCGCGCCCCTGGCCACCCTCGTCGTAGAGGTTCCCCCAAGCCGACTTCTCTCCGGCATCGGAGGCGTCCGCCTGGTAGCCCCTCACCACCCAGTCCGGCAGCCGCGCGCTGCGGAACTGCACGCCGCTGTTGTGGTTGCGGAGCCGGATGTCGAATTTCAGCAAAAAGTCGGCGAACGGCTTCTCGTAGACGAGGAACGTGTTGTGATCCGCGGAGCTGGTGTCGGTGGATCCTACGATGGAGCCGTCGCGCACCCGCCACAGCCGCGGGTCGCCGTCCCAGCCGCTGAGGTCCCTGCCGTTGAATAGCAGGAGGAAGCCCTCCTTCCGTTCCTGTTCCGTCAAAATCGGAGCTTCGGCCGCAAGCGCCGCCGTAACCGCGCAGGCCGCCAGCACACGTCGCCATCCGTACACGTTGAGCCTCCCTCAGGCCGACTTCATCATCTCGTCCCAGGTCACTTCGCGGCGCAGATCCACGGCCATCCGCCCCATGATGGCCGTGAGCGTGCTCTCCGCCGCGCTCATGGCGGCGTTCTCCGGCCGGCCTTCCTGGATCCGCCGGATGAACTCCTCCAGCGCATCGATGGTGATTTCGCGCGGTTCCTTCTCGGTCACCACGTCCTGGGCGCCGCGGTAGTGGCGCCAGTACTCGCGATGCGTTTCGATCACGCCGCGCTCCCCGAAGAACTGCTCCTTGACGTCCCGATAGAAGCGCGGCGCGATCATGGTGCCGTTCAGGTGCCCCTGGACGTTGCCGGCGTAGTCGAAGGTGACGTAGCAATGGTCCTGGTTATCCCCGTAGTGGATCACCGTCCGCCCGCCGGTGCCGTGCGCTTTGGAGGGATGCCCCCCCATGAACCAGTTCAGCACGTCGATGCCGTGGACGTTGTTCTCCACGATGTAGTCGCCGAACAGTTCCCTCCAGGAGTGCCACTCCCGGATCTTCTCCATCTCGGTCTTCGGAAGGGGGCCCGGCTCGCGGGTGGCGCTGATCCCGCCTTTCACCCAGTAGGAATGAGCCGCCACCACCCGCCCGATGAGGTTCGCCTCCACGCTCTTCTTGGCTTTGCGGTAGCAAGGGCCATACCGCTGCTGGAAGCCGAAGGCGATATTGAGCTTGCGGTCGGCCGAGTCGGCGGCGCGCATCAGGCGTTTAACGCCCGCCACGTCGGCGCCGGCGGGCTTCTCGATGTAAATGTGCTTGCCGGCGCGCACCGCCGCCTCGAAGTGCTCCGGATGCAGGTAGACGGGGGTCGCGATGATCACGGCATCCACGCCGCTCTTCTCCAGAAGCTCCTGGCCGGAACTGTACCCCTGGGCATCCGGCACGGCAGCGGCTTTCCTGGTTCTCTCGATTCGGTCGGGGAACAAGTCCGCCAATGCGACCACCCGCGCGCCCGCCACATGTTTGGCCACCAGCCCGGTGTCGTAGGTCCCGCGGCCTCCACAGCCGATCAGTCCGACCGTCACGGCCGAATTGGCGGCGCTGCCGCGCACCGCGCCGGCCGGCACAAGGGCCCCCGCCACCACGCTGCGCCGCGAAATCCTGTTCGCTTGCATGAATCCCGTCTCCTTTCAGGCGAAGGTCGCCAGCTTCTTGACGTGCTCCAGATCACGGAAGCTCTGATCGGTGGGGTGATACTCCGCCGTGACATAGCCGGTGTAACGCTCGCCGAGCTCGTAGATGGCCCGGAACACGTTGCGGAAATTGATCTCGCCGGTCCCCGGCTCATGCCGGCCGGGTGCGTCGGCGAAGTGGATCTGGCCAATGTAGCCGATGTGCTCGCGCAGCTTGCGGATGATGTTCCCCTCTCCAAGTTGCACGTGATAGATGTCGAACAGCAGCCGCACTCGGGGGCTGCCAACCGCGTCGATCAGCGCCAGCGAATCCCGCACCGTGTCGAGGAAGTACCCGGGGTGCTCCTCGGTCGAGTTCAGCATTTCAACCACGGCCGTCACCCGGTGCCGCTCCAGCAAGGGCGCCGCCTCCCGCAACGTCCGCACGGCGCTCGCCATCTGCTCGCCGCGCGAGAGACCGGGAACCAGGTTGCCCGACAACACCTCCAGCCGGTCGCAGTGCACCTGTTCCGCGGCCGCGATGCAGGATCGCAACTCCCGCAGGAACCCCTCACGGTCGGCGGGGTCCGACAGGCTGCACCCCAGCGCGTTCACGTCCGGGACTTTGTTCACCACCAGGACGCCCGCCAGCAGTCCCAGGCGGGGTAGGTTTTCCTGATAGATGCGGAACTCGTCCGGGTCCCGCCAGGCGAAGTTGTCGACCGTGTCGAAGCCGATGGCGGCGATCTTCTCCAGGCTTTCGAGCGTTGGTGTTGCGGCAAAGTTCCGGGCCGCGACCGACAACCGAAGCCGCGCGCCGGCCTCCGCCCGGCCGCGCCGGGCCGCCTCGATTATGGTTGAGCCGTTCATATTCCCAGGGCCGGAACCGGTGGCGGCGATCCTCCGGGAGGCACAGCCCCCAGGCCCGGACCGTCGAGCACGCCCGTTCCGATGACTCCTTCCTTGACGATAAAAACGCCCGGAAATCGCGCTTTCCAGGCTTGGTTTGCGGCCGGCACGTATTGACGCGCGTTGGCTTCGATGGCGGCGACCTCGGGGATGTGCGCGGCCAGGCCGGCGGAGTGGATCAACGATGCGCCCGGACAGGTGAGGTCCTGCACGCACAGGAACATCCCGAACTTCCTGGCCGCGGCCGCCATCAACAGGGCGTTGCTCTGGCCTTTGCAGGCCTTGAGCGCGACCCCGGTGTAACCCAGCTCGCGCGCCGCGAGCAGGCTTTCATAGTCCACCAGCGACTCGTCGATGACCACCGGCTTGATTCTCGCCGCCGCGTGCACATCGTTCCGGGGACCCGATTTCAGGTCCCGCGCCGTGGGCTGCTCGATGTACTGTATGCGATCGAACAGGGCCGGGGAGTGCTCGCGGACGCGGCGCAGGAACTCCAGCAGGTAGCCCACGTCGGGACAACGCTCATTGAAGTCCAGCGAATAATGCCAGCCTGCGATGCCGCGTTGCTCCTGCGCCCCGGCCACGGCGCGTTCCACGGCCGCCACGCGGCTCACGTCCCAGGCCAGATCCTCGCCGTTCAGCTTCACCTTGATGTGCGTGAGCCCGTCGGCCAGTACCCACTCGGCCAGGGTCTCCGGCAGCCCGTCGCCGATACGCCGGCCCAGGTCGGAATCGAAGATCGGATCCAGGGCGCCCACCAGGTGATACAGCGGCATGCTGGGCTTGGGCGCCGGGGAGACGTAACGGTCCAGGAACTCGCCGCGGAAATCGCCGCCCAGGAAATGCCCCAGGTCGTGATCCATGTATTGGGCAGAGTAGCCCCGGTAGCAGTTGATCCCAGCGGCCTTTCCGAAGCCGTCGTGAATGGCGGCATCGAAGGCGCTGGCCACCACCAGCGTGCTGAGTTTGGGAATCGCTTCGGCCAGGCCCAGTTCGCGCGTCACCCGGCCCGCCGCTTCCAGGTACTGCGGTTCCAGTTCCCAGTTGATGTCGATGGGATGCGCCGTGCCGCGGTAGCCGGCCGTGATCCGTGCCACCTCCTCGGCCACCCGCTTCATGGCATGCAGTGTCTGGTCGTAGGGAAGCACGCGCGAGGGAAACGACCAGACATTGCCCAGCGGCATCGAGCCGAAGCCCTCCGCCTCGGCGCCCGCGCGGCTGCGGACCCTGATCCTCACGTTCAGCAATGTGACCCTGTCGAGTGCGATGCCGCCGAACTTGATCGGAGTACGGTATCCGTAATCCTCGTACTGGAAGCCGATCTCACCGAGCGAGATGTCAGTAGGTCGCATGCCGTTCAGAAGACCAGTCGCAACGCAAGTTGCATCTGCCGCTCATTCCTCGTGGCCGTCAGGGAGCCGGACCGGTTGTTTGCCTGCTGGCCGCCGGGCGCGAGCCGCGCGCTGGTATCCACCGAGTAGAACTGTGTGGGGTTCCAGGCGTTGTACAGTTCCCGGCGCAGTTGCAACGGGCGCGCCGCGGCCCCCGGCGGGAAGTTTTTGAACGGCGAGACGTCCCAGTCGTTGATGCCGGGCCCACGAAGGACGTCCTTGGGTGCGTTCCCGAACGTGCCTGGAGACGGGCGGCCGAACGCCGCGGTGTTGAACAAGCGGGTGAACGTCCGCCTCCCCGGAGGCCGGCAACTCCTGGTAGTTCGGGAGCGGAGCTCGATGCGCTCCGGCACGATGTCGTAAACGGCCGCGAGCTTCGCCGTGGTGCGCTCCGCCGGCAGCGCGGCGCCGTACGTGCCCCTGCCGCCGGCGCCGATAAGCCCGGCGGTAACGGCCGGGTTCGCCGCCGGGCCGCGCACGACCGTCGCCGGCACAACGGCGGCGGTTTCGGGAAACCGGCGGCGCGATGGTTGATCCACGGAAGTCTCCTCTAGAAGACGTAGCGCAGCGAAAGCTGAATCTGCCGGGGGGCGCGCGCTCCGATCAACTGGCCGAAACGCGTGTTGGCCTGTCGCCCTTCCGGCGTGAACCGGGCGGCGGAATCCACGTCGGAAAACTGGGTGTGGTTGAACGCGTTGTAGAACTCAGCGCGGAATTGGAGGCGGTGGGACTCCCAGCCCACGGGGATACTCTTCAGCATCGAAACGTCCCAGTTGTTGATTCCTGGCCCGCGGAACACGTCCTTGGGCGCGTTGCCGAAGGAGCCTTGCGGCGGGCGGGCGAACGCTTCGGTGTTGAAGAAGCGGGCGACACTCCGCTCGCTCTTCGGGATTACGGGGTTCGCGATCGCCAGCGGGCGGACGCCATCTCCGCCGCCGGCAAGGTCGGCGTTGTCTGTCGTCGCCAGGCTCACGCCCTGCGGCGCCCCGCTGATGAAGCTCGTAATTCCCGAAAGCTGCCAGCCGTCCAGAACCGCCTTCACCGCCGGATGGTTCCAGCGCGAGGAGAGCGGCGGGATGTCCCAGGTGTAGTTGATGTTCACGATGTGCGTGCGGTCGAAACTGCCCTTGCCGTAATTCCAGGCGCGCAGCGGCGCATACATGGCGACATCGGAGAAGTTGCCCTCGGCGAAGTTCATGTTCTTCGACCAGGTCCAAGCCAAGCCGAATTGCAGCCCCTGCGCGAAGCGGCGGTTGGCCTGCACCTGCATCGAATGGTAGTTCGACGTCCCCGCGAACTCACGGAACGTGATGTTGGCAAAGCCCGGATAGGGGCGGAAGAAGTTCACCGGCAGGGGCCGGCCGGGATTGCTTGGGTCCTGGTTCTCCGGCCGGAAATTGGAGCCATACGGCGCCTGGTTGATGTTGCGCTGCCACATCAGATTGCGCGCCACCGAGCCGACATAGGCCACATCCACTACGGTGGCGAAGCTGATGCTGCGTTGCACGCCCAGGCTCCAGTTCATCACGGTGGGCAGTTTGCCCTTGCGATCGAGCCCGCGCAGGTCGCCGGGGAACAACTCACCGGTAGTCTGAGCGAACGTCGAGAGCCGCTCGTAGTACATCAGCGGATTGTTGCGAAGCGGCGCGTTCTCGGCCATCTGGAGCGCGACATCGGTCTGCACGCGGTCGTAGAACA
>JADZAF010000369.1 GCA_020852755.1 Bryobacterales bacterium
CCCTCTGCTCGCGGGTGGTCATCTTGACCGGCTCGACGACCTTGATCTTGAAGGGCTCAGCCCAACTGCGTCGCGGGAGTGGCATCGACTGGCATTATAGAATTTCGGTGACAGGCTACATAACCCCCAAACTCCCGTAACTTGTTGCAGGGCGGAGTTTGGGGGTTATGTAGCCTGTCACCGAAACTTCAGGCGGAGCTTCAGGGCCTGGACCTGGGCGTCGATGCGGCGTTCGGGGCTGCGAAGGCCGGCCAGGATGGCGTCCAGGCGGTCGAGGTCGGAGGCCAGCCGGGGAACGATGTCAGGGAAGGTGTAGCCGTCGACGCCGGGCATCCAGAGCCAGAACCGGCGTTCGACGTAGCCGGAAGCGCCGCCCCGGAGACCCGACCAGCTCCCGCTCCGGCCGCCGGCATCGCGGTCGTTCCAGGACTTGACCGCCTCGCCGAGGGTAGTGAGAGCGGCGTCGGGGTCGGCCCGGGCTTCCAGGCCCGCCCGGGCCAGCCACAGCCAGGGACGCTCGCGCGGCGGGACGTGGTCGAATTCGCGGCCGGCCAGGTGGATCATCTGGAGGGCCACGGAGGTGTCGCGAGCCTCCAGTTTCACGGCGGCGAAGGCGAGATAGAGCAGGGCCTTCTTGACCCCGCGGCCGACCTTGGCGGTCTGGGCCAGGGCGAGGTCGTACTCGCCGGCGCGGAGAAGCCCGCGGGCCTTGTTGAAGTCCTCCAGGTCCGCGGAAACGTCCCGGACGGAACCGGGGACGGCCCTTTGCAGCCACCCTTCCATCCGCGCGGCGGCCTCGGCGGGCGCGGAATCCGTAGATTGCTCGAGGCAGGCACGGTACAGCGCGGCGAGGCGCCCGGGATACTCCGCGACGCGCGAATAGAGCTGCCGGGCGAGCAGGTAGCGGTGAGCCCGTTCGGCGGAGTCGCGGGTGGGAATCGAGATGGCGTTGCCGACGGCGACCAGGTAGGACCAGGCGGCGTCGGGCGAGGTTTCCGGGCGCTCGGCGGTCAGGTCGTAGTAGAAGAGATCTGGGGTCTCGATTCGGGTAACCTTGTTCTGCTCGTCCGGCGGCCGGGCGAGCAGGGCGGGCGAAGCATAGAAGTAGTTACCCAGGACGAAGAGCGCGGGCACGGCGCCGGCGGGGTCCAGTTCCAGGTAGCGCAGTGTGTCGAGAAAGAGCTCGTCGGCGCGGTCTTCAATCTCGAGCCGCAGATCCAGGAGGGTCATGACGAAGCCTTCCTGGGCGGGGAGGCTCAGGTCGCGAAAGACGGGGATGGCGCCCTCCAGCAGGTTGGCTGCGTCCCGGGGCTCATCCCGTACGTCGTCGAAGGCCTTGCGGACGTCGCGCTCGATCTCCTCGAGCGAGGGCAGGCGGACTGTCACGGCGGCGGCAAGTTCGGCCGCCAGCGCCGGATCGCAGCCGGAGGCTGAGGCCAGCAATTCGTGCCAGGCGGTCAGGCTGCCTCGGGATCCCGCCTCTCCCTGGCGCACGGCGCCGGTCCGGAAGATGTAGCGGGCCGTTTCCAGGTCCGGCCGGCAGACGGCGCGGCCCAGGCGTGCCAGGCCCGTCACCGCCAGGCGGTGGTCATCAAGGCGGCCGAGCGTGGCGGCCATGGCGCGGGCGCGCATCAGCGCCAGATCGCGGGATTCCTGCCCGGCCATGGGGATGGCCAGGCAGGCCGCCGCGAGCAGGCTCAAAACCGGCGACCGGGGCATGGCCTTCATGAGACGCTGCGGCCGCTATCGCGGTTACCCGGCAAAATGCTTGCATCGGAGAGGGGAAATGCGCCAGGATGTTTCTCCGGAAGGAGAACCTTTAGTGAACTGGACCGAGCTTTTGAAGAGCGAGATCGAAACCGCGTATGCCAGCACTGCAAAACTGCTGGACCGGGTGGATCCGGCCAGCCTGGAGTGGAAACCGCAGACCGGCAGCAACTGGATGACCGTCAGCCAGCTGCTGAAACATATCAGCGAGGGGTGCGGCGCCGCATGTAAGGGCTTCGTGACCGGCGACTGGGGTATGCCCGAGGGCATGAAGATCGAAGACATCCCGCCGGAAGAGATGCTGCCGCCGGCCGAGAAACTGCCTGCAATCGGAAGCGTGGCAGAGACCAAAGCAGCGCTCGAGAAGGACAAAGCGCTGGCGCTTCAAATGGTAGACCAGGCCGGGGAGAGCGACCTCGCCAACCGGAAGACGTCTGCCCCTTGGGCGCCCGGTGTGGAGTACGCTCTGGGCCGCCACCTGCTGCAGATGGTGCAGCATCTGGAGCGGCACAAATCGCAGTTGTTCTACTACCTGAAACTGCAGGGCGTCCCGGTCAACACGGAGGACCTCTGGGGGTAGCGGCCTGCCGGCGGCGGGCGGAATGCCCGTCTCACCAGGTGTAGTGGACTCTGTAACCGGAAGGTGTGCACGCCCACGGTTTCGTCCTTGCGGGCGTGATCGATGCGGTCCTTGCTAACGAATTCGTTGCGGCCGTGCACCGTGGCGGGCTATTCCAGGGAGGCTTGACCGAGGGAAGTCGTCGCGGGACAGCTGAGAAAAATAGAAGCAGGATAGCCGCAGCCAGCGAATTGTGGGGCGGGTTTGGTGACCCGAAAGCCAAGATACTTTGACACCGGGGGAGGACGGCAGTAGGCTTTTGGGCAGGAGGGGCATATGGGTCTGGAATCCGCTCTGCAACCGCTCCGCGCCTCCCTGCGCGGGGCACTGCTTCTTCCCGGCCAGCCGGGCTACGAGGAAGCGCGCAAGATCCACAATGCGATGATCGACCGGCATCCCGCGATGATTGTGCGGTGCGCCGGGGTTGCCGATGTCACCACCGCCGTTACGTTCGCACGCAGCCAGGGCATGCTCGTGTCGGTGCGCGGTGCAGGCCACAACGTGGCGGGCACCAGTCTATGTGACGGGGGTATGGTGATCGACCTTTCGGAGATGAAGGGAATCCGGGTGAACCCGGCCGCGCGCACCGTCCGGGCGGAACCGGGTGTCACCTGGGCCGAGCTGGCTCATGAGCTCCAGACGTTCGGTTTGGCGGCCACAGGAGGTTACGTGGGGACTACCGGCGTGGGCGGCCTCACGCTCGGCGGCGGGATGGGGTGGATGCTTCGAAAGCACGGGCTCGCGTTGGACAACCTGCTCTCGGCCGACGTGGTGACTGCCGACGCGCGTCTCCTCATAGCCGATTCCCGGGAGCATTCGGATCTGTTCTGGGCGATTCGGGGCGGCGGCGGAAATTTCGGTATCGTGACTTCCTTCGAGTTTCGCGTGCATCCCGCGGGAACGGTTCTGGCCGGACTTGCGCTGCACCCCATGTCGAAGGGAAGGAAGGCACTCGAATTCTGGCGGGAGTACGAGTCCACGGCGCCGGAAGAGATGACCAACGGCGCCCTGGTGTTCACGCCGCCGCCCGAAGTGCCCCTGCCGGAGGCGCTGCGGAGTGGCCCCGTGGTGGGTATCGGCGGCGTGTACGTGGGGCCATTGGAGGAGGGCGAGCAGGCGCTGCGCCCTATGCGTGAATTCGGTCCGCCGGCCGCCGACACGTACCAGCGGGTGCCGTACAGCGCCGCCCAAAGCATGGCCGATTTTCTCTGGCCAAAGGGCCGCTTCAACTACTGGAAATCGAGCTATTTGAAGTCGTTTAGCGATGGCGTGATGGAGAAAGTGCTGGATTACTATGCCAAGGCGCCGTCACCCCGCACCGTGGTTGTATTGGAGCATAACGGGAATAGCGCCATGAGCCGCGTTCCGGAAGACGCCACCGCGTTCGGGAACCGGAATTGGGACTACAATCTGCTGGTGACCGCGGTGTGGACCGACGCCGCGGATACGGAAGACAACCTTCGCTGGACCCGGGAGTTCTGGTCGGCCATGCGGCCCCACCTGGCGGATTCGGCCTATGTCAACTACCTGGGTGACGTCGAGGAAGACAGCGTTCGCGCGGCGTACGGCCGGAAATATGAACGCCTGGCGGCGTTGAAAAACAAGTACGATCCGGCGAATTTCTTTCGGATGAACCCAAACGTCAGGCCTGCTCGCACGGAATCCGGCTCGGCGGGAACGGCCTAGCCGGATATTCAGGTCCCATTTACCGTTCAACCGGCCGGAGGTAGTATACTCTCCTCAGCGATGCGTGCTGGCTCTGCCGTTCGCGCAGGGCACGCAGGGGATTTCGTCTCGCCAGAGAACTCATCCGAGGAGATGTGCAATATGCCAAGTACGCGCAAGACGGCGCTGCTGATCGCCGTGTCTCTCCTGATTCTGGGTGTTGCCTCCGCCCAGGTCAGGTCCAGTTCCATTACAGGGATCGTCACCGATGCAACCGGCGCGGTGGTCCCGAACGCGACGGTCGTCGTCAGAAACGAGGAGACCAACGTAGCAGTCGAGGCCCGGACGACCGGCGCGGGGGAATTCACGGTCCCCTACCTGGCGGCCGGCCGGTACTCGCTTTCGGTTGAAGCGCCGGGCTTCCAGGTTTACCGGAAGACCGGCATTGTGATGGGCACGGCCACCACCGTGCGGGCGGACGCCTTACTGGCAACGGGCAGCGTGAGCACGGCTATTGAAGTGACCGCGGATGCGGCGGTTCTGCAAACCGAGAACTCCACCGTGCAGGGCTCGGTCAGCCAGAATATAATCGCCAACGTCCCCAACATCAACAACAACCCGCTCTATTACGCCACGCTGCAGGCGGGCGTGGTGGCCGATCCCAAGATGTACAACAGCAAGGTCATGGGGGTGGGCTTCAGCGACCGCCAGGCCATGTCGTTCATGCGCATCAACGGCGGCATGATGGGAACCAACGATGTACAGCTGGACGGGATCTCCGTGCAGGGGGCCGCCTGGCACGAGACTACCGTGGTTCCGGACCGCGACACGCTGCAGGAAGTGCGGGTCACCACCAACAGTTTCGCCGCCGACCTGGGCAACGGCCAGGGCCTGATCTCCATGATCACCAAGAGCGGCACCAACGAGTTTCACGGAACGTTGAACTACCGGCTGCGGAACGAGGCGTTTAATGCCAACGGGCTGAACAACAACATGCTCTCCATCCGGCGGCCGAAGTACCGGGTGAACGAGGGAGGCGGCACCATCGGCGGTCCGGTGATCATTCCCAAGGTGTTCAACGGGAAAGACAAGCTCTTCTTCTTCGCCTCGTTCTCGAGGATCACCCACTCGGACCCGGTCAACTTTCTGGCCCGCGTGCCCACCGAGCGGGAGCGCAAGGGCGACTTCAGCATGACCAAGGTGGCCGACAACAGCGGCAAGCCCGTGCCGGTGCAGATCTTCAACCCGTTCACCGCGCAGCCGTACCAGGGGAGCAACCAGGTTTTCGAGCGGATGCCCTATCCCAACGCCATCATCACGAACGCGAACCCGTTCGGCCTCAAGATGCTGCAAGCCTACCCCGCGCCGAACGCCACTCCCACCGACGCGTTCGACAACAACAACTACCGGTTCACGGGCGACACGCCGACCGCGCGCAACGCGCTCTCCACGCGCCTGGACTACCGGCTGGGGGAGAAGAATTCCATCTACCTGAGCGGCGGCCTTTCCAGCGGCTCCGTCACCCAGCCGAATTTCTGGGGCGACAGCCCGTTCGTCTACATGAACTTCCCGGGACAGACCAAGGACGAGAACTTCTATGCCTCGGTGGGTGACACGGTGACTCTGAACCCGAGCACGGTGCTGGACCTCCGCTACGGCGCGACGCGCATCAATACGGCGTCGGCATTCCCGGCCGGGACGGGGTTCGACTACTCGGAGTGGGGCATGCCTGCCAACGTGCAGAGCCTGGTCGCCATGTACGGCACCGCCACCTCCATCGGGAACTTCGGCGGTCCCATCACCAATCTGAACTCCGACACCTGGCGGCGCAAGAAGGAGAACCAGCTCAACCACGCTCTGAACGGCAGCGCCACCAAGATCGTGAATCGCTGGACCCTCAAGGCGGGCGGCGAGTTCCGGGTTTACCTGGGCAACTGGGCGGACCTGCTGTACGCGACCCCGCTGCTGAACGCGAGCAATCACAACGGGCAGTTGGGAGGACTCAGCGGGGGCAACTCCAGCCTGATCACGGACCCGGCGCTGCGCGGCATCAGCTTCGCCAGCGCGCTGACCGGAGTGGGGGGCTATACGCTGCAGGCGGGTACGACCACCAAGCCGGCGCTGGCCGCCAAGTACCTGGCGTTCTTCTCGCAGAACGACTGGAAGGCCACCAGCAAGCTCACCATCAACCTGGGCCTGAGATATGAAGTGCAGCCCGGGCCGACGGAACGCTTCAACCGGGGGTCGAGCCTGGACCTGACCCGGGCCAACCCGTACACGACAGGCGCAGCTTTGTCCCACCCGCTGGCCGGGCTGGGCTGCATCGCCTTCCCGGGGAAGGACGGCTACTCCCGCAACCTGTGGGATACCCAATGGAACAACATCTCGCCGCGGTTGGGCATAGCGTACCAGTTGACGCCTGCGACGGTACTCCGGGGCGGTTACGGCCGGGCATACACGCCCAGCAACACGGGCTTCAATGCCAACGGCCTGGTGTACGGCACCGGGGCCTTCTCGGGGGGCGCCCAGGCCATCCCCTATGGCCTTTCTCCCAACGGGGTTCCGGTGGGCACGTTCTCCGACGCGCAGAACACCCTGGTGGTGCCGGCCAAGGGAGCGGTGCAGGACCCGAGCCTGTACGGCAATTCCAACGCGTCATTGAGCGTGGACCTGTTCAACCGGTATTACCGGAACGGCCTTGTGGACCAATGGAACTTCTTTATCGAGCGCAGCTTCGGCCGCGCCTGGCTGGTTTCGGCGGGCTACGTGGGCTCCCACGGCTCCGACCTGCCCTGGCGCCTCTTCCAACTGGCGGGAGACTGGTCCCTTTCGGATTCGACGCTGCAGGGATACCGGAACGCCTGGCTTGCCTCGAACGGCTTGACCAACCCGGGCTCGGTTCAGATTGCCAATCCGCTCACCCAGTTAGTCGGCAAGGCTGCCGGCTCCATCAGCGGGGCCAATATCTCGGTCCTGAATTCCCAGAAGCCGTACCTTGCTCTGTTGGGCCAGACCTACCTGGGGAACCAGGGTCTCTCCAACTACAACGCCCTGCAGTTCAAGGTGGAGCGCGCTTACTCGAACGGGTTGCAGATGATGTTCAACTACAACTGGTCCAAGACCACGGGCCTTGTGGGTGGTTCGGGGAATGCCAGCTACGCGGAATCGCAGGTGGCGGGAATCGGGACCAGCCCCTCGGGCGGGACCGATTACCGCAACCTGGACAACAACCGGGGCTACCTCTATTACGACATCCCGCACCGCGCAGTGGCGGTTGTCTCTTACCTGCTGCCGACCGGCAAGGGTAAGCGGCTCGACCCGGGCAACAGCGTTCTGCGGGCGCTGATCGGCGACTGGCAGTTCGGCGCCGTAGTGACCCTGCAGAGCGGGCAGCCGTGGGGACCGAGCTGCGGCGGCCTGAACGGACGCTGCAATGTCGTGGAGGGGGAACTGGAGGAGCTGCCCGAGAACCTGCAGGGATGGTACGACGGCAAGACCTCCGTGACCTTGCCGAACGGTCATATCATCACACCCGGGCAGTACCGCTATCTCAAGTGGAACCCGGACCGCTTCACGACGCCGGTGGTGCAGTTTCCCAACGGCAAGTACGCGGTCGATCAGTACTACTGGGGAAGCACCGGGAAGTTCATGAACGATCTGCGGACCCCCGGCTTCCGGAACGTCAATCTCACCGTCAACCGGCAATTCCGCCTGACGGAACGCGTGCGGATGGAGCTGCTGGGCGAGGCAACGAACCTGTTGAACGCGACCAACTTCAATGCCAACGCCGTAAACGGCAGCGTCAGCACGGTTCTGGTGGATAACGCGGCCACCAACACCAAGGTCGGCCAGAACTCCAACGTGAACCATGGCAGCCTGGGCCTGAGCCTGTACGAACCCAGGCAGATTACCCTTTCGCTCCGCCTGCGGTTCTAACGGCCGGGGACCTGGAAGCCCTCCCCCTGGAAGATGGGGGAGGGCCCCGGGGCGGGCGGAAATCCTGCCTTGAAGCGCTCGTCGCGATTACGCGCAGCCGCGCCGCCGCTGGTTCTGAGGCGGTACAGTGAGGATTCGGGCCGGCGGCTGGTCTGCCGGAATCGAGGATCAAGCGAGAGCCATCATGGAGGATTCGTATGCATAGAGCGCCCTTGTTCGGGCTGGCGCTGCTGGTGTGTCCGGGCGTGCTGCCGTCGGCCGCGCAGCCGGCGGGCGGGGCTTTATCCGCCGAGCGGCTGGCCAGGGTGGACCGGCTGCTGGAGCAGTACGTGGATCAGAACCGGATCGCCGGGGCCGTGGCCCTGGTGCTGCGGGACGGCAAGCCGGTTTACGAGAAGGCGGTGGGCTGGAGCGACAAGGAAGCCGGGCGGCGGATGACCGCCGGCACGCTGTTTCGCATCGCTTCGCAGAGCAAGGCCATCACCAGCGCGGCGGTGCTGGCGCTGGTGGAGGAGGGCAAGATCGGGCTGAACGAGCCGGTGGGCAACTTCATCGGTACCGTCCGCAAGACTACAGTGATGACGGAGGACGGCTCTATCGCCGATGCCCGGCGGGCCATCACGATCAAGGATCTGCTCACACACACGGCCGGCATCTCTTACGGAAGAGAAAGCCGCGTGGCGGCGGCCTATGAGGCCAAGGGTCTGGGTCCGGCCGCCGGCAACGGCTGGTACACCGCCGACAAGGACGAGCCGGTCTGCGAGACCATGGAGCGTCTGGGCACGCTGCCGTTCGTAGCCCAGCCGGGAGAGGCTTTTGTCTACGGCTACAATACCGATATTCTGGGCTGCGTGGTCGAGAAGGCCTCCGGCATGCCGCTGGACGAGTTCCTCCGCCGGCGCATCACGGGACCGCTGGGGATGAAGGACACGCGCTTCTTTGTTCCGCCCGCCGAACGCGAACGCCTGGCCACGCTGTACGCAAGCGGCAGCGACGGGTTGATCGTGCGGGCGCCGGAGGGATCCCGGGGACAGGGCCACTACGTGGAAGGGCCGCGCAGAAGCTTCGCGGGCGGCGCGGGCCTTACTTCCACGGCGCGCGATTACGCGCGATTTCTGGAAGCCATCCGCAGCGGCGGCGCGCTGGAAGGGGTGCGCATCCTGGCGCCCCGCACGGCGAAGCTGATGACCACCAATCAATCCGGCACGGTGCGCGGGAACGACGGGCTGGGATTCGGACTGGGCTTCGAGACGGTGGACCGGTACGGCGCGAGCGGGATGGCGGAGACCGGCGCATTCGGCTGGGGCGGGGCCTACGGGACCACGTACCAGGTGGATCCGCAGAGCCGCCTGGTGATCGTGCTGATGATCCAGTTGATGCCGAACGCCACGGACATCCAGCAGAAGTTCACCACGCTGGTTTACCAGTCGCTGGTGAACTGAAGGATCACTCGCCGCGCAGGGCGACGGCGGGATCCACGCGCATGGCCCGCAGGGCGGGCAGGTAGCTGGCGCATGCGGCTACCAGGGCCAGGAAGGCGGCTGCGCCGAGGAAGGTGAGCGGGTCGGCGGCGCTGACGTTCACCAGCATGGCGCCCACCACGCGCGACGCCGCGAGGGCGATGGCGCTTCCGGCCAGCAGTCCGGGGATGGTCAGGCGGAGGCCTTCGCGCAGCACCAGTCCGAGCACGGCCTTCGGCTGCGCGCCCAGCGCCATGCGGATGCCCATTTCCTGGGCGCGCCGGCTCACGGCGTAGCTCATGACGCTGTACAAGCCGACGGCCGCCAGCAACAGGGCGATGGCTCCGACCACGCCCAGCAGTCCGGCCGCGGCCTGCTGCGCGAACAGCGAGGCGGTGTTGGCCTCGGAGAGCAGCCGGGTGCTGAAGATCGCGTCCTGGTTCAACGCCAGGGCCTCCTGGCGCAGCACCGGGGTCATGCGCAGGGGGTCGCCCGCGGTTTTGATGAAGACCGAGAAATTGAGACCGGGCGCGAACCACTGGCGGAACGGTATGTAAAAGAAGGGAGTGGGGCCCTCGATGGGAGTGTGGTATTTGCTGTCCCGGACCAAACCAACTATCGTCGCCTGCCGTGTCCCCACACGGACCTTACGGCCAACCGGGCTTCTGCCCGGATAGAAGCGCCGGGCGAAGGTTTGGTTGACGATGATCACCGTAGGGGCGTCGGCCGAGTCCAGCTCCGTGAACTCGCGGCCTTCCAGCAAACGGATGCCGAGCAGGTTGAAGTAGCCGGGCGGAACCGTGGCGCGGTGGGTGAGCATCTGCTCTTTCGGCGAAGGGATGTATCCTTCGACGTCGAGCTGGTGCCAGGGAGTGTGTCCGGCGCCTGAGGCGGTGGACATGGGAATCACGTCGGAGTACGTCACACCGACGACGCCCGGGTGCGACTCCAGCCGCTCGCGCAGGGCGCGGCAAAAATCGCGCTGCTCCTCGGCGGAGTAGCCCGCGTTGGAAAGATAGAACTGCGATACCGAGATGTTGGAGCGGTCAAAGCCGGGGTTGATACCGCTCGCGTTCCTGAAACTGCGGTAGAAGAGGCCGGCGCCGGTGAGCGCCACCATCACCAGGGCCATTTCGGCAACCACCAGCAGGCCGCGCAGGCGATGCGAGCCGGAGCCCGCGCCTCCGCTGCGGCCGCCCTCCTTCAAGGTTTCGTTGAGATCGGCGCGGGCGCTGAGCAGGGCCGGCGCCGTGCCGGACAGCAGGGTCGCGAGCACGGTAACCAGCAGCGTGAAGAGGAGGGTGGAGAGGTTGAGGCCGCCCCCGAAGTCCAGGGGAATATCGGCCACGGGGCGGAGGAAGAAGATCGACTGTCCCAGCCACAGCACCAGGACCATGCCCACAACGGCGCCGCCGGCGGCGAGCAGGAGGGTCTCGATGAGCAGTTGCAGCACGAGGCGGGAACGGCGGGCGCCGAGGGCCAGCCGCATGGCGAATTCCTTCTGTCTGGAAACGGCGCGCGCCAGCAGCAGGTTGGCGACATTCGCACAGACGATCAGCAGCAGAAGCAGGGAGAGCGCCATCAGGATGCGCAGCGGCTGCAGCAGCATGCCCTGCGCTCCCAGGTGTCCCCGCCAGAGCGGGGTGACGGTGAGGTCAATGCCCCGGTTGGTAGCGGGATAGGCCATGGCGAGCCGCTTGCCCAGCGCGGCCGCTTCAGCGCGGGCCTGCTCGATGCCGACGCCGGGCTTCAGGCGCACGATGGTGGACGTGAGGTCGCGGGTTCCCCGGTAGCGCAGGGTGCCGGTGCCGGTGCCCATGGCGGTCGCCATGGTGATGGGCATCCAGACGTCGTAAACGACCCCGGCGGTGGTGCCGCGGAAGCCTTTGGGCGCCACGCCGACGATGGTCAGAGTGTGCCGGTTCAGGCGAATGGTTTTGCCCACGATCTTCGGATCGCCGTTGAAGCGGGACTGCCACATGGCATAGCTGAGCACGGCGACCGGGGCGGAGCCCTCCTGGTCGCGCCCTTCTTCGGGAAGAAACGTGCGTCCCAACAGCGGCTTGACCTTCAGGAGATCGAAGTAGTTGGCCGAAACCAGTTCCGCCCAGGCCCGGGCAGTTCGTCCGTCCGCTCCGACACTGAGAGGCGTGAAGCGGCCGAGTGCAACTCCGGAAACGAGTTTCAGGTTGTCTCGATAATCGCGATAGTCGAGATAGGAAGTGTTCACGAGATACTCGCCAGTGGGAGTGACGGTCTCTATGAGGGCGAGTTCCCGTGGATCCCCGGTTCCGGGAAAAGGGTGGAGCAGGACCGAGTCGATCCAGCTGAAAACCATGGTGTTCACGGCGATGCCCAGACCAAGCGTGAGCATGACGACGGCGGTGAACCCAAGGCGGCGGCGCAGCAGGCGCCATCCGAAGCAGACGTCCCTTATGAATGCGGGCAAGATTCCCTGGCACCTCTCTCGAACCGCGCGAGGGAAAATTCCACCGCTCCCTCCGGTCGCGGCTCGGTATGGCCGGTTGTGGTCATGGATCGCACTGGGAGGGGCAAGCGGCCGGCCACCCGGACCTCGTTACCGGTGAGCAGGTTGTGCCGCGGCGCGCGTCCCGTTGTGGGACCGCATGTCCGGAAATGGGATTGGCCCTGCGCCGGATTACCAGTGAAAACCGGGTTCGGGGACGGGATCTTCCTCGGGCGGCAGCGGCGTCCTGTTGAACCAGATGGTCCACTCCGAGACGCCGTTCACGTACAACCTGGCGGTTTGGCCGGCGCGCGTGTCGCTGTCTCCCGGCCGGGTGCCGAGGATCTGGGGATACCAGCCCTTGGGCCGCAACAGCGCGGTCGGCCGCGTCCATCCGCTCGGGTTGCCGAGGTCGCGGTTGTAGCTGATGTAGATGCCTTCCTGGGGCCAACCGGGGCTGCAGCAGGAGCGATTCAGGAGCATCACGTAGCTGCGGAGGTAGGTGTTCCAGTGGACGGAGGGCCCCCAAAGGGAATCGGCGTCGGGCCGCTGCCAGTTCACCTGGGCTGGGAAGATCGGGGTGGTGCGTCCGCCGAGGCCGGGTTCGGTCCAGTTGCCGGCGTAGTATTTCCAGACCGCGCCCGCGGGGCTGTTGCGGTCGGCGATCGCCATCCGCGCCACTACCACTCCCTGGCTCTCGCGGCTTCCGCCGTAATTCGTGAAAAGGAAGTAGAGGTGTTTTCGGTAACGCCCTGGAATTACGGAGAAATCGCCGTGCCCGCCGGCGAAGAAGCCGTTCTTCGCGCTGCAGTCCACCGGATCGCCGGACTCGAGGACGATGCCGAGATCGCGGAACGTCCGGCCGCCATCGAAGGAGACCACCGCGCCGATGCGGGGCGCCGTGAGCGTGGTTCCGGGACACAGGTTCTGCGGCTCGTGATGATACCAGCCGTAGAGAACGCCGTCGGGATCTTTCCACACGGCCTCGATCCAAAGCGGGAGGTGCTCCTGATCGTCCAATTCGATGGGATCGGCCAACTGCTGCTGGAACTGGTCGGGCCCGCGGCTCAAAGCAGGAAAGCCCCAGGAGTTAAGAACAGTTAATTCGCCGTCGTGCCAGAATGCCGGGCTGTTGCTGTCAACCCGGGAGGGCATTTCCACCCTCTCGGAACGAGCCAGTCCCGCACTTTGCGCGAAAGCGCCGCCGGCCAGCGGCAGTACCAGCGCAAGGAGTGCGAGATTCGCGGGAAAACCCATATGACTGGTGCGGCGTGCGGGGTCCGGCAAAGGTTACCGGCGGTGACTATCGCGGCCCCAGGAAACGCTGCCCGCCGATGGTGAGGATCCCGCCGGAAATGGAATCGGAGTAGACGACCGGACCGTGTTCGATCCAGCCCCCGCCCGGAGAGAGCACGGCGGAGGATTTCTGTCCGGGCGGCAGCAGGCAGACGATCCGGCACCGGTCCGGCAGCAGGATGGCGTTGCCGGCGCGCTCGAGCGGCCGGCGCCTCCGGTTGTGAAACAGCCAGGGTTCTTCGCGCGCAGTGGCGTCCGCGGGATTCTGAGAGACCACGAACACGAAGTCGCCGGGAAAATAGTACTCCAACTGCCGCCAGCTGGTGATGGCTCCGTAATGAATGATGGCCAGCGGGGTCCTGTTTCGCAGGGAGGCGATGGATTCGAGGGCGGCAGTCACTTCCCGGTCGATGTTCCGGACGGCCCGGAAACTGGCTGCCCGGGCCAGCCTTCCCGGGGGAAGGAAGAAAAGCGCCGCGTTGAGCGCCAGGACCGCGAGAGCCACGCGGGCCAGGGGCTGCACGGAGCGCGCTTGAACGAACCG
>JADZAF010000370.1 GCA_020852755.1 Bryobacterales bacterium
CCGCGCATTGGAACCTTCAACTGTAGAGCCGATTCATCTGCGCCGGGGCAGGTTTTGGATCTGCAAGCGGATGTTCAATCGGCCTCTGCCGTTCCATTCCACCGCTCTCTCCGGTCGCGGCCCGGGAACGGCGTTCCCATCGGGTTATTCGCTGCGCCGCGGCTGCCGGAAGCCCAACCCTCACTTCCGGAAAAGCCGGGGGGCGAAGTCGTACAGGCACTTGCGCCACGTCTGCCACTCGTGCGATGTGCCCGGCGCCTCGAACCAGACCGCCGCCACTCCGGCTTTCTTCAGCATCTCCACCGTCTCCCTGGCCGAGGTCATGCGCGCGGGCTCGGCCGTGCCCGCCCCGAACCACAGCAGCCGCACGCGCTTCTTGATTTCGGAAAGATCGGAAGGCAGGTTTCGGGAGACGCCGCTGAAGGCTCCGATATAGGCGAACTTGTCCAGGTTGGCGATCCCGATCTGCAGCGCCTGCCCGGCGCCCATCGACAGGCCCGCGATGGCGCGATGCTCCCGGTCGGACAGCGTGCGGTAGGCGGCATCGGTCATGGGAATCAGGTCGGAGACCACCACCTCCGGAAACGCTTCGTTCTGCCGCGGCCTCGACCCCGGCTGGGCGGGCGCCGGTGTCGCCCCGGGCCGCGAGGCCACCATCCCGTTCTCCATCACCACGATCATGGGCTGCGCCTTCTTCTCCGCCAGCAGGTTATCGAGGATGAAATTCATCCTTCCCTGCTCCGACCAGCCCCGCTCGTTCTCGCCGGAGCCGTGCTGCAGGTACAGCACCGGGTAGCGCGCCCGCGGATTCCGGTCGTAATCCGGCGGCGTGTAGACCATCGCCCGCCGCCACCTGCCGGTCGTCTTCGAGAAGTACCAGCGGCTGCGCACCTCGCCGTGCGGCACGTCCTTCGGGTCATAAAAGTCCAGGGCTCTATCGGGAACCTCGACGCCGCTGCTCTCCTTGTTCCAGCCGAAGAACGTCCGGCTGGAAGGATCGTTGCAGGCGAAGCCGTCCACCAGCAGCCAGTAGTAGTGGAAGCCGGGCACGGCGGGCGCCGTAGTCGCCGTCCAGTAGCCCTGGCCGTCCCGCGTCATGTCGAACGGTCCCTTCCCCAGGCCGTTGTCGTTGCCGCCGGGAATTACCTGCACCTTTTGGGCTTCCGGGGCGTGGACGCGGAAGGTGACGCGAAGATCGGGGTGAATCCGGGGATATTCCGCGCCGGGAACATTCGATGTAGCGGGCCGCGCATCGTCGGCCGGTTGCGCCGCGCTCATCCCGCACACGGCTGCCGCCGCCGCGGCAAACAACAGTACTCGCAGCATGCCACCTCCCTCACTGCAACTTCAGCGCTTCATTCACCTGGTCAAAGGCGATCTTGGCTTCGTTCGCCACGGCCGGGTCGCGCATAGCAGCCTCCGCCACGTCCAGCGATTCCTTGGAGGGGAAGTAGGATAGCAGCGAGAGGACGGCCTGTTTCTCGGCGTTCTGCGTGGACAAAGTCATCGCCTCGCTCAACAGCTTCGCGCTCTCCTCCGGCGTACGCTCCGACCGCAGCACCAGCAACTTGAGCACGCCGCGCACGGCGAGCACCTGCAGGTTGCCCGTGGGCGGAGGGCCTCCGCGCGGGCGGCGCTGGCCGGGGGCCGGCTCGGATCCGGCCTCGGCGCGTGGGGCGCTCCGGGCCAGGGCCAGCAGATCCATCAGCGGGCCGGGGTGGTCCCAGTCGCTCAGCGCCAGGACGGCGGCCCGCGCGATCTCCGGATCGGGGTCCGAAATGCCTTTGCGCAGCAGCGGGAGGGCTTCGTCACTGGAAGTCTGTCCCAGCACTTCCAGCAGGCTGACGCGCGCCGGGCGTGCCGTCGCGCCCTGATACGCCGAGATGACCGGGCCGACCGGCGCGGGCCGCGAGCGTCTGAGGACGGCGGCCAGCGTCTGCGTAGCGTCCCTTCGCTCCTGGGGCGAAGAGGCCTTCAGCAGCAGGTCCAGCAGGGGTTGCGTCTGTCCCGCCCCGCCCACGGTCCTCAGGGCGCGCAGCGCCGCGCGGCGGATCTCGGGATCCGTCGCTCCGGCGGCGTCGGCCAGGGCTCCGGCGGCGGCCGTGGAGCCGCGCTCCCCCGCCGCGGTAATGAGTTCGGTCTTCACCTTGCCCGTGGCCGGTCCCATGGCCCGGATGATGGCGTCGTCAATTCCAGCGCCGCGCAGGCTGTACAGGCTGCGGCGGGCGGCCGCCTGCTCGGCTCCCTGCCCGCTCGCGGCCGTCTCGGCCAGCACGGTGACGGCGGATTCATCGCCCAGCTTCCCCAGGGCCGCCAGGGCCGCGGCCCGCACCCCGGGCGCACCGCCCTTGAGGGCCGCCAGCACGGTAGGCTTGGCCGCCGGGTCCGCCCGCTCCGCAAGGGCGGTCAGCAGCCGGACCTGCCCGGGCGGCGGCAGCTTCGGAAACTGTGCGATCAGCACCCGGGTGATCTCCGCGCCCGGCATCGCTTGCAGAAGCCCCAGCGCCACCGCCTGTCGTTCCAGATCGCCGGACGCGAGTTCCGAACGCAGCACGGGCACGGCATTGCGGCCCTCGACGGCGGCGACTCCCGTCAGAGCACGCGTGCGAATCATGGCCGGCTCCGCGGCCCCGGTCATCTGCCGGTACGCGCGCGCCGCGGCGGCCTTGTCTCCGCCCTCCGCAAGACGGTCCGCGCAAGCCAGGTACGCCTCGGCGATCGCTTCCCGCGCGGGTCCGCCGGATTTGACCGCGCTTCCGAGCGCATCCAGCGAGCGCCGGTCCGCGATACCGGCCAGCGCCGCCGCCGCCGCGGCAGCCGTCTCCCGGTTCGAAGAGGAAAGCAAAGCCGCCAGGGCGGGTACCGCTCCAGCGTCCCGGCGATGACCCAGCGAAGCGATCATCCCCAACCGGATTCGCTCGCTGGGAGCGCGGCTCAGGCTGTTGCGCAGTGCCTCGCCGGCCGCCTCGCCCGGAATGGCCGCCAGCGCATAGCGCGCCATCTCGGCGGTTTCGGCCCGCTCGAGCAGGGGCGCCAGCACCGGCACCGAGGCGTCCGTCCCGATCAGGCTGAGTTCCCGGAAGGCCGCGTTCTTGCCGGCCGGCGTGGCATCGGACTGGAGAAACTGCAGCAGCCGGGCCTCGATGGCCCTGCGCAGCTCCGGCGCGCCCAGCGAATCGGTCACCAGTTCGTCCAGCAGGGTGGCGGGCTCCGGATCGTCGCCATACTGGTAGCGTGCGATCTTCGCCAGCAGCGGTTCCAGTTCCGCCGCCGTGCGCGCGCGCTTCCCCCCCGCCAGCTTCGCGCTGGGCGTGGTGTCCGCGTCCAGGTCGCCCAGAATGAATTGGATTCCCGCCAGGAGATAGGCGGCCAGCGGCGGCGTCATGAACAACGTGGGCGCGTGTCCCAGCGTGGCGAAGAAAACCCGGCCTTTGCCGTAGCTGCGGATCCAGCTGATGCCGTAATCATGGTCGGGCCGCGAGCAGGGCTGGAAGCAGGGCCGGCCCTGGTTCATATCCGTCTTCCCGACGTCCATACTCAGCAGCACCCGCAGCTTGTCCCGCGAGTAGGGCCCCGCGGGAAACCGGAAGAACTCGTCCTGGTAGACGAAGCTCTTGCCCTGGAAGGCGGCGGTGAGCGGGCTGGCGGGATCGTCGATCCTCACCACCGCCTGCTCGGTGGGCTCGCGGTGGACCCCGCGCCAGGCGCCGATCATCTCACTGAACTCGGGCCAGTCCATCGAAGCGTGGCTGACGCCGTGAATTCCGGCCAGTCCTCCTCCCTCCCGAACGAAACGCAACAGTCCTTCGCGAACCTCTGGGTCGACGAAGATCATGCCCACGGTGTTGTTGAGGAACACGGCGTCGAACTGCCGGATCCTGGGGAACTTGAGATTGTCCAGGTCGTTACTGAACACCGCTTCGTACGCGCCGGTATTGCGGCCCATCAGTTCCAGTCCCAGGTTGACGTGCGGGATGGAGCGGTGCCCTGGGTAGCACACATTCAGGTCCATCACCAGCAGCCTGCGCGGGCGCTTGGGTTTGGCCGGAGCCTGGCGCGGCAGGGAGGATTCCACCTTCTGCCTCTCCTGGGGAGAGAGGCGGTCGGGCCCGCGGATCGCCGCCGTCTTCGAAATCATGCTCACACGCTCCACGATCACGGGCCGCAGCGCGGTCTCCAGGGGTTCGAAAGGATCCCTGCCGCCGGCATCCACGGTGATCAGCGAGGGCTTCCACTCCAGGCGCGCCAGTTCGCCAAAGAACTCCGCCAGGCCGGGCGGGTTCGAACCTCGCAGGTTCAGCGCCAGCAGCCTGCTCTTGAGAAGCCCGAGCGACTCCAGGGCATTGTCCGTATCGGCGTAAACCCCCAGGCGCGGGCCGCGGCCCTCCACCGCCGCCAGGGCCTTCTTCATATCCGCGCGCCCGTGGAACGCAACGTTGACGGCGAATTCGGTAGCCAGCCGCTCAAGCGCTTCAAGAGAGCCGGGCGCGGGATCCGTAACGATGGTCTCCACACCCAGTTCCCTGGCGAAGCTGAAGAGCTCGCGCAGCCCGCTTTGCCCGGCGCCCCCGACGTCCGCGAAGTAGACCGGCATCTTCAGATTCAGCAGCCGCAGCCGTTCCTTCACGGCGTTGATCTCACCCGGCGCCAGGTTGCAGTCCACCTTCTTGGGGATCTCCGGGCTCAGCGTCTGCGAACTGGAAACCGCGATGTTCCCCACCCCCAGCGCATCCGCCTTCGCCGCGGCCTCCCAGAAGGTGAGCTGCGGAAGGTGGCGGGCGTCGATTCCGACTTTCCAGCCGAGCAAAGGAGCCGCCGCGGTGCGAAGCCGCGCCCAGTCCTCCAGCCGGACCGACTGCGCATGGGCGGCCGCCATGCCGGCAAAAACCAGAAGCATCAAGGTCCGCATACTTGCCCCCTCGTCCTCAACTTACCGGCCCGGCCGGGCCCGGCACTTCCAGACGCCACGGGCTGCGCATCACGCGCCCCAGTTTCCGGTTGGCGGTTTCATCGTCCTTGAACATTTCCCTGACCGGATCCCAGTAGAGCTTGCGTTTCATCCGCACGGCGATGTCTCCCATCTGGCAGATCATTTCGTCGTGCACTCCCACTTCGACCGGGCACACCGTGGGCTGCCCGGTCCGCACGGCGTCCAGGAAATTGCCTTTGTGGTCGTCGCTGCGCAGCACGCGCACGTCGTTCGGCCCCAGCACGGTGCGCATCAGCGATTCGGGATGCGTGCGCATCCCGGCGCGGCTGACCCAGATCCAGCCCTCGGTGCCGATCAGGATCAACCCCACGCTGACGCCTTTCACGCTCTCGCCGAACTGGAACTGCCAGAAACGTTTCCGGGCGGTCACCAGGTCCATGAGGAGCATGCGGACGCCGTTGGCGTAAGTGTACTCGATGTCGTACAGCGTCAGAGTGTCGCGTATGTCGTGATACAGCTCGCCGGTGCCTTCGACGCTGACCGGGGTGGTGTCGTCGGAGTTGTTGGCCCACTGGCCGACGTCCACGTCGTGGACGCCGTACTCGCCGCCGATGCCGCCCAGTCCGTAGTCGTAGATCGACATCCAGGTGCGCGTGTAGCGCAGGTCGCTGTAGGGCGCCCAGGGCGCCGGCCCCAGCCACAGGTCCCAGTCCAGGCCGGGCGGGACCGGGGCCGGGCGCTCGGCGGGCATGGAAGTGAAGCCCAGACCCAGCGGCAGCGCGCTGCGGCCGCCTCCGGCCGAGCCGATGGCGATAGTCTGGAGTTGTCCGATCCGCCCGTTGCGCACCAGTTCGACCGCGAACCGGAACTCCGCGCTGGAGCGCTGCTGCGCCCCCAGCTGGAAAACCACGCGGCAGCGCTGCACCGTTTCCCTCAGGGCCTTGGCCTCCGCGATGGTCAGCGCCAGAGGCTTCTGGCAGTGGATGTGCTTTCCCCGGCGGGCGGCCTCCATCGAGATCAGGGCGTGCCAGCGCTCGCCCGGCGCGATGCTCACGGCATCGATGTCCCTGCGCTCCAGCAGCTCGCGGAAATCGTTGTAGACGGCGCAGGCCGTGTCGCCGTTCCTCTGGTCCACCAGGCGCTTGGCCCGCTGCCGGGCCCCTTCCCGCACATCGCAGACCGCCGCCACCCGCACCTCGTCGCGCGTGAGGAACGACATCAGATCGCCCGTGCCCATGGAGCCTACGCCGATGGACGCCATGGTGATGCGGTCGCTCGGCGCGGTCACACCCTTTCCGAGCACCTTGCGGGGAACGATGGCTGGAAATCCCAAAATGGCCGGCGCACCCAGCATCCCTTTCACGAATCCACGCCTGTTCATGCCCTGCACCTCCTCCACCCGGGAACCCGGCTTCCGCGGGCGTTCTTTGCTGTTCCGCATCAGTCTATCAATCGCCGAACCCGCCGTGGGCCGTCGCGGGGGCGCGGTCCCCGCCGCCGGCGCGTGTTTCCAGCGGCCTCCTCCGGCACATGCGGTGTTGTCAAAGGACGGCGCCGCCCTCAACCACGATCAGGCCAGGGGGCCGTGTCTGGAGCGCAGTCTGCGGAACCGCCCGGTCGCGCGGCGCTTCAATCCCCGCAATGGCCGCTCACCCGGCCCCCTGCAATCGACGCGGGAAGAACCTATCCCGCGCTTGTGGCCTGCCAGGATCGCGGCGCCTCGTATCCCAGCCGCGCGGAGACCGTTGCCACCTCCGCGGCCACGCGCTCTCCGACCGCCGCCAGATCCTCGCCCCGCATCCGGTCCGACGGGCCGGTGGTCCAGATGGAGGCGATGGGATAACCGTGACGGCCCAGCACGGGAGCCGCCACGCAGTGGATGCCCGAAAGCTGCTCGCCCCGGTCAACGGCGTAGCCGAGCCTGCGAACACCCGCCAGTTCCCGCCGGTACCTCGGCGCGTTCGTAATGGTGGCACTGTTAAAGCGCACGAAGCCGATCCGGGCGATCAGCGCCTCCCGCTCCCTCTCGGGCAGATACGCGATCAGGGCTTTGGCGGGCGCGGCGGTGTGCAGCGGCAGCCTGGCTCCGGCATCCACGGAGAACTTGAAGGGATGCGATCCCAGCACCTGCTCCAGCACGATGAATTCACCGCCGGCCAGGGTGCCGATCAGGACCGTCTCCTTGAGCCGGTCGCGCAGCTCGCGCATCACGCCGATGGCCGTCCCAATAAGGTCTCTTTCGTGTAATGCCCTGGTCCCCAGCGCGAGAAGCTTGCGGCTGAGCAGCAGGCTGCGCTGGTCTTCCTTGCGCTCCAGGTATCCCCATTCGAGCAGGGTGGAGGTGATGCGAAAGATGCTGGTCTTGGCGCAGCGCAGACGCGCGGCCAGCTCACTCTGCGAGAGGCCGGCCGGATAGTCCGGAAGCAGTTCCAGGATGCGCAGGGCGCGCTCGAGGTTGGGGACGCTGTAGCGGGACTTCCCGGAACGGGCTCCGCGCACGCCGTGCGTGCCAGGATTGCGGGTCATTGTTGAAACCGGGGTTCAAGTATAGCACTCAGGCCGGCGCCCGGCGGCCCCCCGGAAAGGATCGAAGAGCGGCACGGAGCGCCGCCATCGCAATCAGACCCGAAAGCTTTTATATGTTACGCTCTTTTTATCGTAATATCGAAAAGAGAGAGGACGTTTGGCAATTCACCGCTGACCGCAGCTTGGAGATCACTATGAGCACACTGAACAACTTGAAGGAATCATTTGCCGGAGAGAGCCAGGCCAACCAGAAGTACCGCGCCTTCGCCAGGAAGGCCCAGCAGGAAGGTTTCCCCAATGTCGCCCGCCTGTTCCGGACCACGGCCGAGGCGGAGCGCATCCACGCCGAAGGGCACCTCAGAGCCCAGGATGGAATCGGCTCCACGGGCGAGAATCTTCAGGCGGCCATCGACGGGGAAACCTACGAGTGCACTACCATGTATCCTCCCATGCTCCAGGAGGCGCAGGCCGAAGGACACCGCGCCAAGCTGATGTTCGGCTACGCGCTCCAGGCCGAAGCCGTGCATGCCGAGCTGTACAAGCGGGCCCTGGAGGCCGTTCAGCAAGGCAAGGACCTCCAGGAGGTGCGGTTCTACCTGTGCCCGGTGTGCGGCCACATCGAGTTCGGCGCCCCACCCGAGGTCTGCCCGACCTGCAACACGGCGGGGACAAGATTCGTGGAAGTGGATTAGAGAAGCCAGGACCTGCCCCGGACTGCGCCCGCTGCGCGTCCGGCCGTTGGGTCCCGTTCCCGGGGAGGGCGAGATGAGGAAGTTCGAGTGTTCGGTGTGCGGTTTCGTCTATGACCCGGAGCAGGGATTGCCGGAGCAGGGTATCCCGCCGGGAACCCCTTTCGAAGCCCTGCCCGCCGAATTCTGCTGTCCCGTCTGCGGAGCCGGCAAGAGCGAATTCAATCCGCTCGCCCTCTCCCCCCAGGACGGCTCGGAGGCTTCGGTCCAGCTGCAGACCACCGTGCTCGAAGTCATCCCCCGCACCCCGAGCATCAAGAGCTTCCGGCTGGCGGCTCCGGATCGCGTCCGGTTCAAGCCGGGGCAGTATCTCTCCCTCAGCCTCCGGCCGGAAGCCGGCTTCACGCGCTACCTCTCCATTTCCAACTCTCCCACCGAAGAGGGCTATCTCGAGGTCACCAAGCGAATTACCCAAAGCGCCTTTTCCCGGATGCTTGACCGGACCGGGCCCGGCTGCCCGGTCTCCGTCACCTATCCCATGGGGAAGTTCACTTTCGAAGGCGAATTCGCGAAGATCGCCCTGCTGTCGGGAGGCATCGGCATCACTCCGCTGCGCAGCATGGTTCGCTACGCCTTCGACAAACAGCTCGACACCGGCATCTGCCTGCTCTATGCCAACCGCACCTTGGAAGAAGTTGCGTTCAAGGCCGAGTTCGACGCTATGCAGGAGGCCGGTTCGCGCATCAAGGTCGTCCACACCCTCAGCCGGGCCGGCAGTGGCTGGACCGGGCGGACAGGGCGCATCGACGCCGCCTTGATCCGGGAGGAGGTGCCGGACTACCATGAACGGCGGTTCTATCTCTGCGGGCCGCCTCTGATGGTCGAAGGCTTGACCGGCGTGCTGCGGGATGAGTTGCGGATTCCCGAGGCGCAGATCGAAACGGAAGGCTTCACCGGATACTGAACCTGCGGGCCAACCGGCGCGCGGCCGGCCACGAGCCGGCCGGGACGGAAACGGTAAGGAGTGACCAGATGTCTGCAACAAGACGGCGATTCATGGGTTCGCTGACGGCCGCGGCCGCGATGCCGGCGCCGGCCGCGCAGAGGCGGGGAGCTGCGTCCCTGCCGAAGGACCGGATCTCACCCCTGGACGGCGTTCGCCGCGAGAAGCTCAAGATCACCGGCGTCGACCTGATCAACCTCGGCTACCGGCTCAAGCCCGATGAGGAGTGGGCCGACGGCGGCAGAAACAGCATTATCTGGAAGACCGAATCGGTGATCGTCGAGGTTTCCACCGACGCCGGCCTGAAGGGCATCGGCGCCTGCAGCCGCTATAACGGCCCCGCTGCCATGAAGCAGTACCTCGAGCAGGTGGTCCGGCCCGTGGTTTTGGGCCGGAACCCGTTCGAGGTGGAGTACCTGGCCGGAGGCATTGCGGGCCGGGGCCCCAGGGCCGTCTGGGCGGGCGTGGACGTGGCCCTGTGGGACATCATCGGGAAGGCCAAGGGAGTGCCGCTGTACAGAATCCTGGCGACCGACACCGAGCCGGTGACGCGCATCCAGGCCTATGCCAGCGGAGGGGAATTCTCCTGGCGCAAAGGCTCCAGGTTCCCCGGGCCCGAGAACCTCGTCAAGGAGGCGCTCCGCTACAAGGCCGCCGGATACACCGCCTTCAAGTTCCGTCCCGGCGGCGCGTTTGAAAGCTTCGGCTCCATCCGGGAGTACATCCCCTATCTGCGCGAGATGCGCAAGGCGGTCGGGCCGGATTTCGACCTGATCCAGGAGTCCAACCAGCGCTGGACCCTCGAGCAGTGTTTGGAGATCGCGCCGGTGCTCGAGGACCTCAAGGTGCTTTGGTGGGAGGAACCCACCCGGAAGATCATTGACGACTACCTCACCATCCGCCAGGCCCTCCGCACGGTGAAGATTTCCGGCGGCGAGACGGTTCACAACCGCCACGACCTGGTCGAGTGGATGGACAGCGGCGCCTACGACATCGTCCAGCCCGGGACCGACGACGCCGGCCTGACGGAATGCTGGCACCAGGCGCGCATGGCCCACACTCGCGGCAAGCTCATCTGCCCCCACAACTGGCAGGACAACCTGGTGGCCATCGCCAACGCCCACCTGATGGCGGCGGTCCCCAACCGCTACATGCTCGAATCGAACATGACCCCCAACCCGCTCAAGGACGCGCTGTTCAAGGAGTGGTTCGGGGTGAAGAACGGCTATTACACAATCCCGGAGAAGCCGGGACTCGGAGTGGAGTTGAAGGAAGGCCTGGCCGAACAGTTCCCCGCCATCTCGGAAGGCGGCTGGAACCGGCCGGATCCCGACATGCCGCCCCGGCCTGATACACCCAGGCGCACCGGAGGACCAGGGCAGTTCAACGACTGGCCTTCGCGCCCCGGGCAGCCGTCGCGCCGCTGACCGCCGCCGCGCACGCTACTTTCCGCGCGAGCCCGGCCGCCGCAAAATGCGTCCCGGCGCGGCCCCGGTATATTGGCCGTCCTCGATCACCGGCACGCCGTTCACCAGAACCAGCGCCATCCCTTCCGAAATCACGGCCGGCTCGCCGAAGGTGGCCCGGTCGCGGATCTTTTCCGGATCGAAGACCACGATGTCGGCGGCCAGCCCCACGCTCAGCCGCCCCCGGTCCCAGGCCATGATCTCGTTGGCCGCCACGGCGCTCATGCGGTGGATGGCGGCTTCCAGCGTCAGCGCCCCCAGGTCGCGCACGTAGCGCGCCAGGATCCGCGGGAAGGCTCCGAAGGCGCGTGGATGGCTGGCCGATCCGCCGGCGGCCGGCCCCGCGTCGGTATCGAAGGAGACGAATTCCTGCCGCATGGCCGCCATCTTGTTGGCCTCCGACATGCTCTGCGGCATCGCGAAGGCGCCCGTCCGGGCGATGCCGAAGAATACCTCCCAGGGATCCTGCCGCACCGCCCGCGCAATCTCGCCGATCGATTTCCCGTTGTGCGCCGCGTAGGCGGGCGCCTCGATGCTGGCCACCACCACGCGGTCCCAATCGTGCCCCACGTGCGCGAACCAGTTCTCCCAGCCCGTGCCGGTCTCCATCTCGCGGCGGATTTCCGCGCGGGACGCGGCGTCATCCAGGCGGCGCATCAGTTCCGCCGGCCCCAGCGCCGAATGCCGCGGATGGATCAGCGCCCGGATCCCCAGGCCGTTGTTTACGTACGGATAGACGTCCGCGCCCACCTCCTGGCCCGCCGCCCGGGCCGCCTTGATGCGCGCGATCGCCAGCTCCATCTTGCCCCAGTTGGCCCGCCCTGCTGTTTTCAAGTGGAAGATGTGCACCGGCGTGTTCGCCGCAGCGCCGATGCGCAGGGCCTCTTCAATCGCTTCCAGGAGCCGGTCGCCCTCGTTTCTGAGGTGAGTGAAGTAGCGGCCGCCGTACTCGCCCGCCACCTTGGCCAGCTCCGCGATCTCCTCTTCAGGCGCGTACACCGCGGGCGGGTAGATGAGCGCCGTGGAGAGGCCGATGGCGCCCGCTTCCATGGCCTCGCGCACCATGGCTTTCATCCGTTCCATCTGCTCCGGGGTCGCCCGCTTGTCTTCCTGTCCCACCGCGATGCCGCGCACCTGCGTGTGGCCGACGGTCTGGACCATGTTCAGCGGCA